>NZ_CP157355.1:3257879-3583667 GCF_040047665.1 Chitinibacter sp. FCG-7
CTGTAGCGCTTAGTATGTCGCCTACCCGCAGGCGAGAGAATCACCATTGGCGTGAATTGATTATTGCTGCAAGTGGAATAAACAGTCGCTGCGTGCAGAAAACCCAGTGTGAAATAGCTTGGGTATCTTCAGATCGTGTGTTGTTCACACGCAGGGGGTTAGGCCATCACTAACTTGCTTAAAGCAAAAATAGCTTTTCGGCCGTAAGCCATCGTGGCACTTTTTAATGGGTATATAGTTACGGAGTATGTTGATAGCTACTTGTAGCTATATACCCGTGTATGCTTAAAAGGTGCAGCTTGCCGCTTCTGCCTGCATCTGCGCACTGAGCACCGAATTGCGCTGGCTCAGAAATTCATTTAAGCGCCGAGGATAGTCGGCCACAACGGCTTGTTGCACCGATGGCCGCTGCGCCAGCGCGCGCCGCCAGGCCTGCACTTGCGGCCATGCTGCCAGCGACACCAGCTCGCGAATCGGCTCAATCGTCTCAAAGGCATCGTAATAGCGAAATACCGGGGCAAATACGGCGTCGACCAGCGTGAATTGCTCGCCAGCAAAATACGGGCCACTACCCAGCGCCGCCTCAACTTGCGCCCATTTCTGCTGCAGCTGCTGCGCTTTAAGCTGCAAAGTGGCTTCGTCTTTAGCCGAATAAAATCCGGCAATATCAGTCAAAATGGCCGAGCCCAACTCCATCCAGCCACGATGCCGGGCGCGCAAGAGTGGATCGGCCGGGTGCAGCTGCGGTGCCTGCGTTTCATCCAGATATTCACAAATCACCGCCGATTCAAAAATCGCCGCCTCGCCTACTTGCAATACCGGTACTTTGCCCAGCGGCGAAATGGCCAGAAACCAATCCGGCTTATTGGCCAGATCAATATTTTTGCGCGTAAATGGCACGCCTTTTTCCAACAGCACAATGGCGGCGCGTTGCACAAAGGGGCAGAGCAGGTGGCTTACCAGCGTGAGTGGCTGCGACATATTGATTTCCTTATTGGGTGTAATTTGCGTTAGTCTAAGCTTGCTCTATTGCAATCAACATAAGCAGGAATGCAGATTATGCATGCAAAAACGCAATACCATCTGGCGAGCCAAGACCTAGAGTTTTTGCTGGCGGTGACACGGGGCGGCACACTGGCCGCTGCTGCCGAACGGCTGGGCGTTGATGCCTCAACGGTTTTTCGCAGCATCCAGCGCATTGAAAAAGGGTTGGGGCAGCGCCTGTTCGAGCGCAGCAAGGCGGGGTATTTCCCGACTGAAATGGCGCAGATCCTAGCTGGCCACGCCGAGCAAATGGAAATTGCGCTTGAGTCGGCGCGCTCGGCGGCGCAATTGCAGCCCGAAGATGTGGCTGGCAGCGTGCGCATCACTACCACCGATTCCATCCTGCATGGCCTCATCGCCCCCGAGCTTGATGTGCTCTCCACGCAGCATCCGCAGCTGAGCTTTGATTTGCACACCGGCAATGAGCTGGCCAATCTCAGCCGCCGCGACGCTGATATTGCGATCCGCGCCACCCGCAAGCCGCCGCAACATCTGGTGGGCAAACACCTAGGCAGCATCAAAGTGGCGTTGTTTGCGGCGCAAAACAGCCCCTATGCCGATTTGCCTGCGGTGATCGAGCAACATGCGCCGTGGATTGCACCTGATGACGCGCTGCCTGATCATCCGACGGTGATCTGGCGCAAAAAGCATTATCCCAAAATCATGCCGCGCTACCGGGTGAACAGCATTTTAACGTTGGTGGAGTTGATCGAACGCGGCATGGGAGTGGGCATGGTGCCGACATTTCTAGCCGCCACGCGGCCAAATCTGCGCGCCTTGACGCCCGAGCTGGACGAATGTGCCACCGATCTGTGGCTGCTCACCCACCCCGAATCCCGCCACCTGCGCCGTGTGGCTACGGTGTTTAGTCATCTGGCGCAGCATATCCAATTGCGCTAAGCGCCGCCGCTTGCTTAGTGGCCGTTCACAGGCCAGGCCTTCATGGCAAGGTCTGCCATGTTGAGCAAATCCACCGTACTTGCCCCATCAATCGCTTGTACTGACATCCCCTGAATCACCCCAGCATAAAATCCGGCTAGCGCGTGGATATCCAGATCGGCTGGTAAATCACCATCCTGCTGACCTTGTTGCAGCCGCGCCAGCATCATCGCCCGTGTGTTACGGCGATGATCGGCAGTGAGTTCGCCAATCGCCGCATTGGCCTCGGCGCAGCGCAACACCCCGCTGGCAATTGGGCAACCGGGGGGATGATTGGGCGCGGTAAATTGCTCGGCAGCGCCACGCAGCATCGCGTTCAGGCCAATGCGCGCGGTCGGCGCTTGCGAGAGCAATGCGCTAATTCGCTCGTATTGCTGCGCCAGATATTGATTGATCGATTCACGATACAAGGCGGGCTTGGATTCAAAGGCGGCATACAGGCTGGGCGCATTGATACCGAGCGTGCTGGTCAGGTCGCTCAGCGACGTGCCCTCATAGCCTTTGGCCCAGAACAATTGCAATGCTAATTCAAGCGCTTGCGTGCGATCGAACGCCCTTGGCCGGCCTCGCGATTTTTTTATTTCCATATCGATCACTACAAAATGTGTTGACGACGTCATCTTAGCCTGATTATATTATGTATCGATCACTATATAAACAGGATTAAACACGATGCAAGGCGTTCAAACCCAGCACAGTAGCCACTATCAGTTGCAACGCAACGACGATACTTTTCAATTACAGCAGGTGCCAAGCCAGCTACCGGCCTTGGCGGCCGATCAGGTTTTGATTCGGGTCGGCGCGGTGAGCCTGAATTACCGCGATTTGCTGATTTTGCGTAATGCCGGTCAAGATACCGTCGATGGCCAGATTCCCTTATCCGATGCGGCAGGAACGGTGATTGCAATCGGCAGCAAAGTGCAACGCTGGCAAGTCGGCGATCGGGTTGCGCCCAATTTTTTCCCTCAATGGCACGATGGCAAATATCAGACCCAACATTATTCACACGGCGCGCTGGGCGGCGCGAATCTGGCTGGCGTGCTTGCCGAGCATATCGTCGCCAGCGAAGACGACATTGTGGCGATTCCAGCGCATTTGAGTTTGCAAGAAGCCGCTACTTTGCCGTGCGCCGCGGTGACGGCTTGGCATGCGCTGTTTGAACGCGGGCAATTGCAAGCGGGTGAAACGGTATTGATTCAGGGTACGGGCGGTGTGGCGTTGTTTGCGCTGCAACTGGCGGTGGCACAAGGCGCCAAGGTGATTATCACCTCGTCATCGAATGCCAAACTGGCGCGCGCCAAAGCACTGGGCGCATGGCAAACGATCAACTACCGCGAGCAGCCAGCTTGGGACGAAGTCGCTCTCACCCTAACCGATGGCGTGGGTGTCGATCATATTCTGGAGCTGGGCGGCCCTGATACCTATGCGCGCTCGATCAACGCGCTGGCCGCAGGCGGGCATATTCATCAAATCGGCGTGCTCACCGGCTTTGGCCCAACGCCCAATTTGTGGCCGCTGCAATTTAAAAACGCCAATATCAACGGCATTCTGGTCGGCTCGGTCGCACACTTTAACGCGCTCAATGCCTTCCTCAGCCAGCACCAAATCACGCCCGTGATCGATCAGGAATTTACCTATGCGCAAGCCAGCGAGGCCTTCGACTACCTCGCCAGCGCACAGCACTTCGGCAAAATCGTGATCAACGTTCAATCTTAAAGCCACAGGAATATTCAAAATGACCCGCTTTCAAACTCACACCATTGAAACCGCGCCTGAAGAAAGCCGTGCATTACTGAGTAATGCCAAAGCGAACTATGGCTTTGTTCCCAATCTTTTTGCCAATATGGCCGAATCACCCGCACTACTGGAAGGCTATCTGACGTTGACGCAGATTTTTAATAAAACCAATCTGAGCGAAACCGAAAAACAAATCATTATGATGACGGCCAATCGGCTCAATCGCTGCGACTATTGCATGGCCGCGCACACCACGATCGCTAAAGCCGCAGTGCCCGCCGAGGTCATTGCCGCGCTGCGCGACAACACGCCAATTGCAAATGCCAAGCTCGAAGCATTGCGCCAATTTACCATCCAAGTTGTTGAAAACCGTGGCTGGCCTACGCAGCAAGAAATCGCCAAATTCATCAGCGCAGGTTATGGCCAGCAAACGGTGTTGGACGTCATTTTGGGGATTAGCTTAAAAATCCTCTCGAATTACACCACCAGCATGGCCGATACCAAGCTGGACGACGTGTTTAAAGCCGATCTCTGGCAGGCGGCATAAAGAAAAAGGATAGCCATGCGACATGCAGTGTGGCTATCCTTTATTGAGAGCTGCCCAATCACGGGCTGACCGGAGGCACATTGGAAACGGTTGATCAACTCAAAGGCCTAGGGCCCAAAAGCCGCGAAATGCTGGCACAAATCGGCATCACCACCGCTGCACAACTGCGCGCGGCGGATGCGTTCGATGTGTATGCGCAGCTGCAGCAAGTCATGCCGAATGTCTCGCTCAATATGCTGTACGCGCTGATTGGCGCGCAGGAAGATTTGCCGTGGCAGCAAATCAAACAAGAGCGCAAAACCGAAATCTTGCTGCGGCTGGATGATATGGGTTTGGCACCAAGACGAAAATAGTGATAGGTATATCGCCAAAAAATAATCGTTTAAAGCTCTATAGCAATATACCCATGAAATTATCCTTCATCACCACGAAAACTGCGATGCCACGCCCAGCCCGATTGTACGTCGCAGCTTAAGCTGTTTTCGTTTCGTGCGCTTGCTCATACCCCTGCGGCAAATGGCCGAGCAAATTTTCATATTGATTGATTAATTGGCGATTTTTACGCCCTAGCTCGCCCTCCCCCAATACCGGTGCGCGGCTGGCATCAACTTCGTAATTATTGGCACGGAAAATCTGCTCGAACTGCACATCGGCCAGATCATGGGCGTAGGCGCGCGTTTGTAGCGATAAATGGGCAACAGCCTGAATTTGATTGCTGCGGCTAAAGCGCGCAAAGCCGCGAAAACGGAAAGTCTCATCCACATGGCGATCACTATGCGCAATCAGCGCATCCATCAGCGCATAGGGCAACTCGTGCAAGCGTGCGACAGACAGCAATACACTAAGTTGCAGCTTTTCAAATTCGGGAAAATCGCCCTCCAGCTGACGCGCTAGCGGCGCAGCGCCCAATTGTAGATCGATCAGTACGCGCTCTCCCGCCAGCTCGTGCAGCTGCACCAGCTCGATCGCCCGTTGCGCAAAGCGCAGCGGGGACAGCTCAGCCCGAACTGCGCTCGCCAAATCCAATGGAGTGATTGGGCGAGCCGAGGCCTGCAAAGCATTCCGCTGCTGCGCCAGTAAAGGCAAATCATGATGATTACTGAACGCTGCGCTGGTTTTGCCATCGCCGCTGCGCACCGTTAGCAATTCGCGCACTTCGTGTTCCCGCGCTTTTTTGATCGCCAGAAAAGCGGTTTGGATAATTTCTGATGTTGGGGTATCGGCGTCAATCCGCCATTTTCTGCCGTACACCAGCTTATGCGGACGCAGGGCATTGCTGCGATCATAATTCTCGCGGCCGATCAGGCCCACTTGCAAATACATGCCGTTCGCATCTTGCCCAGCAAACAGCGGCGTATGCGCGTCAAAATCGATCTGCGCGAGCAGTATCGACACGCTCTGAACCGTGTGCTGATAGCACAAATAATGTTGCGCAATCCAGCGCTGGCCATTGGGTAAAGTCAGCGTAGGCGCCAAAGGCATCACGCGCTCACCAAGGCCGTGCGGGGTAAGATTTAAAGTATGTAGCGTCATCACAATAGCCATTCAGATCAATGACGCTATTGTGCTTGCGCACACCAAAAAGAAGAATCGCCACAAAATACAATTGATTATTGCATTTAATGCAATTGAGTGTGCCCGTACCTGATCTCTAGCTACTCGACCTCGGGACAAAAACGGCAATGTTCTGAATCCGTATTGATCCCAACCTCGTCGGTGAATTTAGGGCTTGAGTCCCCGTCGCGGATTTCGACCGTAAAACACCGCACCGAAGGCGCTAAAACCTATCAATACGCATTGAGAATATTGCCATAGAAGCATAGGTATATTGATTTAAGTATTAAATTGCTTGGCTTATAGCTATATACCTAACTATGTATCAGTGCTAAACAATCACTTCAGATTGCCACTTCACACTGTATTTCGGCAAACACCGCCAGCGCCGCGCGCAAGTCGGCGCATAGCTGTGGATTTCGCAAAATCGCCTCGGTCGTCGTCGTAGCGCCAACGATCGGCACAGTAATCGACGCCGCCTCAATCCACTGCGCCGACATCATCGTTAGCGTTTCTTTCAAAGCATCAAAAGCATGGTGCGCACGGGGCGAGGCATTGAGTGTTGCGACGGGTTTATTCACAAACGCGGGGGTATTAACCAACCAATCGAGCAGATTTTTCATCACCCCACTAACGCCATGCGCGTACTCGGGGCTGGCGATCAGCACACCATCGGCAGCGATAATCTGGTCGCGTAAGTCCGCCAACAGCGGCACGGTTTCGAGGTCGAGATCGGGATTAAACGGCGACACTTGGGCAAGGTGCTCAAACAGCGTGACCTGAATCTCGTGCGGTGCTAACGCCTGCACCGCGCGCAGCAAAGCCGTATTACACGACGCAGCGCGCAAGCTGCCGGAGATGGCGATCAGGTGTAGGGCTTGTGACATGGCGAACTCGGTGGGAGTTGAAAGATGGGAGCGGTATATGGCCCAATGCAGAAAGCTGTCGTAGGGTTTGAAACGCGAAGCGATGCGCACCATTATGCGGTCCCGCGTACGCTCGGCACACCCTACAAGGCTGACCCTGCCGCCAACTCTAACCGATTAGTCCGAATGCTGCTTAGCCCACTCTACAATCTGGGGTAAAAACTCCGGGGCGAAGGCATCTTCGGCGGCGATGAAATAGCGCAGCGTCATCCACCAAGTCCACTCGCTGGGTAATTGCATGCTGTAGGTGGCCGAATCCAGCATGGTGTGATCGGCCTGCGGTATGATGGCGACTCGATGCTGTGGATGGGCTTTGGTATTGAGTAGGGCGGCAAAGGCCTGCGCGTTTGCTTTGGCATCCACATTCAAATCGTCTTGACCCCAAATCGCGAGTAATGGCGTTTGCAGGCTGGCCAACTGCTGGCTGCTGTTGGCATTGATATTGAGCGCGATGAAATGATAGCGCGCGGCGCTCAGTGGCTCGGTATTTGCCCCAACAGGAGCGGGGTGTTGGGCGAGGTAGGCCTGATATTGCTGGCGATAGTCGGCAAAGCTGAGCGAGAGCGAGGGTTGGGGCGCGGCGTGTTGCCATTGCAGCGCTTGCGCCATGGCCGGCGCGCTAAGGCCCGCGCGGCGCAGGCGTTGCTGGGTGAAATACGCCCCCTGCGCCTGCCAGTCGAGCGCCGCGCCAACGGTGATCAGATAGGCGGGGGCAGGTTGCTGCGTGCCGACGATGGGCAAGACCCAGCCGGCTTGGGAAAACCCCAGCACGCCAATGTGGTGCGGCTGAATGTCTTTGCGCTGGGCCAACATCTGCATGGCGGCCTGCGTTTCTTGCGCTCGATCGGCCATCGATTGCTGTAGCCAATCGCCAGTGGATTGGCCGGTGCCTGGTTTATCCCAGCTAAAACACGCGATTCCCGCCGCCAAAAACGCGTTGATGATCTGCGTGTAGCGGTCTAGCCCGCGGGTTTGCGGCCCATCGCCATGCACCAGCAGCACCACCGGAAAAGGCCCGCTGCCTGCTGGCAATAATAATGTGCCAGCGAGCTGGTTTTGCTGGTGGCGAAAGCTGAGCTCGACTTGCTGCTGCGCTTTGAGCTCATGGCGCTGCGCCAAGAGCAGTAACGCTAGTATTAGTAAAACTGCGCAGGCGCAGGCCAGCCATAGTCGACGACGTAATTTGCTATGCAAGCGGATGTGCTCCCAATTCAGAGGATAAGGCCGAGCGCGCGTGGGCGCAGACATCAGATCCGGAAATACTCAAATCATCCGACTCACGCAGCCGCATTGCGCTGCGATGGCAGATGGAATGCGTTTTGAATAAAACACCAATCATACAGCTTGAGAAAGATCAGCGTCATTTCAGTTGGATTGCACAGGCGATCCTGCGTTTTGCTAATTTATTACCCTAGGGGTATAGCAGCCTAGCTGTTATTCAGTAATGACTTTAGCCATATACCCCATATGGCTGTTGCCAGTGATCATGCCCCAAACCATTACATCGCAATTGCGCAAGATTCGGGTCGGCGCAGCGAGTGCTGCGCCGTAGGATGAAGCCAGCTTGGGCATGAGCCCGAGCATCATCTGATCAGGGGAAGCACAATGGGGCGTTTAGCAAATAAAGTGGCGATCATCACCGGGGCGAGTAGCGGCATTGGCTATGCCACGGTACGAGCTGTTTGCCCACGAAGGGGCGGCGGTAGTGGTGGCGGCGCGGCGGGGTGCGGCCTTGCAAGATTTGGTGGCGCAGATTCAGGCGGCAGGTGGCCGGGCGAGCGCGCTGACGGGCGATGTGGGGGATGAAGCTTTTGCGCAGGCGCTGGTGGCGCGCGCGGTGGATGAATATGGCGGGCTGGATATTGCTTTTAACAATGCCGGTATCTTGGGTGAAATGGGCCCGGTATCGCAGCTAAGCCTGGCCGATTGGAATCAGGTGCTGACCACCAATCTCACCAGCGCCTTTCTGGCCGCCAAACATCAGCTGCCAGCGATGGCGGCGCGGCAGGGCGGTTCGCTGATTTTTACTTCCACTTTTGTTGGCCACACCGCCGGTATGCCGGGCATGGCCGCCTATGCTGCCAGCAAAGCCGGGCTGATTGGCCTGACGCAAGTCTTGGCCAGCGAATATGGCGCGCAGCAGATTCGGGTGAATGCGCTACTCCCCGGCGGCACCGATACGCCGGCTGGGCGCGAATTTGCCAATACGCCTGAAGCCATCGCGCTGGTGCAGCAGCTGCATGCGCTCAAACGCATGGCTACGCCGGTACCGAAATTGCCCGTTCGGCTTTGTATTTGGCCTCGGATGAGGCAAGCTTTACCACCGGCACGGCCATGCTGGTGGATGGTGGTGTGTCGATTCAGCGGGTGTAAGGGGGAGCAAATGTCGGATTTCCAGCGCGTGGCGCAGGCCATGCAGTATTTAGCCGCGCATGCGCACGAGCAGCCTAGCCTCGCCGCCGTAGCTAGCGCGGTGCACCTGAGCCCGTTTCATTTTCAGCGCTTGTTTTGCCGCTGGGCCGGCACCACGCCCAAGCGGTTTTTACAGGCGCTGACGCTGGAGCGGGGCAAAGCGCTGCTCGATCAATCGGCCTCGGTGCTGGAGACGGCGCATGCGCTGGGGCTCAGTGGCGGCTCGCGCCTGCATGATCATTTTGTGCAGCTGGCCGCGGTGACGCCCGGCGAATACAAAAGCCGCGGCGCGGGGCTGATGATCGAATATGGCCTGCACCCCACGCCGGTGGGGCCGCTGTGGCTGGCGCAAACCCCGCGCGGGGTGTGCCGTGCCGAGCTGCTGGATTTTCATTCCCCCGCCACTTTGCTGGCCGAGCTGCAGCAAGCTTGGCCGCTGAGCAGCATACGCGAAAACCCGGCCGCCACAGCGCCCGCAGTGGCCGCAATGTTTGGCTCGGCAGACGCCGCCGCGGCGGGACCGGTGTCGCTGCATGTGGCTGGCACTAATTTTCAGCTGGCGGTGTGGCGTGCTTTACTCAATATCCCGCCCGCGGCGTTGACGAGCTACGGGCAGATCGCAGCGGTACGTGGGGCGGCCCAGCGCGGCGCGGGCGGTGGGCAATGCCATTGGTGCCAATCCGGTGGCACTGCTGATTCCCTGTCATCGGGTGATCCAGCAAAGCGGGGCGCTGGGTGGGTATCGCTGGGGCTTGGGGAAAAAGCTGATGATCCAGACTTGGGAGCAACTGCAAGCCGCGCCCGTGCTCTAGTCGCACGGCAAGTGCATCAGTACCCCCGCTGCTTAGCTGCTTTTGACTATGTCGCAAATGCCCTAGGTAGTATTGCCGTGTAATGCAATATGGCATTGGCTTTTGCGTATATACCCATGCCAATTATGCTGCTGGCTAGAATTGCCGCTCGCCCATTCACTGCATTGCCATTGTGCCTATTGATTTTGCAGTGCCGTCCAGATGTCGTCCCAGTCGGCATCCTGGATTATGCCTTCGCGTTTGAGGGTGATTTCGCCGGTTTTGCCGATCACGAATACAGTGGAATCGCTATTCATCTCGCCAAAGTTATCCTGCTGTGCGCCGTCAAACCGCCACAGTAGTGGAAATTGCTCATCCTTGGGTGTGGTGGCGCGCACCAGCTCGGCATAGCTGCGAAATAGCTCGGGTTTACTATCGAGCCCGACGCCAATCACATTAAAGCGGCTGGTTTTATTGGCTTTGTAAAACTCGCGGATCAGCTTGAAGTTGTACACGCAGGTATTGCAGCCAGCTTTAAAAAACACCAGCAGCACGGTTTGATCTTTGCCGCGCAGCTGCGCCAGATTGATGCTTTTGGCACTGATGACGTCGCGTCCCTGTAGCGTCGGGGCGGCAATGGCACTGGTACAGAGCAAAACACTATACAAAAAAGCCTGCCAGAAATTTTTCATTACCGCTCCTTTTAAATCTGTTTAGTTAGTTTGAGATGGGCGAAACCACAGACGATCCAGCGCCCAGCGCTGCACAGGGATGGCAATCAGCACCAGCAACATCAAGCCCCATTCCAGATGGTCCTGCAGTGCGGGCGGAATATCTTTGAGCACATGGTAGTAGGAAGCCACTGCAACCAGATTAAGTACAAACAGCCCAAGTGCCGAGAAGCGGGTGAACACGCCCAATACCAGCAACACCGGCAAGACCAGCTCGCCCACCGTACCGCCGAAGGCGGCAAGCTGGGGCGAGAGCAGCGGCACTCGGTATTCGTCGGTAAACAGCATCACCGTGGTTTCCCAATCGGCGAATTTGGTGAGGCCCGACATAAAAAAGATTTTCGCGATGTATAGGCGCAGCAAGAGATCGGTCAGTGGTGCGATCGGGTTGAACAGATTGGCCGCCGCAAGGCGGGATAAGAGTGACTTAGCTAACATGGTGGTTTCCTAATGGCGTTTTACAGATTAGTCGGTCATCGACCAATATTCTGACTAACCGGACAAAAAAATCCCCTTCGGGTCAGCAAAGGGGCAAGAACGGAGATGAAGATCAATAGCAATTGGAAAAACTAGCGTGGGCTAAGTGAGCCTTGCAAATTCAGGCAAGTACCCTTGGCGACCAGTTTCCACTCTTTGCCATCGCGGTCGGCTTTGGCCATGCCCGCGCACGAATGCCCGTTGGCCGCGCAGTCGTTACCACCCGCTTTGGCCACACCAAAGCACTTTTCTTTGCTTGGATCGGCTGCCAAGCTCGGTTGGGCTGCCAGTGCGAGTACGGCGGTCATCGCGCTGGCAAGAATCAGATGTTTGCTATCCATGGTGTACTCCTAGGGTTTAAATCGCGTTAATGCTGTCGGCCAGTGCCTGCTGCAGCGCCTGCACTGGGACGAGCAATTCCGCTGCCAAGCCATGCCGCAATTGCAGATAATCGGGCTGATTAAAGTAGACCCAGACCTGATCATCACACGCTTGCGTCACCAATACTTTCAGCGGTAAATCCAGGCCGGTGCTGATGGCTGAATTCATCAGCACGGTGCCTAGTTTGGGATGACCAAAAATCAGCAATTGCGTTGGCGGTAATTCCAATTGCTGGCTGTGCGCCAGCGCTTGGTGATCAATCTGGGTAAATAGCGTTACCCCTTTACTGATGATCGCAGCGCGTAAACGCTCGACCGTTTCGGCCATTGCATACGCCGAAATCAATTTATGAATGCCAAAGGCCGTCGGCTGCTCGCACATGCTTTAATCCTCCGCATCAGCCAGCCACTGTGGCAACTGGCCGGCTTGCTCCAGCGCGAGCAAATCGGTAAAACCGCCTACATGACGCTCGCCAATAAAAATCTGCGGCACCGAGCGGCGCGCGCTGCGCGCGATCATCGTGGCAAATTCATCCGGGTTTTGATCGACCAGAATCTTGTTCACCGCCAGACCTTTGCGCGCCAGCAGGTTTTCGGCTTGCACGCAAAATGGGCAAGTGCGGGTGCTGTACATGGTAATGGTTGCCATTGTTGCTTCCTTGATCGTGGCCAAGCACGCTCTGCTACGGCACGGCCCAATACATTAAAATTTGATGGGTATATCGCTCTACAACAATTAGTATCGAATCACTAGCGATATACCCAAGAGGCTATTACAAATCTTTCGGCGCTTTATCTTTGATGCTTGGCCATTCCATATTGGCTTTCTTCAGATTGCCCGCTACGTCTTCCAGCCATTTTTTCTGAACTTCTTTATTCACGTTCAGGTACAGCTTGCCATCGACTACTTTCCACGCTTGCGGATCACCATCGAGCTTTTTATCCAGCGCCACACCCATTGCGCAGAAGCCACCGAATTGCGGCGCAAAACGAGCTGGGTTAGCAGTAAATTTGTCGCGGTTGGCTTTCGAAGCAAAGTGGTAAGTCACACCGTCATAGCTGGCGCTGTAGGCCGCATTACCCAAAGTCGGCGCTTTTACGGTGAAGTACGCTACCGGGTCAAAACCTTTTAAGCCAACGCCTTGTTCATCGACATTGATCGCGGCGGTTGAGTTTTCGTCGTAGGCCATGGCGGTGCTTGGCACGGCGGCAAGGAAGGCGAAGCCCGACATCAAAGTAGCGGCGATCAGGGTTTTGCGAAGGTTCAACATGGGATATTCCTTTTCAATATGAAGTAGTGAGTGTGGGTACCACGGGGTGCAGCAAACTTTTAAGCCAAAGTCACTTTCGGGAAGTCGATTTCCACGCGGCTGGCTTTGCCCAGGATATTGGTCAGCAAATTCATGCCGACATGCGTGATGATCTCGACGATGTCGGCATCGCTAAAACCGGCGTTGCGCGCTTCGATTAGCTCGGCGGTGGTGATTTCGCCTTTGTGTTCGGCCAGCGAGCGCGCCAGTTTTACGGCGATGGCGGCTTTGGCGTCTTGGCTGCTACCGGCGCGGTTGGCGGCGATTTCATCGCCATTCAGGCCTGCGCCTTTACCAATCGCGGTATGCGCCGACAAGCAGTATTCGCAGGAGTTTTGCTGCGCCAGCGCTAGGGCGATGCGCTCGCGGGTTTGCAGATCCAAGCTGCCTTCTTTGGCAATACCGTGCAGGCCGAGGAAGGCGCGCAGTGCGGCGGGCGAGTTGGCAAACACTTTCAAGAAATTCGGTACGATACCGAGCTGGGCGTGGATCGCGTCAAACAAGGCTTGTTGTTCGGCGGTGGCAGTTTCAGTAGTGATGACGTTAATGCGGCTCATGGTGTTTTCCTTCGTTGGGTTAAGTTGTTTCGCTCGGTATTGAGCGAATGAGTGCATTGTGCCGATCTCCACTTGAAAGAAGAATCTATATGCCAGACAATAGATTGTTGCTAAAAATGGAATAAACTATGGATCGATTTCATCAGATGAGCGTGTATGTGGCGGTAGCGGAAACGGAGAGCTTTGCCGCTGCGGCGCGCAAGCTGGCGATGTCGCCGCCAGCGGTGACGCGCGCCGTGGCCGCGCTGGAAGAAGCATTGGGCGTGAAGTTACTGAACCGTACCACGCGCTATGTGCGCGTGACTGATGCAGGGCAGCGCTATCTGGACGATGCACGGCGCATTCTGGCCGAGGTACAGGAAGCCGACGAAGTGGCCGCCGGGATTAACGCCGAGCCGCGCGGGCATCTCACCATCACCGCGCCGGTGTTATTTGGCCAGCTGTATGTCATGCCGCAGGTGGTGAAATTTTTGCAACGCTACCCGGATGTCGATGTATCGGCGATGTTTCTCGACCGGGTGGTGAATATGCTGGAAGAAGGCGTGGACGTGGGTATCCGCATCGGCGCCTTGCCCGATAGCACCATGCGGGCAATACGGGTAGGGCAGGTGCGCCGCGTGCTGTGCGCCTCGCCCGACTATCTGGCGCAATATGGCATCCCGCAAACGCCGCAAGATTTGCTCAAGCACCAGATCGTTGCCGCCAGCGGCATTAGTCCGACGATTGAGTGGAAGTTTGGCGACGATGAGCACAGCAAAGCCGTGCGCATCAAACCCCGCATTACCGTGACCAGCAATGATGGTGCAATTTCGGCGGTGCGCCATGGTGCGGGGATTACGCGGCTGATGTCGTATCAGGTGGCGGAGTATTTGCAGCGTGGCGAATTAAAGACGGTGCTGGGTGAGTTTGAAGCCAAACCATTGCCGATTCACATCGTTCATCGCGAAGGACGGCATGGTTCGGCCAAAATCCGCGCCTTCGTCGATTTTATGGCGCAAGCACTCAAAGAAAACAGCGCGCTCAACTAGCCCTCATGCAAACCCTGCCATGGGGCTATCAGCGCGCTGGTGCTGGCTCGGTTGCTTATTGGCTGCGCACGTTCAGCCAGTTTTGCCGCCCGAAGGGATTGACGATATAGCCTGTGACTTTGGGCGTGGTAATCACCGAAATCAGCGGGTGCGCCAGCGGTATCCATAATGCTTGCTGCGCGATGATTTTTTGCGCGGCCTGATATTGCTTGCTGCGCTCGCTGATATTGGCTGTGGTGCGGCCTTTCTTGATCAGAGCATCGAGCTGCGGCTGGCAGTAACGGGCGAAATTGAGTCCCGATTCAAGCGAAGCGCAGGCAAATTGCGGCGTCAGGAAATTATCCGGGTCGCCATTGTCACCGCTCCAGCCCATAAACAAAATATCATGCTCGCCCGCTTTGGCGCGTTTGATCAGCTCGCCCCATTCTATGGTTTTCAGCTCAGCACGAACGCCGATTTTGGCTAGATCGGCTTGCAGCAATTCGCCACCCAGCCGTGGATTCGGGTTCAGTGTGCTGCCAGCCGGACGAATCCAGATTGTGGTGTCAAAGCCATTGGGAAAGCCTGCTTTGGCCAGCAGCGCTTTGGCTTTGCCCGGGTTGTAGCTGGTGTCCTTGTCGCCCAGATAGCTCCACGTTGCAGGTGGCAGCGGGCTATTGGCCGCGGTAGCGGTACCCTGGAAAACTTGATTTAGATAGGTTTTCTGGTCGAAAGCGAGTTTGAGCGCTTGCCGCACTTCGACTTGATCGAGCGGTTTGTGCTGCGTATTGAGTGCGACAAAAGCGGTGGCAAACATCGGTGTGCTCAGTACTTTGAGGTTTTTATCCTGCTGTGCGGCGGTGATTTCCTGTGGTTTGGGGCCGAGCGCAATCTGGCATTCGCCTGCTTTGACTTTTTGCACCCGCACCACTGGATCCGGGGTGATGGCGTAGATTAATTTATCCGATTTGGGCTTGCCGCCAAAATACTGTGGGTGGGCATCAAAGCGGATTACGGCGTCTTTCTGAAAGCTGCGCAATGCAAATGGGCCGGTGCCAATCGGTTTGCTGGTGAATGCATTTTGCTGATTTGTGGCCAGTAGCTGGGCGGCGTATTGCGCTGAGTAAATCGATGCAAACCCCATGCTCAGCAATGGCAAGAAAGTGGCGTCGGCCTGCTGCAAAGTAAATTGCACGGTTAAATCGTCGATTCTGCGGATGTCTTTAACCAGCTTGCCTAGCCCAAATGATTGGGCGTGCGGGTAGCCGTTGGGGGCGCTGGCATGCCAGGGGTGATTGGGGTCGAGCATGCGCTGGAAGCTGAAAATAACATCGTCGGCATTCAGCGCCCGGGTAGGCTGGAAATAATCGGTGCGTTGAAACGCCACCTTTGCTCGCAGCTTGAAAGTGTATTGCAGGCCATCTGCGCTCACTTGCCATTGTTGCGCCAAGCTGGGTACCAGCTTGCCGCTGCTGGCATCGTATTCAAGCAGCCGGTTGAAAATGGTGTCGGCCGCCGCGTTGGTATTGGTCAGTGAATTGTATTGCACCACGTCAAAACCATCGGGGCTGGCTTCAGTGCACACGGTCAAAGCTTTGCCGTGTGATATACCGCTAAGTAGTATGCCGATCAAGGCAAGAGTTAGATTGATTTTCATAGATATACCTCTGGTTTTAAAATCGGCTAAGGCAGTGTTGTTGTTCTTGTTATCGCCCTGTTTGTTGCTAGTGATGCTGCTGTTCTTCCGGCGCCAGCAGCGCGTATCCGTATTTATTTAGTATTTCTTTGGCTTTTGCCAGCTGTTTATCGCTGCGCGAGATTTTGTGCTCTTTGCTGGCGGGGATATGTACATCCAGGCCGTATTGTTGCAGCCAGCTGCGGATCAATTGCAGGCTTTTTTCTCCCAGACCCGGGATATGCAGCAGATGCCGGTAGCTGATTGCCGCTACATCTTGCGGGGTAAAGGACTCGCGATCCAAGTGATTTTTTAATGCGTTGATCTGCCGATTGGTCAGTGGGGCATAACAGCCATCAAAGTCAGTGGCTGCCGGACCTTGTTGCATGCTCATCTTCATGCTCCATGAAAAACGCCCTCCGCTGGCGCGGAGGACGTGATTTTAGAGTGCGTTTTTGCCGCTTTTGATTTTCAAAATCGCTGCGGCCAGCGCATCCAGATCGCTGCAAGTGTTGTAAAACGCCAGCGATGGACGCACGGTCGCTTCCAATCCGAAACGGCGCAAGATCGGTTGCGCGCAATGATGGCCCGAGCGCACCGCAATGCCTTCCTTGTTCAGCAATGCGCCAACCTTGATCGTCTCAAAGCCATCGAGCACAAACGACAACACACCCGCTTTTTCAGCCGCCGTACCAATCAAACGCAAGCCCGGAATATCTTTGAGCAAGCGCGTGCCATAGACCAAGAGCTGATGCTCGTAGGCTTCGATATTGGCTATGCCGATGCGCTGCACGTAATCGAGCGCAGCACCCAGACCGACCGCATCGGCAATATTGCCGGTGCCTGCTTCAAAGCGGAACGGCGCAGCATGAAAACGCGTGTTCTCAAACGTCACGTCTTCAATCATGTTGCCGCCGCCTTGCCATGGTGGCGTTTCGTTCAGCAAGGCTTCTTTGCCGTAGAGCACGCCAATGCCGGTCGGCCCGAAAACTTTGTGACCCGAAAACACAAACCAGTCGCAATCAAGTGCCTGTACATCAGCACGCAGATGTGACACTGATTGCGCGCCATCGAGCAACACTTTCGCGCCAACGCTATGTGCCAGCTCGATAATCCGCTTGGCGGGTGTAATCGTGCCCAAGGCATTCGATACCTGGGTAAATGACACCAGCTTAGTGCGAGGGCTGAGCAGTTTGGCGTATTCGTCGAGCAACAATTCACCGTTGTCATTGACCGGAATCACCCGCAATACCGCCCCAGTTTTAGCAACGAGTTGCTGCCATGGCACGATATTGGCGTGATGCTCTAGCCAGCTGATGATGATCTCATCGCCCTTGCCGATATTGGCTTCGCCCCACGATTTGGCGACCAGATTAATCGCTTCGGTCGTGCCACGCACAAACACGATTTCATTCGTCGAACGGGCATTTAAAAAGCTGCGCGCAGATTCGCGCGCGCCTTCATACGCATCGGTCGAGCGCGCAGCCAGCTCGTGCGCTGCGCGGTGAATGTTTGAGTTTTCGTGCTCGTAGAAGTAGCTAATCCGATCAATGACTGCCTGCGGCTTTTGCGTTGTCGCCGCGTTATCGAGCCAGATCAGTTGCTTGCCGCCGCTCACCCGCTCACGCAAGATTGGAAAATCCTTGCGCAATAGATGCGGGTCAAACGGTGGGCGAGCAATACTGGATAAGCCTTGCTGCGACTGGCCGTGACCCGCTTGAAACGGATCCGCATGCAAACCGGGCACTTGAATGCCCGCTGGGCTGGTAGGCTGGGCGTAATCGAGGAAGTAAAAACTCGAGCCGAAGCTGCTCGGCACCGCAGCTTGCGGCTGGGCCTGCAATGTTGAATCAATCGGGCTCGTGCTTAAACGCGGTGCCAATAATTGGCGCAGCTGGGCTTCATCGGGCAAGCCGAAATCAGCTGGATTAACGCCACTGCTGTGCAAGCTCGATTGTTTTGCGTGCAAATTCAAGGCATCACTGCTGTACGGGCTATCGAGCCGTTGCTCAGGCACACTCAGTGGTGGTGGCGTCGGAATCGCTGGCGTGGCCGAGGCGATGGCTGGATTAAAGCCTGCGCGATCACCCTGTGGCAGACTGCCCAGTTGATTGATCCCCACGCTTTGCCCCGGCACAGCGCTGAACAGCTCATTGGCCAGTTGCTCCAGCCAAGGCGTCAGATTGCCGACATCACTGAGATCGCCCACGCTGGGTGGAAGAAGCTCACTTGTACTCATGGTATTTACCGATTTCTACGTCTTCGAGCACCGCAATCGCGTCGTCGGTCAGCACGGCCAATGAGCAATATAGCGATACCAGGTATGAGGCGATGGCTTTGTGGTTAATGCCCATAAAGCGCACCGACAAGCCCGGGCTTTGCTGACCTGGCAGATCCGGCTGATACAGACCCACGACGCCCTGACGGCTTTCACCGGTGCGAATCAGCAAGATCTTCGATTTGCCGTTTTCGATTGGCAGTTTGTCTGAAGGGAACAGGGGTATACCGCGCCAAGTCAGGAACTGTGAGCCAAACAGCGATACAGTGGGTGGGGGTACCCCACGGCGCGTGCATTCACGGCCAAAGGCGGCGATTGCCAATGGGTGCAAGAGGAAGAAGCCCGGTTCTTTCCACACTTTGGAAATTAGCTCGTCCAGATCATCTGGCGTTGGCGCGCCGGTGCGCGTTTTGATGCGCTGGCTCGGCGCGATGCTGTGCAACAGGCCATATTCTTTATTATTGATCAGCTCGCTTTCTTGACGCTCTTTGACTGTTTCGATGGTCAGGCGCAACTGCTCGCTAATCTGGTTGTACGGCTTGCTATACAAATCAGATACGCGGGTATGCACATCGAGCACGGTATTGACGGCCGATAACAGATATTCACGTGGGTTTTCGATGTAATCCACAAAAGTATTGGGCAATACGCGCTCGTCGCGTGCAGAACAATCGACTTCAACGCTGCTGGCGTCTTTCACTTTATTGACGCGGTAAATACCGGCCTCAACGGGCACCCAGTTGAGTAAATGCGTCAACCAGCGCGGTGTGATCGAGGTGAGCTGCGGTACGGTGCGGGTCGCAATGGCTAGCTGCCGTGCGGCTACGTCGCCTAATGCCGTTTGTTGTTCGGTGGTCATGGCTTAGTGCTCCTTTGAGCAAGTGAGAAATGAATAGAGAAATGAATAAAATGCATCTGTGTGTTGGTCAGCATGGCGCTAGCTATTTCGATTGCTGGCTTGCGAGATATGGCTGTTGGCCGGTACCGATTGCGTGAGCCAAACATTGCCGCCAATCACCGAGCCTTTGCCAATCGTGATACGGCCCAAAATCGTCGCGCCGGCATAAATCACCACATCGTCTTCCACAATCGGGTGGCGAGCATTGCCTTTGACCAGATTGCCGTTTT
Source organism: Chitinibacter sp. FCG-7 (assembly GCF_040047665.1). NCBI lineage: Bacteria > Pseudomonadati > Pseudomonadota > Betaproteobacteria > Neisseriales > Chitinibacteraceae > Chitinibacter > Chitinibacter mangrovi. The sequence goes on from NZ_CP157355.1 coordinate 3,277,373, forward strand.
CATCGGTGGGAAAGCTTTTTGAGCCTAGCGTGACGGCCTGATAAATCCGCACGCGCTCGCCGATAATGCTGGTTTCACCAATCACAACGCCGCTGCCATGGTCGATAAAGAACTCGGCACCAATCCGCGCGCCGGGGTGAATATCAATGCCGGTGCTGGCGTAGGCCAGATTGGAAATAATCCGCGCCAGAAAGGGCGCGCCGAGCAAATACAGCGTGTGCGCCAGCCGATAGCTCAATACTGCGCGAAAGCCCGGATAGCACAGCAGGATTTCGGAAATGCTGTTGGCAGCCGGATCGCCCTGCTGCGCGGCGTTGAGATCGCCCACCAGAAAAGCGCGAATATCCGGTAACTGGCTGGCAAAGCTGCGCGTGACTTCATCGGCGATCTGTTTCAGATTGTGATCAAACGCGGCGCTGCGCTCGGCGCTAAATAGCAGGCTGCGGCGGACTTGTTCGGCCAGCTGCGTCAGGCAGGCGTGCAGCGTGCTGCCGACAAAATGATCGATACTTTCATCGTTCAAATCCGGTCGGCCGTAATGGGTGGGAAAAAGCGCAGCGGCAAGGCCATCCAGAATCTGCTGCATGATTTCGCGTGAGGGCAGTTCGCGCACGCGGCCCTGATAGCGGATCTTTTTGGTGTGCTCGCGCGATTGGCGCAAGCCGTTGACGACCTCGCTCAAGCCCCAGTGTTTGTCGTGGCTGCCATCGGCGTTGGCTGCCGGTGTGAGGCGTGATTCGGCCGTCAAGGCATCAGGCATATTCAGCAGTGCGTTCACGGTGCTCCCCCTTGGTCGATGTCGTTCTGGTCTGGATCGGCGTGCTGGCTTCGTGTCGCAGAAGCCGCAGCTGAACCGCAGCGCAATCTTTTGTAAGTGCTGCGTTTAAATCTGCCGCGATTATGCGCGGCCAATTTAAATAAACAAAAGAACTTATGTTTATATTCAAAATAATAAAAAAGAATATGCAAAGGATGGCAAGGCTTGGTTCTGCGCTCGATTGAGGCTATCGCGCGCGATGCTGTCGGCGTGTGGGAGTATGGTCGTGCGGGCAGTTTGAATGTGCCAGCCACCCGGCCGGGATGGCTGTGCACAGATGAGTCAAGCCGCGTGTGCCACTAGGCAAGCTGCGGTTTTAGTGGGCGAAATCGAGATTGATCAGCAGTTCCTGCTCATGGATTTTGCTGATCAGCTGCGCCAGCAGCTGCAAGCCCTCAGGCCATTCGCCGTGCCCTGATTCGACATTGATGTGGCCGCCGTTTTCTATCCAGTGCAGCTTGCTGCGCCAGATCTGGCTCAATTGCACGGCGCGATCCACGCTGCAGCTCGGGTCGTTATCGCTGGCGATCACCCAGCTGGTAAACGGCAGGGCAATCGACGGTAGCGGCATAAAGCCTTGAAATTCGTCGGGCGCTTCGGGTCGCATTACATCGGCAGGGGCAACGAGCAAAACGCCTTGTACGGCTCTGTTGCGGCCAAATAGTGCCGCCCAGTGAGCCAGCGTGGCGCAAGCCAGGCTGTGCGCGACAATGATCGTCGGTGCGTCGCCCTCAGAAATTTTCTGCTCAAAGCTGCGCACCCAGTCGGCGGCTTTAGGATGCTGCCAGTCGTTTTGCTCAATGCGCTCGATTTGCGGGTATTGCTGCTGCCAGATGGATTGCCAGTGGTCTGCGGGCGAATTATTCCAGCCCGGGGCAATCAGGATGCGTTTTCCGGCGCTCAGCCAGCTTTCAATGGTCGCCATAAGGTGTTCTCTATCTAAAGCCTGTTGTGTTTAGAGTGGGCGGTAATTAGGTCGGGCCAGGAAAAAGCCTTGCAGGCCGTCCACGCCACTATCCAGTGCAATGTTTTTCTCGGTTTGCGTTTCGACGCCTTCGGCAATCACCTGGCTGCCTGCGTCGTGCAACAGCGACACCAGCTTGGCGTAGCCTTGCCGGGCTTTGTCCTGCTGGGCGGCCAGCGCCAGAATATGGCGGTCAAGCTTGACGAAATCGGGCTCAAGCAGCCAGAGCCGGTCCAGATTGGCCATGCCGTGACCAAAATCATCCAGCGCAATCCGGTAGCCTTTGGCGCGATAGTTTTTGACTGCGCGGCTGATCGCGCTGGCATCGACGGCGACGGCTTCGTTTTCCAGTAACTCAAGCACCACCTGATTGGGGCCAAAGCCCAGACTACTTAAAATATGCTCGAAATACGCGCCATGATCGCTGATCTCGACCAGCAATTCAGGGTGAACATTTAAAAACAGCAGCCGGTTCGATTGGGCATAGCTGCTGTAATTCATCACATGCAGGGTGCGGCATAGGCGGTCAAATGCGACCAGCTTGTTGCCTTGTCGTGCCGAGGCAAAAGCTTGTGGCGGCGAAATGGCTTTATCGCGCACTGAGGCGCGCAGCAAGGCTTCATCGGCAAAGTGGTGATTGTGGCGGTCAAAAATCGGCTGAAACGCTGACGCTAGCGTCGAGCCCAGTGCCTTGACCAGAATGCCGCGCAGCGAATCGACCTGAAACAGGCTTTCTGGCCAGTCGCGGGCAATTTCGGGCGGCACCGGCAAGCGCTCGCTTGCTTGTATTTGTGGCCAGTTCATGGCGCAATCCTTCGCATGGAATGTATTTCTGTCCCGGGCATGGCCTGCGATGGCGTGGTTTGCCAACAGGCCTACACAGAATTACCTATGGGGTATATGTCTGTAGCTATTTTGAAATATTGGCTGCAGACATATACCCGGTGGTGTGTGCCCGGCTGCTGCCGGGCGGGCGCGGTGGCCTTATTTGCCTGCGCTGTAGATCTGGTCGAACACGCCGCCGTCGCTAAAGTGAGTTTTCTGCGCCTTGGCCCAGCCACCGAACACATCGTCGATGTCGAACAGTTTCACGTTCGGAAACTGCTTGGCGTACTTGGCCAGCACGGCTTTATCCTGCGGACGGTAGTAGTTTTGTGCGGCAATTTCCTGACCTTCTTTGGAGTACAGATAGTTCAGGTATTCGGTCGCCACTTTGCGCGTGCCTTTTTTGTCGACTACTTTATCGACAATCGCCACCGGTGGCTCGGCCAGAATCGACAAGCTAGGCGCCACAATGTCGAATTTATCCGGGCCCAGCTCCTTGATCGCCAGCACGGCTTCATTTTCCCACGACAGGAACACATCACCCTGGCCGCGCTGTGTGAATGTCACCAGCGAGCCGCGTGCACCGGTGTCCAGAATCGGTACGTTTTTAAACAGCTTTTGCACAAAATCACGCGCTTTGGCGTCGTTGCCGCCTGGCTGCTTGAGGGCGTAGGCCCAGGCCGCCAGATAGTTCCAGCGCGCACCGCCCGAGGTTTTCGGATTAGGGGTGATCACCTTGATGTCGTCGCGAATCAGGTCATTCCAGTCTTTAACCTTTTTCGGGTTGCCTTTGCGAACCAAAAAAACAATGGTCGAGGTGTAAGGGCTGGCATTGTTTGGCAATTTTTTCTGCCAGTCCGGGCCGAGCAATTTGCCTTTTTCAGCCAGCTCGTCAATGTCGTAGGCGAGGGCAAGGGTCACTACATCGGCTTCCAGTCCGTCGATGACCGCGCGGCCTTGCTTGCCCGAGCCGCCGTGAGACTGGCGAATCGTTACATCGTCACCCGTTTTGGCTTTCCAGTGTTTGGCAAAAGCTTTGTTATATTCCTGATACAGCTCACGCGTTGGATCGTAAGACACATTCAGTAGCTCGATGCTGGCGGCCAGACTGGTGCCGCTGGCGATGGCGAGGGTGATTGCTGTAAGGGTGTGCTTGAGTTTCATGATTCCCTGTCCTTGTGTTTGGGTTGGCGAGGTGAATCATGTCATGGAATTTATATTTCATTTAATACTAATAAATTTTAACTTTATAACTTTAATTTTATTTTTGTCGTGCTGATCGGCATGCTCCGCAATCCCTTGCAGTGTCTTTGCTCTGGCCGCGCATTCAATTTATCCACAGAGAATGTGAATAAACCCGCGTTTGAAACGCAGTATTTCCTTTTACATCAAGCATTTTGTGGTCTGATTATTCTTTTGGCGAACAAACGTTCAGCGCTTTGCGCTGCTGTCTATGCGCTTGTTGATGGCCGCAAGCTGGTGGTTTTTCACCCACTGCGCGGGCGGATCAATGTATTTGCTCTCTGATCACGCTACACTGAACAGGCTGTTCATCAACACGTCATACTAGGGGTTGCGATGCTTTGGTTGCTGGCAATGTCTGTCGCCGTTTGTGCCTTGCTGCTGATTTATGCCTGGCGCGCACGGCGTTTGCGCCAGCGCTATCAGGCGCTGGTCGATAGCATTCCTGATCTGGCCTGGGCCAAAGACGCTGATGGCCGTTTTGTGGTGGTCAATCGAGCCTTTTGTGACATCTGGCAAATCAAAGACCCCGCCACCTTGCTCGGCAAGGACGACTATTTTCTGTCGCCGCCGCATCTGGCGGCGCAATACAAGGCTGACGATCTCAAGGTACTGCAGTCAGGGCAGGCAATACGCGAAGAACACCCTTTTGATCATGTGATCGACGGCAAACGCTGGATGGAGCTGATCAAGGTGCCGGTACGCGAGGGGCGACGAGTGATCGGCACGGCAGGCATAGCCCGTGACATTAGCGAGCGCAAGCAGGCGCAGGAACAGCTGCAATGGCTGGCTTGGCACGACCCTTTAACTCAGCTGTATAACCGTACCTATCTGGAATTGCAGCTGGCCGCGTGGATTGAGGCCGGGGCTGGCTTTGGCCTGTGGCTGATTGATCTGGATCATTTCAAGCGGATTAATGATGCACTGGGCCATGCCGCTGGCGATGCCGCGTTGGTGCAGGTGGCCCAGCGTCTGCAAAGCCTGAATCAGCTGGTGTTCCGTCTGGGTGGGGATGAATTTGTTTTACTGGCGCCCACCGAAGAAGCGAGCCGGGTCGATGATCAGTTGCTGGGCTTTTTAAGTGGCCATATCCAGATTGAAGAGCTTGATTTCCAGCTGAGCTTTACTGCTGGCCGTGTACTGTTTCCTGCCGATGGTCAGAGCGCAGGGCAGCTGCTAAAGCACGCCGATATTGCGCTCTATCAGGGCAAGGCCGACGGGCGAGGGCAGATCAGCGTGTTTGAGCGAGCCATGGCCAAGTACGCCGTTCTGCAACTGGAGCTGGAGCGCGAATTGCGCCAGGCGCTGGCGCGGCAGGAATTCAGGCTGGTTTACCAGCCGCAGATCTGTTTGAGCGATACCAGCCTGATCGGTTTTGAAGCGCTGATCCGCTGGCATCAGCCGCAACGTGGTGAAGTTAGCCCGGTTGATTTTATTCCGTTTGCCGAGCAAACCGGCATTATTGCAGCCATCGGCGATTGGGCGCTGGATGAGGCGATTGCACAAGTGCAGGCCTGGGCTAGCGCGGGTTTGGCTGTCGTGCCTGTGGCGGTGAATGTGTCGGCCTTGCAGCTGGCCAGCGTGGATTTTGCCGATACGGTGATTCGCCGCATACACCGGCTACCGCTTTTTTTGCAGGACAAAATTGTACTGGAGCTGACCGAATCAACGCTGATGCAGGTTCCTTCCTTGCAGTCGCTGCGCACGCTGACGCAGGCGGGGATCGAGGTGCATATGGATGATTTTGGTACCGGTTACTCCAATCTGGCGCAGCTCTCGCGCATGTCCTTGTCCAAGCTGAAGTTTGATCGCAGCCTGATCCACAATATCGCCGGCAATCAGGCCGCCCAACAGGTTTGTCGCGCACTGGTCGATCTGGCCTACGCTTTGCGGCTGGAAATCGTCGCCGAAGGCGTGGAAACCGAAGCTGAAGCACAATGGCTGCACGCGCAAGGCGTACAGCATGCCCAAGGCTACTGGTTTAGCCGCCCGCTGGAAAAAGATGCTGCGGCAGAATATCTAAGCTCGTAAGGTATTGCGGCAAAACCGGTGTGGCTGAGTTATTCAATATTGCCATTAATGAGGTTTGGTTTGCAGATCGGCAAATCAAACGTCAACATACCCTGACCACATCAAGCCGCACGGGTGCACATCAGGCCGCTACTCCGCACTAGTCACGGCGCGCGCAAGCAGGTTATCTTGTTGTGGTTCAATGATTTCGGACACCAACTTAGGTGGTAATCTCGCCACCATTAACGAGGTGTTTCATGAGCAAAGTTCGCAGGACATTTACCCCGGAATTTAAAGCCGAAGCCGCCAGTCTGGTCGTCGATCAAGGCCACACGGTGTCACAAGCCAGTAAGGCGATGAACGTCGGCGAGAACATACTGCGTCGCTGGATTAAGCAGCTGAAACAGGAAAGACAGGGCATCACGCCGCAGGCCAGAGCACTCACGCCAGACCAGCGTCGCATTCAGGAGCTCGAAGCGCGCATTGATCGGCTGGAACGGGAGAAAGCCCTGTTAAAAAAAGCCACAGCTCTCTTAATGGCGGACGAACTCAATCGTACGCGCTGGTAGACCAATTAAGTGAGCATGAACCCGTAGAAATGGTCTGCAGCACCTTCGGTATTTGCCGTTCCAGTTATTACCATTACCGGCATCGACGCCAGCATATTGATCGTGAACGGATCGAGTTGCGCGCCAAAGTACGCAATCTGTTTAAGCAAAGTCGAAATGCGGCAGGTAGCCGCAGTCTAGTCTGGATGCTGGCGGTCGAAGGCATTACGGCTGGCCGATATAAAGTGCGCCAGCTCATGCGAGAAGCCGATTTGCAGTGCAAACAGCCAGGCGCGCATCGCTACAAAGTCCACAAAGATGAACGTCCAGACATTCCGCACTTATTGCAGAGGGCGTTTAATCCGGAGCAACCGAATCAGGTCTGGTGTGGCGATATCACCTATATTTGGGCGGGTAATCGCTGGATTTATCTGGCTGTGGTGCTGGATTTGTTTGCCCGTTGCGTGGTGGGCTGGGCGCTTAGTGAGCACCCGGATGCCGAGCTAGTCAGCCGTGCGTTAGATCATGCCTGGCAACAGCGTGGCCAGCCACTGGGAGTGATATTTCACTCGGATCAGGGTAGCCAATATGGCAGCCGGTTGTTTAGGCAACGGATATGGCGCTACCAGATGCAGCAAAGCATGAGTCGGCGCGGGTGCTGTTGGGATAATGCGCCGATGGAGCGGTTATTTCGCAGTCTTAAAACAGAATGGATACCAAAGCCTGGGTATGAATCTGCAGAAGAAGCCAGGCTGGATATTGGCGTTTACCTGATGGCGTATTACAACTGGCAGCGGCCACACACCGCCAATGGCGGGCTAGCCCCTACCATTAAGGAAAGACAACTTAATTTACTGTCCGAGAATTGTTGACCACAACATCTGTCGACTTCGATTCAGTCGGCAACTTGAACTGCTCTTCAACTTCGTGGTTGACCACTTTTTTAAACTCCAGCATTTGCTTGATGATTTCGGAGCGGGTGGCTAATTCGATATAACTTACGCCATTTTGCGTGGTTGCGATTGTGAAGTCCGTCTTTACATTGCTTCTGTCATTGATCTGGGTGATGTCGTAGTTTCCTGTTTTTTGATAGGGTCCACCATCGCGGCATTTAATAATCGTCGCACTCAGTACACTAGCCACTTCTTGTGATGCGCTTAATTTGTTTCCCCGGCCAACAAGAGTGGTTTTTTGACTAATCTGATAATCCAATTTTCCGGTGGTTTTGTCGTTATCTATGGCACCACTCGAAAACTCTCCTCCCATATGAGCCTGAAAATCAGCCAAGCCACTCAGCCACTGATCACGTGCAATATTAAATGCCGCTGAACGAGACGTTGCAGTATTGATCTCGGCAGCAGGGTAATTGGATTGAAGCTGGGCAAATGCACTTTTAAATTGGCCTATGAGTTGCTCCTGGCCTTGTGCGCGTGCGTTTGCCTGATCAAATTGGGTTAAATAACGGTCAATTGCAGCCTTTTGCTGCTCTGGAGTGCCGCGAATGCTGGCATTGGATAGATCGACATCAATCGAGAGCTCGCCATCAATGCCCTGCATCGTCAATGAGCGGCGGCTTGTATCGGCATGGAGTGTGAGCGCCTGCAGGCCGACGAATTGATTCGATGCGTCTACTTTGAGATCAATGCCAGAGAGCACCTGTGGGTCAAAATCGAGCAAGCCTGCTACATCAATCGTTGACAGACGGGAGGGGCGATCAGTCGTTAAGTTTTGCCCTATGCTTTGCAATGTGGACTCGAAGCCTTTTGACAAGGCAGCCAGCGCTTTGCACTCTTGCGACGACAGTTCAGCTGAGGTCTTGATCTGTACTGACAGGCGATTGCCGCTGTCCTGGTTTTGATTATCGAAGGCGATCAAGATCTCGATTTGCTTTTTTGATACGGTCGTCAGCGTAAGCCCTATCGTATTTTCTGTTGCGCTAAGCTCAGTGGCCGCATCAACCCCTTCCAGATTGGCGCTTTCGCTTACGTCAGAAGACCAGGATTCAGCAAGGGTCTGCTGGTATGCATCTTGCGTCACGCTAAAGCGCTCAAGTAAAGCTCCTCCAAGCCCTTTAAACAAATCTGAAACCCCGGAGTAGGGCGTACTCGACCAGATATTGTTAAGCATGACTTGGCTGATATTGTCATTCGCAGAGCTGGCAAAAGTGAGGGTTTTTCTGGGGACAAAATAGGTCAAATCTGCTGAGGAGTCGCCTGCTTGTCCTGATTGAAGCGTGACCTTGGTGGCATTACTGGGCGTGGCATTACCCGGCAACACATTGAGCGCAGGGTCTTTGTTCGGTGTGGCTGATTTATTTAAAGCAGGAGTGGTGCCTGTAGTCAGGGCAGGAGAAATAAGCATGGTATGTCATTATTTTCGGCAGAATTAACTACATATCGGCCTAGGTTTGATTTCTTGAATTTATATTGATGATTTCATTTAAATTTCATCTTGTAATCTCAAGTTGTTATTTTTTGCCAAGTAAGGTGGCAACAGTCAGGTTTCTGGTGATCCGAGGGTGTCAATCAATGGCTTGTGGCCAGCCATGATTTTTGCCAGCCGGGTATCTGGCTGGAGGGCATGGGTTTGGCGATGCCGTAGCCTTGTGCGTAGCGGCAGCCAATCTGGCGCAGGGCGTGGCCGTGTTCTTTGGTTTCTACGCCTTCGGCGATTACCTCCAGATTAAAAACGGTGGCCAGCTTGATTACGCTCTCGACAATCCCAAGGTCATCGCTATCGATCAGCATGTCACGAACAAAGCTCTGATCGATTTTCAGCGTATCAATCGGTAATTTGCGCAGATAGGTCAGTGACGAGTAGCCGGTGCCAAAATCATCGAGCGCAATTTTCACGCCCAGCTCGCGACAACGCTCCAGAATATCCACAGCCTGCGTCATGTCCTCAATCGCTGCCGACTCCAGAATTTCCAGCTCAAGCAATGATCTGGGTAGCTCAGGGTAGGGAGTAAAGCTCTGAGCGAGTTGCTCGTAAAAATACGGTTTAAGCAGGTGGTTGGCGCTGATATTGACGCTAATTTTGAGTGCGCAGCCTTGCTCTTGCCAGTGCCAGGCCTGCGCCAGCGCAGTCTCGATAACCCAAAGCCCAAAGGCCGCCTCCAGCTCGTTGCCGTGCAAATAGGGTAAAAATTCTGCTGGTGAGAGCAGGCCCTGTGCCGGATGTTGCCAGCGGATCAGCGCCTCGACGCCGATAACGGTATTGTCGAGCAAGTCCACCTTGGGTTGATAAAACAGTTCAAACTGACCCTCTTGCAGTGCGTATTGCAATTGCTCCAGCCGATGCCGGTGTAGTTGGGCCTTGCGATCACTTTCCGGGTCGAACAGCTGATAGCGGTTTTTGCCCGATTCTTTGGCCAGATACATGGCCTGATCAGCATGGCGCAGTAGCGTATCCGGGTCGGCATTGTCGTCGGGAAACAGGCTCACGCCAATGCTGGCCGAAATATGGAGCACCAGGCCATCGAGCTTGACCGGATGACAAATTGCTTCAAGTACCCGGTCCAGAATCTGGGTGCATTCTTCTGTGTTGTGTATTTCAGAGAAAACCAGTGCAAACTCATCGCCACCCAGTCGGGCAATGGTGTCTTCTGCCCGCAAGGTTTCCTGTAGCCGCTCGGTGATGGTGATCAGCAGGCGATCGCCGATCTGATGGCCATGCCTATCATTAATCGTTTTAAAACCGTCCAGATCAAGCAGGCACACTGCACAGGCCTGATTGTTGCGGCTGGAACGCAGGATGGCTTGCCGCAGCCGGTCTGAAAACAGCAGGCGGTTGGCAATACCGGTGAGCTTGTCGTAGTGAGCCACGCGATCGAGCTCGGCTTCGTGTGATTTGATCATGCTGATGTCGGAAAATAGGCCGACATAGTGTTGAATCTGGCCGGAGGCATCACGAACGGCCGAAATGGACAGCAGCTCGGGGTAGATTTCGCCATTTTTGCGCCGGTTCCAGATTTCGCCACGCCAGAAGTCGTGTTCATTGAGTGAGGCCCACAGATCGCGGTAAAGCTGCGGATCATTTCTGTTCGATGACAGAATCCTGGGCGTTTGGCCAATCACTTCCTCAGCCGCATAACCGGTGATCTGAGTAAAGGCCGAGTTGACTTTGACGATCTTGTTATCAGGGTCAACCAGCATAATGCCTTCATAGCTGCTATCAAAGACGATGGCCGCTTCGTTTTGCGCGCGCTCCAGCAGCTTGCGCTCGGTAATGTCGGTGTGTGTTCCCGACATGATCAGCGGCTGTCCGTGTTGATCCCATTCAACAACACGCCCGCGCGACAATACCCAGCGCCAATCGCCATTTTTGGTTTTGCAGCGCATTTCCACTTCGTGCAAAGGCGCATGAGCCATCAGATGGCTCTGCACTGAAATCATGGCCAGCTTAAAGTCCTCCGGATGGACCAGCTCCGGCCAGTTTTCAATCCGGACGTCAATTTCTCCGGCCTCGTAACCCAGCATGGTTTCATAGCGATCACTGACCTGAAAATCATTCGTTTGCAGATTCCAGTCCCAGTAACCTTGATCAGCGCCTTCAATAACACGCTCAAGCTGGCGTTCACGCTGTTTGAGCGATAGCTCGGTTTGTTTTTTATCGCTAATATTTGAGAGCGTGCCAACGATGCGCAGCGGCTTGTCGTTTTCATCGCGCTGCACGATCTGACCGCGCACCTGCACCCACTGGGCGGGTTCGGCTGAGGTATTGAGGCGGCAATCGAACTCGATTCTGGCTGCATTGCCGCTCAGGTGTTGTTCAAACATGGCGCGGGCGTAATCTCTGTCATCGGCGTGGATATTTGCGAGGAAAAACGCCAGATTATGCGTGTCCAGTGCGGCATTCTGACCGATCAGCTCATCGTATTTCTTCGAGTGGAAAATATAGCCACTGCGGTAATCCCAATCCCAAAAGCCATCGCTGGTGGCGTCAATGACCAGCTGCAATTGCTGCTGGCTTTTTTGCAGACGGATTTCCAGTAGCTTGTGCTCGGTAATGTCCTGCACCGTACCACTCAGCCGGATGATTTTTCCTGTGCTGTCGCGCTGCGCTTCGCCACGGGCAGTAATCCAGCATGCCGTTTTATCTAGCCGCACCAGCTCGGCGGAGCATTCGTAGGCCCGCCCGTCCTGCAAGCATTGCGTGACTGCTGCAGCCAGCCTCTGCCAGCTGTCCCGCGTAAAGTAATACGCGACTTCCGGGTAGATCAGCGGGGCCAGCTGCCGGGGACGGCCATAAATCCGGTAAATTTCATCCGACCAGATGTGTTCATCGGTCTGCAGATTCCAGCTCCAGTTGCCGATGCCAGCCAACTGCTGGGCCAGCTTGAGCGCGGCTTCCCGCTCTTGCAGCAGGGCATGGTTTTTATGTTGTTCGCTCACATCGCGCGCAATGCCGAATATCCCGTTGATACGCCCTTCCTGATCAAAGGTCGGGCCTTTGGTGGTCAGAAAGTACAGCGATTCCGCACCCTGAAGCTGCACATGCTCCTGCGCGGTTTCGACCTTGCCTGCCTGCATAACCGCCTGATCGCGATCGATAATCATCCGAGCTGATTCAGACGTAAACAGCTCAAAATCAGTATGGCCCAGCAATTGCTGTGGCGTTTTTCCGGCATAGGCTGCTGCGGCGCGATTAACCAGCAGATATTGTCCCTGTCGGTTTTTAACAAAAATGGCGTCAGATGTGCCCGTAACGACCGATTCAAGCAGATGTTGATTGATCTGCACGCGTTTGATGGAGTGCCGGAGCAAGGCGCTGAGCAGGCTGACCATCAAGCCATTGACGATCAGAAACGCCCAGCGAATCAATAGCGCCGATGTGCTGAAAAAACTTGCTACATCCGGTGGTGTGCTGATGGCGACTGCTGCTGCAGAAATCAGCGTGGCAGTCAGTCCCGGCCCCAATCCGCCCAGCAGGGCGCTCAAGACGATGGGCAAAATGAAAAATATCATCCGTGGGTCATGGTGATGCGTTTGCACCACCTGCTGATGAAAAGCAAACATCGCGCTGGTCATCGCAATCGCAAACAGATAATTGATCCAGGCCGGATAGCGCGGCCTGATCGGTGAAATATCCACCACCGAGTCCAGAAACGAGACGCCTGCCAGCACTGGCCGATTGCCTGGGGTATTTTTCAGTGCAACAAAGAAAAGTGCCGCAGTCGCCAGTACAAAAAATACCCCCTTGATGGTTGATACATAGGCCATCATGCTGGCATCGACCATCAGCACCAGCAATTGATCGGACAGAAAGATCCACGCCAGCGCGAGCAGCAGGTAGCTGCTGACAGCGGTAAGGATGTAGCGTTTGCGCTGATTGTGTACGATCATTACTGGCGTTTCCTGTGCTGCAAGTCAGATCTGGCTAGGTGCAGAAACTGGCCATATTCAGAAAAAGTGGTGCTCAAGCAAATATAGGCTTATTTCAGTGCGTCAATCTGATGGCCTCTAATAATGGTAGGGTATATTGGTATCGAGCATAGTGAATATGCCTTACATGAATATACCCTTGTTTTTTTGGAATATTTACAGCGATTGCTCAAAATGCTTTACCAGCGCGTTGAGCGCGCTGGCGGTGTTGGCCATTTGCGTGCTGGCGGCGCCGATAATGTGCACGCTCTCGTTGTTCTGATCGGTCAGCGCGCTCATTTTTTCCATACTGACCGCCACTTCGCTCGCAGCCTGTTTTTGCTGCTCCAGCATGCGGGCAATGTCACCTGCCGAGCTGGCCACGCCTTGCGCCGACTGGTTGATATTGGCCAGATCCTGATGGTTGCTCTCGATCAGGCGATTATTGTCCAGCATCTGCACCATGACCTGATTCATCACCTCGTACGCCGTATGCGATTGTGCCAGCACCCGCTCGCTGAGTGCTTCAATGCCTTGTGTGCTGCTGGTGGTGCGCTCGGCCAGCTGGCGCACTTCGTCGGCCACCACGGCAAAGCCGCGCCCTTGCTCGCCAGCCCGGGCCGCTTCGATGGCGGCGTTCAGCGCCAGCAGATTGGTTTGCGCTGCCACCTCCTTGATGGTCTGGCTCATTTGCTGGATTGAATTGATTTCACTGGTCAGCTGGGCAATTTCTTTTTGCGCCTGCCGCATTTCAGTTTCAAATTGCTGGCTGGTGGCCAGCGTGTGTTTCATGCTTTGCATGCCGTGATTGGCCAGCTCAAGTGTGCTGGCCGCGTATTCGGAGCTGCGCTCGGTGGCGTCGGCAATCTCGCTCACCGACACGGTGAGCTCCTCCAGCGAGGCGGCCACGCTGGCAATGCCGTCGCTATTTTGCTGAAAACGGCCCACCACCCGGTCGACTTCCAGTTTCAGCTCGTCGGTTTCACGATCCACCGTGGCGGAGGAGGACACCACATCGGCCATAATCGCTCTGAGATTGACCTTGGTCGAGTGCATGGCCATCAGCAGTCGGTGAAATTCCTGCGCGGCATGGTTATTGAGTTCGAATTTGAAATCACCTTCGCCGAGTTTTTCCAGCGCGCTTTCCAGCTGGGCAATCGGTGCCTTGATCGCGGTAAAAATCCACCAGAGCAGCGCGCACAAAGTCAGCAGCGCAGCGGCCAGCCCCCAGTATGGCATATTGAGCAGGTGCCCGCCCAAAGCCAGCAGGAGGGGAAGGATGGCTGCCGCAATCAGGCGCAACGATAGCGCGCTTTGATGCGTGTAGCGCGTGGTCGGAAAGTCCTGCTGGCCAGATTTGACCGACTGGTAAAGTTGCTCGGCGGCGCGGATTTGCGCGGCGCTGGGTTTGCTGCGAACCGACATATAGCCGACTTTGCGGCCATTTTCGGTTAGCGGGGTGACATAGGCGTCAACCCAGTAAAAGCCGCCATCTTTCGAACGGTTTTTCACCAGCCCGCGCCACGGTAGCCCCGCCTTGATCGTGTGCCACAGATCGGCAAAGGCCTGAACCGGCATGTCGGGATGGCGAACAATATTGTGCGGCTGCCCGATCAGCTCTTCTTTGCGATAGCCGCTGATTTTGATAAACGCCGGATTGGCGTAGGTGATATTGCCGCTTAAATCGGTCTTGGTCACGATGGGCTGTTTTTCGTCCAGATGGTATTCGGTGTGCGTGACGGGCTGATTGTTTCGCATGGTGTGTTGAGCTCGAAAATGGAGTTGGTTCGGCAGGTGTTGCAGAGCAGCATGACTGGCAGCAGTTTCAATTTTTGCCGATCATCGGTGAAAAGCAAGCTTTGCCTACTGCAGTTTTTAGTTTTACGTGTATAGAGGCGCTTTTTGCGCTGCGGCCCAGAGGTGGTAGACATTGGGTGGCAGGATGGCAAACCCCTTGCTGTATTTCATTTTATGCCAGTGCCGGGTAATACAGCATCAGGATAAACGACGACAAGCGCGGCGAAAGGCCAGCATTCTGCATGCGAGGGACTACCTCTTTATAGTGTGTTTGCTGGCGGGCTTTTCTGATCTGGAACAAGAATGATCCTCATTGCTCTGCTTAAGATGGGTTTATCTTTCCTATCCGGTGGCCTGTCATGTTCCGATTCAGTTTACGCAGCCCCTTGTTGCAAGCACCACATCGCCTGGGTTTTCTGGCCGGTGGCATTTTGCTATTAGCCAGCCTCTTGGTGTGGGCGCTGGAAATGCTCAGTCGCAGCGCCGGCTTGGATCTGGGGCCGGCTTACGAGAACGGCATCCCGGCGATGCTCTGGCACGGCTATTTGATGATTTACGGTTTTTTCCCGCTGTTTATGCTCGGTTTTATTTATACCGCTGGACCGCGCTGGCTGAATGTGCCCAGCCCTAGCCAGTGGCAATACGCGCCGGTGATGCTGCTGTTTGCCATGGGAGGCGTGCTCGGTATTTTGGGGCGCTGGGTCTCGGCGGGCATGTTGGTCGGTGTTGCGTGCCATGCGCTAGCCTGGCTGGCCGCCGTGCTGATCTGGTGTCGCGCCGTGTGGCGCAGCCCGGTGCCGGATAAAACGCACGCGCTGATGATTGCGATGGCCTTTGTGCTGGGTGGTGCGGGCATGCTGGCGGCCTGGGCCGGTTTTGCGCTGGGGCAGGTGACTGGCTGGCGCTTGAGCATGACGCTGGGCGTGTGGGGCTTCCTGTTGCCGGTGTTTCTGGTGGTGAGCCACCGGATGATTCCCTTCTTTTCTGCTAATGTCCTACAGCCCTATACCACTTGGCGTCCACTGATTTTGCTATATACCCTGGGTGGGTTATTGCTGTTGCGGATTACTCTGGAATGCCTGCAGATCAATACCCTGCTGGCTGATTGGCCGCTGGCGGCGGGTTTGCTCTACACCAGCTGGCGCTGGCAATTGTGCCGCTCTTTTCAGGTCAAGCTGCTGGCCATGTTGCACGCGGCATTTGCCTGGGCGGGGCTGGCCATGGGTTTGTTTGTGATCAGCGATGTATTGCAACTGCTGGGTCAGCCCGGATTGGGTTTTGCGCCGCTGCATGCGCTGACGCTGGGTTTTTTCTGCACGATGTTGCTGGCCTTTGTTACGCGGGTCACGCTGGGGCATTCGGGGCGGCCCTTGCTCGCGGGCGGCGTGGCGTGGGTGGCTTACTGGGCCATGCATGGCGTGGCGCTGGCGCGCGTGCTGGGTGAAATCATCCCGGCCTGGCAAAGCGTGCTGTATCTGTTGGCCGTACTGGGTGCTGGGGTTGCGATTGCGGCCTGGTCGCGGGTTTACCTGCCGATGTACTGGCAGGCGCGGGCTGACGGACAGCAAGGCTAAAAAGTGCTGTTGAGGCAGCACAGCGACGCGGGTGTACCTCGAACGGGGTAGTCGTTAATCCCCAAATCGGGGCGGCGCGGGCGAGGTAAACTCGCAGCAAATGAGTGATAGCCGGGGTTAAAAGGAACACTATGTTGCAGGTGCAGAATCTCGCGGCTGCGCGGGGCGGGCGGGTGCTGTTTTCCGGCTTGAGCTTTGCGCTGCTCGCCGGGCAGTGCCTGCATGTGCAGGGCGCAAATGGTGTTGGCAAAACGTCCTTGCTCAAAATACTGGCGGGCTTATCTTCATCGTCATCGTCATCGCCCGCAGGTCACATGAGCTGGCAAGGCAAAAGTTACGCCGAGTGGGGCGATGATTTTGGCGCGCAACTGCATTATCTGGGCCATCGTGACGCGCTCAAAGACACGCTGAGCCCGCTGGAAAACCTGCTAATCGACGCGCGTCTGCATGGCGTTCGGCTGGCGGAAAACACTGTGCTGCAGGTTTTGCAGCAGGTCGGGTTGGCCAGCTACGCCGATTTGCCGGTGCGCCAGCTCTCGCAAGGGCAAAAACGCCGCGCCACGCTAGCCCGCTTTCTGGCTCTGCCACGCCCGATCTGGGTAATGGACGAACCGTGGGTGGGGCTTGATCTGGCTGGGCAGGCCGAGCTGGGTGCATGGATTGCTGATCATTTGAATAGTGGAGGTATTGCCATACTGACCTCGCATCAATTGCTCCCCGAGCAAATACCCGGTGTGAGTATTCTGACGTTGCAGGCCCCCAACGCCGCAAGCTCCGTGCCGGAGGCTGCATGGGCGTGCTGAGTTTTTTTGCCAGCATGCTTGCCCGCGATGTGCTGCTGGCGTGGCGGCAGCGCGGGGATGTGCTGCTGGGGCTGATGTTTTTTATGCTGGTGGCCACGCTGTTTCCGCTGGCCGTGGGGCCCGAGCCGAACGGCTTGCTACGCATCGGCCCGGGCGTGTTGTGGGTTGCCGCCTTGCTCGCCAATTTGCTGGCGCTGCCCAGGCTGTTTCATGGCGACTGGATTGACGGCTCGCTGGAGCAATTACTGCTCGCACCGTATCCGCCCAGCATGATGGTTGCCGCCAAGTTTGCTGCGCACTGGCTGGTGACGAGTTTACCGCTGGCGCTGGCCGCGCCCTTGCTGGCGATTCAATATGGCTTACCGCCTGAGCAGTGCCTGATGCTAGTGGCCAGTTTGCTGCTGGGCACGCCGATTATTACTGCGCTCGGCGGCATTGGCGCAGCGTTGACGCTGGGTTTGCGTCAGGGCGAGGTGCTATTGGCACTGCTGGTGTTGCCGCTGCTCGCGCCGGTACTGATTTTTGGCAGTGGCGCGGTGAGCGCTGTTGCGGCAGGGCAAAGCGGAATGGCCGAATTATCCTTGCTGGCGGCGATGGCGTGTGCCAGCGTTTTTTTCGCCCCATGGCTGGCAGCCAAGGCTTTGCGCCTGGCGATTGAATAAGGCAAAGATGACCATGGATACTCCAAAAAACAAATCTGGCTGGCATTTATTCCACTACGCCGCACCGAGCACGTTTTACCCGCTGGCGGGCAAGGCGATCCCGTGGCTGATGGCGCTGGCGCTGGCGCTGGCAGTAATCGGGCTGTGGATCGGCATGGGCGTTGCGCCAACGGACGCGCAGCAGGGCGATGGCTACCGGATTATTTACCTGCATGTGCCGACGAGCTGGATGGCGATGTTTATTTATATCGTGATGGCGTTCTGGTCGGTGATTCATCTGGTGTGGAAAACGCGGCTCTCGGCCTTGATGGCGCAGGCACTCGCACCGACCGGCGCGTGGATGGCGCTGATGTCGTTGATTACCGGTGCGCTATGGGGCAAGCCGATGTGGGGAACGTGGTGGGTGTGGGACGCGCGGCTGACGTCGATGTTGCTGCTGTTTTTTCTGTATCTGGGTTTTATTGCGCTGACGCGCAGCATTGATGACCCCGATCGCGCCGATCAGGCCGGATCGCTGCTGGCGATTGTGGGGGTTTTCAATGTGCCGGTGATTTATTTCTCGGTCTACTGGTGGAACACGCTGCATCAGGGGGCTTCGGTTTCGAGCCGTGGCAGCAGCATGGCGTCGATTATGCTGCTGGCGATGCTGCTGATGAGTCTGGCGGCGTGGATGTATTCAATTGCGATGACGCTCAAACGGGTGCGGGTGCTGATTTTGCAGCGCGAAGCGGGTACACGCTGGGTACAAGAATTGATGCGCTAGGGTGTCGTCTCGCCAAAGGGATTACGCCGCAGGTCTTAAGCAACTGCTGCTGTTGGCGTACTGCGCTTCGTCAACGAAGCTTCGAGTACGCCCTACGAGGGATAAAAAGGAATTGCTATGTACTGGAATAGCTGGAGCGAATTTATTGCCATGGGTGGCTATGGGGTATATGTCTGGGGATCATTTATGGTCTGTGCTGTAGCGATATGCCTGGAGGGTGTATTGCTAGGGTATGCCCGCAGGCAAACGCTGCGACAAATGGCGCGTGCCAGTATGCTGGCTAATTTGGCGCGCAGTCAGGTGGCGGATCAACACAAGGTCAGTCAACAGGAGGGCGCGCAATGAGCCCACGCCGCAAACGCATGCTCTGGGTCGCGGGTGCGCTGCTGACCTTGTCGCTGGTGGCCTTCTTTGTGGTGAATGCCTTTCGCGAAAACCTGGTGTTTTTCTATAGCCCGACGCAGATTGTCGCTGGCGAAGCCCCCGAGGGGCGCGCTTTCCGTATTGGCGGCATGGTGGCCGAGCATTCGCTGCAGCGCCAGCGCGATGGTGTGACGCTGCAATTTGCCGTCACCGATACCGACCAAACGATTGAGGTGCACTACAAAGGCCTGCTGCCCGATTTGTTCAAGGAAGGCAAAGGTGTCGTGGCGCAAGGCAGCTGGGACGGCAAAGTGTTTACTGCGACCGAAGTGCTGGCCAAACACGATGAAAACTATATGCCACCCGAAGCGCAAGAGGCCGTGAACAAGGCGCATCAGAAGGCAATCGAGAAAAAGGCAGCTCAATGATTGGTGAACTGGGATTATTCACGCTGATACTGTCGACCTTGGTCGCGCTGGTGCTGGCGGTGTGTGGCATCGCTGGCGGGCAGACGGGCAATGTGGCGCTGATGCGCATCACGCGACCGGCGGCGGTGTGGCAATTGCTATTGCTGGCGACGTCGTTTGCCTTGCTGGCGGTGGCCTTTTTGCAAGATGATTTTTCGCTGATTTATGTGGCCAAGCAATCGAACCGGCTCTTGCCCGAGCTGTATAAATTCGCGGCAGTCTGGGGCGGGCATGAGGGCTCGCTGCTGCTGTGGATTTTAATGCTGGCAGGCTGGACTGCAGCCGTGGCCTTGCTGGCGCGCAGTATTCCGCTGCAGGTGCGTGCGCTGGTGCTCGGTGTGCTCGGGTTTGTTGCAGTGGGCCTGCACCTGTTTATTTTGCTCACTTCCAGCCCCTTTGCCCGCCTGCTGCCTGCCGCGCCCGAGGGCAATGACCTCAATCCATTATTGCAAGACCCCGGTCTGGTTTTTCATCCGCCGTTGCTGTACATGGGCTATGTCGGTTTTGCCGTGGCGTTTGCTTTTGCCATTGCGGCCTTGCTCACCGGGCGGCTCGATGCCGCGTGGGCGCGCTGGAGCCGCCCGTGGACTGCGGCAGCGTGGGTGTCGCTCACACTGGGGATTATGCTCGGCAGTGCCTGGGCTTATTACGAGCTGGGCTGGGGCGGTTGGTGGTTCTGGGACCCGGTTGAGAATGCGTCGTTTATGCCGTGGCTAGCGGGAACGGCGCTGATTCACTCGCTGGCGGTGGCCGAAAAGCGCAATGCCTTTAAGCACTGGACGGTGCTGCTGGCGATTGCCACTTTTTCCTTATCTTTATTAGGTACGTTTCTGGTGCGCTCGGGTGTGCTCACTTCGGTGCATGCCTTTGCCACCGACCCGACTCGCGGCATGTTTATCCTGATTTTTCTGTGCGTGGTGATTGGCTCGTCGCTGTTGCTATATGCCTGGCGCGCGTATCAGATGGAAGGGGGGGGCGACTTTGCCTGGTGCTCGCGTGAAACGCTGCTGCTGCTCAATAATGTGCTGCTCACCGTGGCGTGTGCGACGGTCATGCTGGGCACGCTGTATCCGCTGCTGATCGACGCGCTGGGCATGGGCAAGCTCTCGGTCGGGCCGCCGTATTTCAATGCGGTGTTTGTACCGCTGATGCTGCCGATGCTGCTGCTGGTCGGTATGGTGGGGACGATGCGCTGGAAACGTCACGAGCCGGGCGAGCTGGCGACGGCTTTGCGCCTGCCTGCGCTGATTGCGATTGTGGGGGGCTTGTTGCTGCCATTGCTCTGGAGTAGCACCTGGCGCTGGGGCGTGGCGCTGGCTTTGGGGCTCTCGCTATGGGTGGCGATCACGGCTGCGCTCGACTGGCTTGGGCGTTTAAAGCTCAATTATGCAAAACAGGCCTCGTTCTGGCGCGCCATCCGGGCGCTGCCCGCTTCGTTTAACGGCATGCATCTGGCGCATCTGGGCGTGGCGGTGTTTGTTGCTGGCGTCACGGTGGTGTCGAGCTACGAGCGTGAGGACGATGTCAAAATGCAGCACGGCGACACGCTGGCTGTGGGCGGCTATTTGCTGCGCTTTGACGGCGTCGGTGCCGAGCGCGCCAGCAATTATGCGGCCTTGCGCGGTACGCTGACGCTGCTCAACGATGGGCAGAGCGCGACAGTATTGCACCCGGAAAAGCGCCAGTATTTTTCCAGCAACATGCCGATGACCGAGGCCGCCATCCATTCCACGCCGTTTTACGATGTATATGTCTCACTGGGCGAGCCGCTGACTGCTAATCCGTTTACCGGCGCGTGGGTGATCCGTGCGCATTACAAGCCGCTGGTGGGCTGGATTTGGGGTGGCTGCGTACTGATGGCGCTGGGCGGAGTGCTGGCCATGAGCGATCGGCGCTATCGTCTGAAAAAGAAAGCGGAGGCCGCCGCATGAAGCGCTCTTCGGCAATGATCCCGCTATTCATTTTTATTGCGCTCGCGCTGCTGCTGGCGGTTGGCCTGCGGCTCAATCCGCGTGATATTCCGTCGCCGCTGATTGGCAAACCAGCGCCCGTGTTTACGCTCGACAGACTGAATCAGGCGGATCAAACGGATCTGAAGGAGACATTTGCCAGTGCCAGCCTTAAAGGCCAGCCGTGGGTGCTCAACGTCTGGGCATCGTGGTGTAGCGCCTGTATTGCCGAGCATCCGGTGCTTAATGCCTGGAAAGACAAGCTGGGCGCACCGATGATCGGGCTGGCGTACAAGGATCAGGACGTTGACGCGAAAAAATGGCTGCTGGATCGCGGCAACCCGTATAGCCAGGTGATTGCCGACCGCGACGGCCGGGTCGGGATTGACTTTGGCGTGTACGGCGTGCCGGAAACTTTTGTGATTGATGGCAAAGGGATTATTGTGCTTAAACACACAGGCCCGGTCACTGATGCGGTGATGAGCGAGAAAATTATTCCGGCTTTGCAAGCCGCACGCGTGGCGGGGGCTCAATAAATGTTGCTGAACTTTGCCATGCGTCTTGCCGCGGTATTGCTGTTGAGTGCTTCGCTGATTTGGCCGAGCCTGGCTGGAACATCCCCTGATACCCGCGTAGCTTCTAACTCCATCTCCAGCGCCGCGTCTAGCGCCATCTCCAGTGACGTGCTGGTCGAAGAGCGCCTAGTCGCACTGTCTAGCGAATTGCGCTGTCTGGTGTGCCAGAACGAAAGTCTGGCCAGCTCGCGTGCGCCGCTGGCTGAAGACTTGCGCCGCGAAGTGCGCGAGCAAATCCGTGCCGGGAATAGCGATGCGCAGATTATCGACTATCTGACTGCGCGCTACGGCGATTTTGTCACCTATCGGCCGCCGTGGCGTGGCCGCACCTTGCTGCTCTGGCTGGGGCCTTTTTGCTTGTTGATACTGGCGCTGGGTATGTTTATGTACGGCATATCTAGAAAGAGACAGCAGCAGATACCTGCTGATCTATCATCGCCCGATCGAGTGTCTGATCGCCTGTCTGACCGGGAAGCGCTAGATCGCTTGCAGCGCGAATTTGCCGAGAAAAACCATGAATGAATTTGCCCTGATCTGCGCCGCGCTGGTGGTGCTCACCCTGCTGGTGCTGCTGTATCCACTCTTGCGTCAGGATAAAAACGCCAGTACCCACACCGATACTGATACAGATGCCTTGCGCCGTGCGCGCTATCAGCTGCACGCCAGTGTTGTGGCCGAATTGCAGGCCGATGTAGCCACCGGCCGCCTCAATCAGGCCGAATACGCCGCTAGTCTGGCCGAGGCCGAAGCGCGGCTGATTGCCGAAGTCGGATCAAGCGAAGCGGCTGGTGTGGCTAAGGTGGGTGCAGGGTCTGGCGCGGCGGCTTCTTCCACTGTCTCTTCTACTATCTCTTCCATCGTAAAGTCTCGCCCCGCCTGGCTGGGACTCATCGGCATTGGTTTGCCGCTGCTGGCCGCGCTGCTGTATGTTCAGCTGGGCAATCCGGCCGCGCTAAACCCGCTTAATCGTCAGCCGGCACCTGAAAACGGCATGGATGCCATGATGGGGGCGGCCAAAATTGAAGGCATGGTGAAAAGTCTGGAGGCCAAAATGGTGCTCGAGCCCGACAACGTCAAAGGCTGGCTGATGTTGGCGCGCAGCTACCGCACGCTGGCGCGCTACGACGAGGCGGTGAAAGCCTATGAAAAAGCCTGGCCTGCAGTGCAAAAGGATGCCGGTGAAATGGCCCGCTTTGCTGGTTCGCTCGCGGTGCGCGATAACAGCTTTGCTGGCCGCCCAACCCAGCTACTGGCACGCGCGCTGGAAATGAACGCGAGCGAACCGGACGCGCTGATGCTCGCCGGTAGCGCCGCACTGCAACGCGGCGATCACGCGGCGGCTATTCAGTGGTGGGAAAAACTGCTCGCGCTGCTCGAGCCCGAATCGGAAGACGCCCAATGGCTGCGTGAAGAAATCCGGCTGGTAAAGGAGGACGCACAAAAAGCCGCGTCCCAACCTGCCAGCGCACATGCCCAAAAGCCTTGAGTAATATTCGCTACACCCAAGGACAAGGGGCAAGGTCATTAAAGTTGTGGTCGGGATTCGTGTCAGAATCTGCTATATCAACGACACGACCAAGAAAAAATCCTTCATCGTGGCCATTTCATCAAGCAAAACCATGCTGGCATTGCCGCAGAAAAATACCGTGATGCACACTGTACTGATCACGGTTGCCATCTGTTTTGCCTATGTGCTGACTGGCAAGCTTAGCTTGTTGCTGGCTATTCCTCCCGGTTATGCATCTGCAATTTTCCCTCCTGCGGGTATCGCGGTTACAGCGGCATTCATTGCCGGCAGGCGCTCGATCCCCGGTGTTCTGTTAGGGTCTTTTCTGCTCAATGTGTGGATAGGGTATGAAAGTACCCATTCGATTAGCTTGCTTGGCTGTACTGCGGCGCTGTGGATTGCCTGCTCTTCGGTGATTCAGGCGTGTGCGGGCGGCTGGCTCCTGCGCAAGATAGTGAATTACCCAGCCGCTTTTGACAATTTGCGTGACGTGGTGGCCTTTCAGCTGCTATCGCCAGTGATCTGCCTGATTAGCGCCACCTTATCAGTGAGCGCCTTGGTCTTTCTTGGCATGGTGCAGCAGAGCAGTTTTATGCTCAGCTGGTTGATGTGGTGGGTCGGCGATACATTGGGTTTACTGATTTTGCTGCCATTAACGATGGTCGCCGCCGGTCGGCCTCGTGCCCTGTGGCGGAAACGGGCCACGACCGTTGCCGTTCCCATGTTGTTTGCATTTTCCGTCTTGGTTGTCCTGTATGTGAATGTGAGTCGCTGGGAGCAGGCGGAGTCTTTGGTCGAGTTTCGTTTGTTATCACAGCGGATTGCAGACAGTATCCAGGCGCGGCTGGATGAGCAGGAATCTTTACTTGAACAAACACACGGTTTTTTTGCCGGTACTGATGACATAACGGCCGAGGAATTTCAGCACTTCTCCAAACAAGCACTCAAGCGTTTTTCGATGATACGCGCCATTGAATGGGCTCCCCGCGTCGAATCATCCCGGCGGATTCAATTTGAGGCGCAGCAGCAAGCGCGTATTCCCGGGTTTCAGATCAGGGACAGAAATAACGGCAATCAATTGCAGCCAGCACAGCCAAGTGCGGAGTATTACCCGATTACCTATATCGAGCCTTATCCGGGAAATGAAGCCGCGATGGGCTTTAACATCCTTTCAACCCCCAATCGGGCTGAAGCACTGAGCAAAGCAATCCGGACGGGGCGCAGTGTGGCTACTCCGCCACTGCATTTGTTGCAAGCGCCTAATAGTCCTTTTGGCTTTTTATTGCTGCATGCCATTAAGGGCTCCCGCTCTGGTGACGGTATCGTGCTTACCATTATCCGGGCCGACCAGTTTATGGAAAAGCTGCTGCCGTCTGATAAAGAGCAGCTTTATATCCGTTTAATTGATGTAGGAACCCAGCAGGTCGTTTACAGCACCTTCCCAGATACGGGCAAGTCTGCAATTTGGCAGCAAAAACTGATTTATGGTCAGCGCGAATTTTTGCTGGCAACCTCACCCAGCGCCAGCTATCTGGCGCAGCATCGTGGTTGGCAAAGCGCTGCCGTTCTTGCCGCCAGCATTCTTGCTACCAGTTTGCTCGGCGCTTTTTTAATGCTGGGCACTGGTTATGCCGCACGCGTTGAGGCTCTGGTTGAGGAAAAAATTGCCGAGTTGACAGAAAGTACCGAAAAATTGACCGGACTGTATGAGCTCTCGCCTTTGGGTATTGCGCTGGCGGATATGGATGGCCGTTATCTGGAGTTTAACGAATCGTTTCAACGGATTACCGGGTATAGCGAACAGGAGTTGAAACAACTGAATCATTCGGAGCTAACACCAGAAAAATATCGCCAAAGCGATCAGCTCCAGCTTGAGCAACTGCGAATGCATGGACGGTATGGTCCGTATGAAAAAGAATATGTTGGCAAAGATGGGCAATGGGTGCCTGTCAGCCTCAATGGTTTGCTGATTCATGGCAAAAATGGCGAACAGTATATCTGGTCAATTGTGGAGGATATTTCCGAACGGAAAAGTGTTGAAGAAGCTTTACGGGCGAGTGAAGAGCGCTGGAAGTTCGCACTTGAAGGCGCGGGTGACGGTGTTTGGGACTGGAATCTGCAAACAGGTGAAATCTTGTTTTCCCGTCAGGAAATGACAGTGATTGGGTATCCGGGAGAGGATGCCCAGTCGATTACGCTGGCGCAGTGGATATTGCATCAGCACCCTCAGGATCAGGCTTTGCGACAGGCTGCCGTGGAAGCTCATCTGTGTGGGCAAGCACCTGTCTATCAGTGTGAATATCGGGTTCGCACCCGCGATGGACGCTGGAAATGGATCTTGGCGCGCGGGATGCTTGTTAGTCGTACGGATGATGGCCTGCCTTTGCGCATGATAGGAACGCATGCCGATATTGATGAACGCCAGCGCATGCAGCGCAAAGAGGTGATGCGCAGCAATGTGATGGAAATGCTGGCTCGTGGAGCACGGCTCAAGGAAATACTTGATGTATTGATTGCAATGCTTGAAGCAGAAGACGATGGGTTGATTTACGCCACTTTTAATCATGATGAAGAAGGTAAATATGCACTGGCAGGAACCTGTCTGCCTTTGCTCTGGTATCCAAAACAACCCGAAGTGGCCATGCCTGCGCAAAATAGAGCGGATCAGGATGACGCGAGCGCAACGCCAGTTGAGGGGGTAGAGCTTTGCCGTTCCGAGCTGATTGTTTCGGATCGAAATACCGTAGAGGGCATTCTGGTTTCTTTTCATAAACAATCGGGAGGGCGCGCGAGTGCTGATGCTCAATTGCAGCAACAGGCCGCCAAGCTGATTGGCGTTGCGATTCAGCATAAACGCATCGAAGAGCAATTGCTGCTGGCCAATTCGGTCTATATGGCCAGTAGTGAAGCGATTATGGTGGTTGATGCTGCAAACCGGATTGTTGCGGTTAATCCGGCATTTGAAACGATCACAGGATATGCAGCGACAGACGTACTGGGGCGCGACCCCAAGTTGATGAGGTCGCCGCAGCAAACGCTGGGTTTTTATCGTGAAGTGTGGCAGGCCATTCTGGAGACTGGCGTTTGGCATGGCGAATTGTGGAATCAGCGCAAAGATGGCCGCAGTTACCCGGCCAATATGCACATCAGCAGCATTAATGATGAGGATGGATTGGTGTTGCGGCGGATTGCAATCTTTACCGACATTACCGACAAAAAAATTGCTGAAGAGCAGATCAATCATTTGGCTCATTACGATTTGCTCACTAATCTGCCCAATCGTGTTTTATACGCTGATCGCTTATCGCTTTCGCTGGCCGTCGCACGGCGTAATAGCGCTCTGGTCGGATTACTGTATGTCGATCTGGATGAATTCAAACCAGTAAATGACAGTTTTGGCCATGCAGTGGGCGATATGCTGCTTAAGCAGGCTTCGCAGCGAATGCTGGCCTGTGTCAGGGAGTCCGATACGGTAGCCCGGATTGGGGGTGATGAATTTGTGGTGATTCTGCCTGCGGTGCAGTCTGTGCAGGATGTGCAACAGGTCGGTGAGAAGCTGCGCCTTGCACTCGTGAATCCGTTTCTGATTGATGAGCATCGCCTGAATATTTCAGCCAGTATTGGCGGTGCTATTTATCCGGAGCACGGGGAAGATGAAGAGCATTTGATGCAGCATGCTGATCATGCCATGTATATTGCCAAGAAGGCCGGGCGCAATAGAGTGCATATTTTTAGGCAGCCCGAGTCTGACGTATGACCATGCTAATTAGTAGCGGTGTTTTTTTAGCTGTCAGTTATGGCGAATCCGGATTTTGAAGTCTGGGTTCGCCATACCTGAAATTAACGAATGTACCGTTAAGGCTTGCTTCCTTGTCCGCTCCAGCTCCAGCCGGGGTAAAGAACTGAATTCACGGTGGCGTTGTTGCCACTAAATATGGCGTATGGCTTTGATGGTGTGACCCAATTGCTTGCGGTTGAGTGCTCCAGCTCAAAGACCACGTTGCCATAAAGCCCATATGGGCCTGTAACCGACGATTTGCGGTAGGCAGCGAACAGGGTTTGTCCGCCCATATCAATTTTGCCGACTTCGCTTTCACGATTTATTTCTACAGCTGCTTTTCCCCAGATGCCCAGTGCTGCAATACGGGCTTTGTTGTCAGCCAGGAAATAAGCGTTGGCCGATGCTTGAACTTGCTTGAATGTATTGGCTTCTCCACTTGATTTGGCTGCCGAGGTGTCGCGTACATCCAGCGTAATTTGTCTATTCTCGGCACCAAAATTGGCAGATGAAGCGCCGATCACGAGCACTTCGGCTTCGGTCAGGCGGCTGAGGAACAGGCTGCTACTATCGGTGGCAATATATTGTCCTCGCGGTACTTCCCAATCACTTTTGGCATTGGTGCTCATGCCGTCAATATCCACGCTTGCATTGGCTTGGGCTTTGATTGCCGCCATGCCTGTGGGCACATTGATATCAAAACCCTCAAGGCGAACGCTGGCCGATTGCACGAGGATTGCTGCTTGTTCGGCGTTGGCCTGCGTGACAAGCAGCGAACCGCTTCGCCGGGCGTCGTTCACGATTTCAAGATTGCCTTGCTCGATGGAGAGCGGCCCATGGCATTCACCCGAGATCACCAGACGCGTCTTTTCACGTGACGACACTTTACGTTCAAGAGCATTTTTAAGAGCTTTAGGATGGCTGTCGCAATTAACCTTGATTTGCGTTGTATTGCTGTCAAAGGTATTCGCTGCCGTTAATTCATATGCTGATGAGACTGCACTCAAACTCGCCAAGGCTGTGGCAATACTGATCAACAGTGCTTGATGTGTCATTTTGACTCCTCCAAAATCATTATTTGCATGACAAGCTCTGGGCTAACGCGTAGACGCAGTAATGATTGAATCCTGTCGTCAGCCTGCTTGTGCGCTGATTTTAATGAGTAATGAGCACCAATTTGAATGTTCGGTTTTTCGTATTTATTTGTCTGATTATGCGGTTAAATCAACCCGGTTTCAGGGCGCTGTCGCCGCTTGCTGCGCCAGCAGCAGATAGTGTGCCAGCTGTTTTTCCTTGATCTGCTCAAGCGAGTGCAGCTTGAGATGCCGACGACCTTTACCTTTACCTTCAAGCCAGTCGTAGGGGTCAATGATTTTAGCGCCGCTGCCAAATTCGACCGAAACATGCGCCTGATAGGCAAAAACACCAGCAAACTGCACGCCAGCCGTAAACAGGATGCCGCCGTATTTCACCTCTTCGGCATCAAGCGCCAAGCTCTCGCGCACCAGCGTGCGCACGGCTTCGACAATTTCATAGTTTTGCGGGTTCACAAAACGGATATCGTCCAGCAGCGCCTGGACGGATTGCTTCGCTGATTGATGCGTTGATCGATTGCTCATGGCTACCTCGCTGGCTGGTATTGAATTGCGTGAGCATCAAATAGACCCGCTTGTCATCAGGGGGGCTTAGCTCAATTGATCCGCTGTTTACTTGATTCCGTTTTCCACCGCCCACACCGCAGCTTCCAGCCGCGAGCGGAAATTGAGTTTGCGCAGCAGGCTTTTCACATGCACTTTCACCGTGCCTTCAGCAATGCCCAGCTCGCGCCCGACCAGTTTGTTGGATAGCCCTTGTGCCAGGCATTGCAGAATTTCCTGTTCGCGCTCGGTCAGGTGCGAGATTTGCTGATTGCGATCGGTGGTGTCGTCTTCGCGCAAGGCCAGCGCCAGTGCGCGCCCCAGCCTTTCGGGGATGGCCATTTGCCCGTCCAGCGCTTCCTGCAGGCGGGCAATAATGTCTTCGGGCTCCATGTCCTTGAGCAGGTAGCCATCGGCACCCGCGCGCACGGCGTTGACCAGATCGCGGCTTTCATCCGAGACCGTCAGCATGACCACTTTGCTGTCCAGATCTAGCAGCTTGATTTCGCGCAGCGTGGCAATGCCGTCCATGTCTTTCATATTCAGATCCAGAATCACCAGATCGGGCTGCAGCTGGGCAACGGTCTTGACGCCTTCAACACCGCCAGCGGCTTCGCCAACGACTTGAAATTGCGGGTTGAGGGCGAGTAACTGCACCACGCCTTTGCGAAAAAGCGGGTGATCGTCGATGACGACGATGCGGTAAAGCGTTGAATTCATGCTGAATGATCCTGATTGGAATGGCGGTTGAAAGACGGCTGATCCGGCCGGTCGCTCTCTGGCTGGCTAGCCGGGGAGGGCGTGTGCGTGTCGTGGTGCGATTCCCGGTTTGAAAAAGGCGTGCTGGGGATAAAGCGCAACATGACCTGCGTGCCTTGCACCAAGCCGGGCTGGATGCTCAGGCTGCCGCCCAGGCTGTGGGCGCGGTCGCGCATGATCGAGAGGCCATAGTGCTGCGCCCGTTCCGGGCTGGGGTTGATGCCCCGGCCATCGTCGTTGATTTGCACGACAATTTCATTGCCTATCCAGGCCAGATGCACCTGGGCGCTGTGTGCCATGGCATGGTGATGCACATTGGCCAGCGCTTCGCGGATAATTTGTAGCACGTGGATTTCTTCTTCGGCGGCCAGCTCGATGCCGAGCAGATGGTTGGCCAGCTCGATCTGGATGCCCGTGCGTTCGGAAAACTCCTTGATCGTGGCTTGCAAGGCGGCATTGAGCCCGCCCTGATTGATTTGCAGGCGGAAGGTCGTCAGCAGCTCGCGCAGCTGGCGGTAGGCGGCATTGAGCCCCTCGCGTAACTCTTGTAGCGTGGCCTGTGCGTCATCGGGTTTGTCGTTGAGCTGGCTTTGTAGGCGCACAACCTGGATTTTCAGGTAGGAAAGCGCTTGCGCCAGCGAATCGTGCAGCTCGCGGGCAATGACCGAGCGCTCTTCAAACAGCGCCAGCCGGTGCAGTGATTGCTTACGGCGCGATCCGGCCAGTGCCGCGCCCAGATTGTGGCTCACATCTTCCAGCACCTGCATTTGCCAGCCGCTCAACGTAATACCGTCTTGCAGCGTCAGCGGCATGATGCCGTAGGTGATGCCGCTGTCGAGCAGCGGAAATACCAGCTCCTTGCGCGGGTGACTACCCTGTTTCTGTTGGCTGTGTTCAAGGCAGCCGGCGCAATCTTGCTCCAGGCAGCCCAGACGGATGCCTTCCTGCTGGTTGTTGGCCAGCTTGAACGCGCTTTTAAGCGGGATATCGCGCGGATTGGTTTCGGTCAGGCAGATGGCGGCGTTTTGCAGCGGGATAAATTCGCCCAGCGCTTTGAGTACAGAGTCGAAAATGGCCTGATCGGGTTCGTGATCAGCCAGTAGCGCTTTGATCCGGTAGCGCAATTGCAGCGCGGTCTGGTTCTGCTCTAGCTCGGCGGTTTTTTCGGCGACGCGCGATTCAAGCTGGCTGTAGCTGTTTTCCAGCTCGTTGAACATGCGGTTCAGTGCGGTTTTCAGTGTACCAATTTCGCCACTGGCTGGTGTGCTAATACGGGCGGCATAGTGTCCCGACTCAACCAGATTGGCTACTTTAGCCATACTGCTAAGGGGGTATGTGATTGCACGATAAGCCCAGATTAGTATCCAGACAAATACCCCGAATACTGTAAGCAGCGAAATCCATTGTAGCTGGGCTAGCAGCTTCAGGCGCTCTTCGTGGGCCTGCTCCAGCGCATCAACAAATTGGTCAATTTCGTGCACGTACTGGTGCGTACTGGGCAAGAGGATGCTGGCGTACAACGCATCGTCGCGCTCAAGGCCGGGGCGGATTTCATTGCGCCAGCGGCTTTCAATCTCGTTAAAGCGGATGCGAACGGCATCCTTATCGTCTTGTGGCAGCGCCTTGCGAATGCTGTCGTGGTAAAGGCGGCGCTCGAATTCGGCAATGACTTCGCGCAAATTGGGGTGCGAGCCGGGGATGGGGTCGGCAGGAGCCAGCGCGGTGGCGGCAATCAGATAGGACTGCTTGCGCAAGGAGCCGGCCATATTGATCGCCTCGCCGCCACCCGAGGACAGATTGGTCATCCAGCCGCTGATCAGCAAGCTCAGTACGCCGGGCAAGATCAGAATCAGCAGCGCCAGCGACAGGCGGGCAATCAGCGACAGTTGGCTGAGTTTGGGGGGGCGAATCAACACGGTTACTCCAGAAGTCTCAAGGCGTATTTTCCTGCTCTGGCTAACAGCACTATATACCTACGAGTGGGTAGGGATCGCAGATGCTACCCCTTCGGTGTAATTGTGGCACAGCAGGCACAGGCCTAGTCTGTAGGACAACAAAGAGAGCCATCATGTCCGTTGACCCGTCCCGCCGCAGTTTGCTGTTTGGCCGCAAGCCCGCAGCGCAAAGCCCAGTGGTGTTTCGCCCGCCATGGGCGATTGCGCAGTTTATCGAGCATTGCACCCGCTGCAATGCCTGTGTTGAGGCGTGCCCGACGCAGATTATTGTGCGCGGTGATGGTGGTTTTCCCGAGCTTGATTTTACGCGGGGCGAGTGCAGCTTCTGCGGCGAATGTCGCACTGCCTGCCAGAGCCCGGCTTTGAGCGCCGCGCAAACCTGGCAGCAAACCATCCGCATTTCCGAGCGTTGTCTGGCCGGTCAGGGCGTCGAGTGCCGTGTCTGTGGCGAGAGCTGCGATGCGCGCGCCATCCGCTTTATTTTACAGCCCGGCAGGGTGGCGCAGCCGCAGCTCGATTCGGAGGCCTGCACCGGCTGCGGTGCGTGCATTGCGCCTTGCCCCAGCCAGGCCATCGCCATGATCCAAACAGGAAAAACAGCATGAATATGTACAGTCTGGTCGTTCGCGCCTTGCCGGACAAAATGGCGCTGGTGCGCCAGCAATTGCTCACCGTGCCGGGGCTGGAGCTGCATCAGGAGCATGAAGGCCGCCTGATTGTGACGGTGGAAGACGTGCCGGGCTATCGAACCAGCGAAGCGCTGACGGCCATTCAGTCGTTTGACGGCATTATTTCCACCACGCTGGCGTATGAGTACTGCGACGACGAGCAGTAAGCCCGCGTGTTGCGCAATCACAGATCAGTACCGATCCGGCATTGAACACAGCCGGACACCGTTGGATAAAAAATCAGCAGCAAAGCCATAGACCCGATGGTCAGGCCTGGCTGCAACTTGGCAAGTTTGAGGAGGGGAAAGCAATGAGTTTAGATCGTCGCGAGTTTATCAAGGCGACTGCAGTGAGTGCAGCCGCCGCCAGTGTGGGCATCCCGCTGGTAGAAGCTGCGCCCAAAAAGGCCGCCGCACCAACGAGCACCGCAGCCAGTGACACAGTGCGCTGGGACAAAGCACCTTGCCGTTTCTGTGGTACCGGCTGTGCGGTGCTGGTGGGGACGCAAAATGGCCGCGTCGTCGCCACACAGGGCGATCCTGATGCACCGGTCAACCGCGGTCTGAACTGCATCAAAGGCTATTTCCTGTCCAAAATCATGTACGGCGAAGATCGGTTGACCCAGCCTTTGCTGCGCAAGAAAAACGGCAAATATGATAAAAACGGCGAATTTACGCCGGTGAGCTGGGATGAAGCTTTTGCCATCATGGAGCAAAAGTGGAAAGAAGCGCTCAAAACCACGGGCCCCAATTCGATTGCGATGTTCGGCTCGGGGCAGTGGACGATTCACGAAGGCTACGCGGCCAGCAAGCTGATGAAGGCGGGTTTCCGTAGCAATAACCTTGACCCCAATGCCCGCCACTGTATGGCCTCGGCGGTGACCGGCTTTATGCGCACTTTCGGCATGGACGAGCCTATGGGTTGTTACGACGATATCGAAGCGGCCGACGCCTTTGTGTTGTGGGGCTCGAATATGGCCGAAATGCACCCGATTCTATGGAGCCGCATTACCGACCGTCGCCTGTCGAACAAGCACGTCAAAGTGGCGGTGTTGTCGACGTTCGAGCATCGCTCTTTCGAGCTGGCCGATCTGGGCGCGGTGTTTACGCCGCAAACCGATCTGGCGATGATGAATTTTATCTGTCATCACATCATCAGCACGGGCCGCGTCAATAAAGACTTCGTCAAAAAACACGTTAATTTCAAACTCGGTGAAACCGACATTGGCTATGGCTTGCGGCCAAACAACCCGCTGGAAGCCAATGCCAAAGCCAATGGCTATCCGGGCAAAGATGGCAAACCCAAAACGAATCCGACCGAAGCGAAAGCCATCACTTTTGATGAATTTGCCAAATATGTGTCGGAATACACCGCTGAAAAGGTCAGCAAACTCTCTGGCGTATCGGTTGAAAAGCTCAAACAGCTGGCTGAAATGTACGCCGATCCGAAAGTGAAAGTGACCTCGTTCTGGACCATGGGCTTTAACCAGCACACCCGTGGCACCTGGGCGAACAATATGATTTACAACATCCACCTGCTGGTTGGCAAAATCGCCGAGCCGGGCAATAGCCCGTTCTCGCTGACCGGTCAGCCATCGGCCTGCGGTACTGCCCGTGAAGTGGGTACGTTTGCGCATCGCTTGCCTGCCGATATGGTCGTGACCAATCCCGAGCATCGTCATCACGCCGAAGAAATCTGGCAACTGCCGGACGGCACGATCCCGGACAAAATCGGTCTGCACGCGGTTGCAATGGCGCGTGCGATCAAGGATGGCAAGGTCAAAGTCTATTGGCAGATGGCCAATAACAATATGCAGGCCGGGCCCAATATCAATCAGGAGCTGTACGCTGGCTGGCGTCGCCCTGATGTGTTTGTCGTGGTGTCTGATCCGTATCCGACTGTTTCTACGCTGGCGGCAGACTTGGTGCTGCCGACCGCGATGTGGGTCGAAAAAGAAGGGGGCTTTGGTAATGCCGAGCGTCGCACCCAGGTTTGGCGTCAGCAGGTGAATGCGCCGGGCGAAGCCAAGTCAGATTTGTGGCAGATCGTCGAGTTTGCAAAACGCTTCAAGATGGAAGAAGTGTGGCCGGCTGATCTGCTGGCCAAAAAACCGGCTTACAAGGGTAAAACGCTGTTTGACGTGCTGTATGCCAATGGCAAGGTCAACAAATTCAAAAATAATGAATTGCAAAAAGGTTTTGAAAACCTCGAAGCCAAAGCCTTCGGTTTTTATATCCAGAAAGGTCTGTTTGAGGAGTACGCAGAATTCGGCCGCGGCCATGGCCACGATCTGGCACCGTATGATTTGTACCATCAGGTACGCGGCCTGCGCTGGCCGGTGGTGAATGGTAAGGAAACCAAATGGCGTTACCGCGAAGGCTACGATACCTACGTCAAAAAAGGCGAGGGCGTGCGTTTTTATGGCAATAAAGACGGCAAGGCCAATATTTTCGCCCTGCCTTATCAGCCCGCCCCCGAAGTGCCGGATAAAGAATACGACCTGTGGCTATGTACCGGCCGCGTGCTGGAGCACTGGCATACCGGCACGATGACACGCCGCGTGCCCGAGCTGCATAAGGCCGTGCCCGAGGCGATGGTGTTTATGCACCCGGACGAGGCCAAACAGCGCGGCTTGCAACGCGGCATGGTCGTCAAGGTTAAATCGCGCCGTGGCGAGATCACCGCCAGACTGGAAACCCGTGGCCGCAACAAGCCGCCTAAAGGCCTGATCTTTGTGCCGTTTTTTGACGAAGGCCGCTTGGTCAACAAACTGACACTCGATGCAACGTGCCCGATTTCCAAGCAAACCGACTTTAAAAAATGCGCAGTTAAAGTAACTAAGGTTTAGCGTTGAAGGGTATTGCTCTGTAGCTATTTGCAGATCTTAATCACAGAGCAATACCCTCATTAAAGCGGATGGGTGAGCGGTAGATAAAACGGGATTGATGAGGATAAGAAAATGAAAAAGTGGGCATGTTTTTTAGGATTAATACTGACGCTGAGTTTGGGGGCGATCAGTGCTGGCACAATGGCCGAAGGGCTGCGCTCCTTGCGCGGCACCGAGGCGGTGAAAGGCGATGTGCCTTCGGAAAATTACCGCTATGAGCGTGACAAAACCGCGCAGCAGCGGCAGTTTGTTCAGCAGCCGCCGCTGATTCCGCATACCACCAAGGGCTATCTGATCAGCAAGGAATTCAATAAATGCCTCGATTGCCACAGCTGGGACAGGGCAGCCGATTCCGGTGCGCCGCGCGTATCGGTGACGCACTTTAAAACCCGCGAAGGCAAAGAGCTGACCAATATGTCACCGCGCCGTTATTTCTGTACGCAATGCCATGTACCGCAAACCGATGCAAAACCGTTGGTGGGCAATAGCTTCAAGCCCGCCGATGGTTTGGTCAAATAAAGGATGCGCGCCATGATCAACTGGGTAAAAACAAAGTGGAGCCAGATCCGGGCGGTGCGGCTGGGGTTTTGGGGACTGGTGGGGATGTTTGTGCTCGGTATCATTTTCTGGGGTGGTTTTAATACCGCGCTGGAGATGACCAATACCGAGAAATTCTGCCTTAGCTGTCATGAGATGGCCGATAACGTCTTCCCCGAATATCAGGAAACGGTGCATTACACCAATCGTTCCGGCGTGCGGGCGACCTGCCCGGACTGTCATGTACCGCACGAATGGGGCCCTAAAATGATCCGCAAGATTCAGGCTTCCAAAGAAGTCTGGGGCAAGCTGACGGGCTCGATCAATACCCGCGAGAAATTTCTGGAAAACCGCGGGCGGCTGGCGCAAAACGAATGGCGTCGCATGAAGGCTAATAATTCGCAAGAATGCCGCAATTGCCATAATTACGAGTATTTCGACTATATGGAGCAAAATCGCCGCTCGGCCAACGCGCACCAGAAAGGCTTGAGCTCGGGGATGACGTGTATTGATTGCCACAAGGGCATTGCCCACCATCTGCCCAATGTCCAGCAGCATATTGGCGTTGAAGAAGACAGCGCAGTGGCGCCGAATGTGATGCATCCGGCTCGCCCTGATGCCAGCGCAGCCTCGGCGGTGTCTGACGAAATGGCCGGAATCGAGTAACTCAGCGTCATCAGTAGGCAATGGGCGAGGCCGAAATAATGTTCGGCCTCGCTGCTTCTATGGCGATGGCGGGTTTATTGCGGATTCAGCGCCTGCAGGAGTTCGTTCTCGATCTGTAAACGGCTTCGTTCGTCGCCCAGCACGCTGCCACTAATCAGGAAATTGTCTTCTGCCCGCTCGCCCAGCGTCATGATTTTGGCCGACTGGATTTCAATCCGGTTGCTGGCCAGAATGCGGGCGATGGTCGAAAGCAGGCCGGGCCTGTCGCCCGCCACCACCGATAGCACATAGAATTTGCCTTTTTCATCGGCCCGCATCTGCACATGCGTTTGCACTGGAAAGTGCTTTTGCTGACGCGACAGGCGGGTGCTTGGCGCAGCTTGCAGCGGGAGTTTTTTGATAATGCGCTGCGCCAGCTCGTATTCGACGTAATTGATCAGGTCGCGATACGAGGTGCTGAGCGCGTCCGGGATATACACATAGAAAGTATCCAGCGCATAGCCGTGCGTGGTGGTGTGGATATGCGCGTCAAAAATGCTGTAGCCCGCGCGCTCGAAAAAGCTGCAAATCTGCGCAAACAGATCGGGCTGATCCGGGGTATAGACGACCACCTGCAACCCTTCACCCGACTCGGATAATTTGGCCTTCACCGTGGCTTGGCTGGCGTCCATATGCGCGAGCAATACCCGTGTATGCCAGGCAATATCGCGCGCATCGTGGCGCAGGAAATACACGGTATCGAGTTTGCTCCAGAAGGGCTGATGCGCGTCGGTCCGAAAGCCATACAGCCGCAGCAGGCGCAATGCTTCATCCTGGCGCTCGTTCAGCCATGAATGCGCAGTGATATTCTGGCTATTCAGATAGCGTGCCGTGCCTTTGAACAGATCTTCCAGCAGCTTGGCTTTCCATGCGTTCCACACTTTCGGGCTGGTGCCACGAATATCGGCGACGGTGAGCAAATACAGCGCGTTCAGGTGGCGCTGATCTTTGACCAGTGCGGCAAATTCAGCGATCACGTCTGGGTCGTACACGTCCTGCTTTTGCGCAATCGACGACATGGTTAAATGATGCGTTACCAGCCAGACGATCAGATCACGGTCATCTGCTGGCAGCGGGTGAGCGTCAACCCAAGTGCGGGTAATCGCCGCGCCCAGCTGCGAATGATCGCCGCCGCGCCCTTTGCCAATATCGTGAAACAGCGCCGCCAGATACAGCACTTCGGGGCGCGCAAATTCTTCCAGCAGGCGCGAGCACAGCGGGTATTCGTGGGTAAACGCTGGCACGGCAAAGCGGCGCACATTGCGCAAGACCATCAGCGTGTGCTCGTCCACCGTATAAACGTGAAACAAATCATGCTGCATGCGGCCAACAATATCGCCAAATTCTGGGATATAACGACCTAAGACACCGTATTGATTCATCCGGCGCAAAATGCGCGTTAAGCCGCGTGGCTCGCGAAAAAGTGCGATAAACAGCTGGCGATTGTGCGGGTTTTGCAAAAACTCATCGTCGATTTTATTGCGTGCATGCCACAGCGCGCGCAGCGTTTCCGGCGCAATATCGCGCGCTTCGCGGCGCTGCTCAAAATGCAGAAATAGCGCCAATATGCTGGCCGGTTTGCGCTCGAACAGCGCCGGATCGGTGATTTCCAGCAAGTCGTCACGGATTTGAAAGTCTTCACAAATCTGAATGGTTTGCCGACCGATAAACGAGAAAATCCGCGCGCGCAGCGCTTGCACCAAGACCGGCACCAGCTGCGTCACAATCCGCGCCGCCAGATAATATTCGGCCATCAGCGCTTCGGAGGCGCGCTGCGTGATTCGGCCTGCCGCCGACAGATCATCAAAGCCAAATTCCTTGGCCAATGGATGCTGATAATCAAACAAAATCCGGTCCTCGCGGCGTTTGGCGCGCCAGTGCAGCGCAATGCGATAGGTGCGCAGCACGCGCTCGGCTTCGCACAGCTTCTGGTTTTCTTCATGCGTGAGCATGCCCAGCGCAGCCAGTGCATGCCAGTCGCGGCCGAGACGCTGGCTGGCGGCGATCCAGCCGATCAAATGCAGATCGCGCAAGCCACCCGGCGCTTCCTTGATATTGGGTTCGAGCTTGTAAGTGGCATTCTGGAATTTGCCATAGCGCGCCTGCTGCTCGATCAGCTTGGCGTCGAAAAACTCTTTCGGGTCGATATGGCGATGCACTGTATCCATAAATTCGGCAAAACGCGCGCTGTCGCCAACGAGCACCCGCGTTTCCAGCAGTGCGGTCTGCACCGTGATGTCGCGTTCGGCTTCGTTCAAACAGTCGGCAATTGTGCGCACCGAATGGCCAACTTCCAGCCCGATATCCCACAACTCACCGACGAATATCTCCAGCTTTTCCAGCAAGGCCGGGCTGGGCTGGTCGGGCAGTAAAATCAGTAAATCAATATCGGAAGAGGGGTATAGCTCGCCACGCCCGTAGCCACCTACCGCAGCGAGCAATACCTCGCTGGTGAATTCATGTCGGTCCCACAGCTCGACCAGGGTTGTGTCGGTGAGCTGGGCCAAGGCATTAAGCAGCGGTGCCGCTTTGGACGGGACATTAAATCGTTCGCGCAATGCGGCTTTGGCGGTGGCGTAGGATTCACGAATGGCGGTGACTGAACGCATGGTTTTCCTGATTGCGAAGCATAAAAAAGGGTATTGCCACGCAATACCCTGATTTATTGAATTACAGACGATTACCCAAGGAGGTATTTTTCTGGTTTGGCTGGCGAGCCTGCCGACAGCGTCAACACTTCATAGCCAGTTTCAGTGACCAGAATGGTGTGTTCCCATTGTGCCGACAAGCTGCGATCTTTGGTGACTATCGTCCAGCCGTCGTTCATTTGCTTGATCTCGCGTTTGCCGGCGTTGATCATTGGCTCGATCGTGAAGATCATGCCCGCCTTCATTTCCGGGCCAGTACCGGCTTTGCCGTAATGCAGTACTTGTGGCTCTTCGTGAAACACCGACCCAATGCCGTGGCCGCAGAATTCACGCACGACTGAATAGCCCGCTTTTTCAGCGTATTTCTGGATCGCCGCGCCAATATCGCCAAAATGCGCGCCGGGTTTAACCTGCTCAATGCCGATCCACATGCAGTCGTAGGTAATTTGTGACAGCCGTTTAGCGTGACTTGGCACATTATCGCCGACCATAAACATGCGGCTATTGTCGCCATGGTAGCCATCTTTGATCACGGTAATATCCAGATTGACCACGTCGCCATTTTTCAGCGGTTTGTCATTTGGAATACCGTGACAAATCACATTATTCACCGAGGTACAAATTGATTTGGGGTAGGGTATATAGCCAGGCGGGCAGTAATTCAAGGGTGCTGGAATGGTACCCTGCACATTGATCATGTACTCATGGCACAGGCGATCAATCTCGGCGGTGGTGACGCCGGGCACGATAAATGGCGTGATGTAGTCCAGCACTTCGCTGCCCAGGCGGCCAGCGATGCGCATTTTTTCGATTTCTTCAGCGGTTTTGATGCTAATGGTCATCGTGTCTCTCGCATCGCTTGGATGCTTTGCTTTATATAATTAACTTGATTATATCACCGCCGTTCTGTGAGGCTGCAATGTAAAAAAAGGGGCTTTCGCCCCTTTTGTCGCATCAGACTGCGGTTTTCCGATGTTCCGGCAGCACAATATTGACTTCAAGCACTTCAAAATCGTCCTTGCGCTCCAGCTGCACCTTGATGTCTTCCGGATCGATCGAGACATATTTGGAAATCACTTCCACCAGCTCGCGCTGCAGCTGCGGCAGATAATCGGGCGCTTCGCGGCCACCGCGCTCGTGCGCCAGAATGATTTGTAAACGCTCGCGGGCGACGCTGGCGGTTTTTTTCTTTTCGCCAAAAAAATAACTCAGAATCGACATCGCTTAACCTCCGAACAACCGTTTCCAGAACGGCTGTTTTGGCACTTCAATAAAGCGCATGGGTTTTTCTTCGCCAAGGAAACGGGCAATGACGTCTTTGTAGGCTTCCGAAACATCGGTGCCGGCGTTATGAATGGCCGGTGTACCCGAGTTGGACGCCTGCAGTACGGTTTCGGATTCCGGAATAATCCCGATCAAGGAAATGCGCAGCAGATGTTGCACATCATCAAGCGAGAGCATTTCGCCCGACTCAACGCGCGCCGGGCTGTAGCGCGTGATCAAAAGGTGAGTTTTAACCGAGCCGCCTTCTTCGGCGCGTTTGGACTTGGCGTCCAGAATACCGATAATGCGGTCCGAATCGCGCACTGACGAGACTTCCGGGTTGGTGACCACAATCGCTTCGTCGGCAAAATACAGCGCCAGAAATGCACCGGTTTCGATACCCGCCGGGCTGTCGCACACAATGTAATCAAAGCCATCGTGTTTAAGCTCGTTCAATACGCGCTCAACACCTTCTTTTGACAGCGCGTCTTTATCACGGGTTTGTGAGGCGGGCAGCACAAACAGGTTGTCGCAGTTTTTATCCTTGATCAGCGCCTGGCGCAAGCTGGCTTCGCCTTGGACCACATTGACAAAGTCATACACCACGCGGCGCTCGCAGCCCATGATCAGATCCAGATTCCGCAGGCCCACGTCAAAGTCGATGACGGCGGTTTTAAAGCCGCGCAAGGCAAGGCCGGATGCGAAGCTGGCGCTGGTGGTGGTTTTGCCCACGCCGCCTTTGCCCGAGGTAACAACTACGATTTTTGCCACAATAGGTCCCCTAAACAGTCACTTAATATCAAATCTTCAAGTTTTTATTCAATTGGCGTTTCGCCCTTACTGCCAATGTCGCGGCCGGACATCAAACTCCGGCTTGGTGGTTTAATTCAAATTATTTAACGCTTCAATCATGATCTTGTCTTGCTCCAGCGAGATTTGAGCTGGTTTTGAGCTGATTGATGCGGGCAAATCCTGATCCAGGCTGCGATAGATGCCGGCAATCGAGACCAGCTCGGCTTCCATGCAGGTGGTAAAAATCCGCGCCTTGCTATCGCCACGCGCGCCAGCCAGCGCTCGGCCACGCAATGGGGCGTAGACATGGATATTGCCATCGGCAATCACTTCTGCGCCATTCGAGACCAGGGCCAGCACAATCAGGTCGCCCCCTTTGGCATACACTTGTTGTCCGGTGCGTACAGGGCGGGTAATGATCGTAGCGCCTTGTGGTGCAAGCACTTCAGGCTGATACTGGGGCTGGGTATTTTGCGATGCAGCACTGCTTGCTGCAAGATCACTGTCACTGAGTATCACCAGACCCGCTTCTTTGGCGGCAACTTGCTGATCGCGATTGCCACCTTGTGCGGCAATCGGTGCTAGCGCAAATTGCCGTAACAGGCTAATCATGGCCACGATTTCGACCGCGCTCGGGATTTGCGGCAGGCTGTTAAAATCAATGACGATCTGCTCACCCGCCAGAAAATGGTCGACGCCACCGAGCTGGCTTTGCAAGGCGCTCTGTAGTTGATCGCAATCGGTCGTGACGGGAATAAAGGCAGTCAAGCGCGCGGTGGTACTTTTAAATTCGAACAGGCTGGCCGTTTGCTGCGGATAGGTAAAACTCGTCATGGCGGGCGATCAGATGATGATGGGCGTAAAGCCAGCAGTTTACCTTTTCGGCCCCGCACTAGGAAGCTGTAAACACGCGTCAGACTCGCAAAACAACTTTAGCTACGCAAATTTCCGGTCCAGCGGTGCCGCTGGCAGATCAATCACGCCTTTAGTAAGCGCGTCGGGTTAGCCCGGTTTTGTGCATGATGGTGGTGGCCAGCTCTTCAATCGACATGCGAGTGGTGTTTAGGTACGGCACGCCAACTTGCCGCATCAGCGCTTCGGCTTCAGCAACTTCAAACTGGCAGGTTTCCAGCTGGCAATAGCGGCTATCGGGTTTGCGCTCTTGGCGAATCTGGCGCAGCCGCTCCGGGTCGATTGTTAGGCCGAATAGTTTATTGCGATAAGGCAGCAGCAAGCGTGGCAAGGTGTGCTGGCCAAAGTCTTCGGGGGTGAGCGGATAATTGGCGGCTTTTATGCCAAATTGTAACGCCATATAGAGGCAGGTTGGTGTCTTGCCCGAGCGCGAAACCCCGACCAGAATCAGGTCGGCCTCGGCCAAGTCGCGCGGCATCACGCCATCATCGTGATTGAGCGAGAAATTGACCGCATTGATGCGGTTGTTGTACTCCTCAAAATTGCTGATTTCGTGCGAGCGGCCAATGGTGTGCGAAGACTGCACGCCCAGCTCTTCTTCCAGCGGACCAATAAACTGGGCAAAGAAATCAAAAGATTGTGCGTCAGGCACTTGAATCTTGGCGCGAATTTCCAGATTGGCAATGGTGCTAAATACCAGAGGCCTGCAACCATCGATCAGCGCCTGACGTCTGATTTGCAAGGCGACTTCTTCGGCTTTTTCGAGCGTATCGACAAAGGGCAGCACAATCCGGTTAAACGAGACATCTTCAAATTGTGACAGCAATGAATGGCCTAAAATTTCTACCGTAATACCTGTACGGCCAGAGACAAAAAACGCAGTACGACGCATGATTTTTTCCTTTTTTTGCAGCATAAACTGACAGTCAGGGGAAAACCAGTAGATACAATTACTTACTTTGCCGAAAAAAAATCTATGGTTAACTTAAGTTGCGTGCGTTGCAGTGCAGCAACTGCATTTTAAATCCAGATAGAAAGGGTCGGCCGATGACAGAAAATTATGTGATTGACTTCGCGCATCTGCGGATGAGCGACGTGGAAAAAGTGGGCGGCAAAAACGCCTCTTTGGGGGAAATGATTTCCCAGCTGACCGAAAAGGGCGTTCGCGTACCGGGCGGCTTTGCGACCACGGCTGAAGCGTATCGCGTATTTCTGGCGCATGAAGGTCTGGCCGAGCGTATTGATCGTGCGCTGGCGACACTGGACGTGGATGATGTCAAAGCGCTGGCCGAAACTGGCAAGCAAATCCGCGACTGGATTATGGCCACCCCGTTGCCACCGCAACTGGAAGCCGAAATGGCTGAGCACTATGCCCGGCTGGGTGACAATGTGACGGTTGCAGTGCGCTCTTCTGCCACAGCAGAAGATTTGCCGGACGCGTCCTTTGCTGGTCAGCAAGAAACCTTCCTCAATATTGTTGGCTACCAGAATGTGGTTGATGCGATGAAGCATGTTTTTGCGTCGCTATATAACGACCGCGCCATTGCCTACCGCGTTCACAAGGGTTTTGATCACAAAATCGTCGCATTGTCGGCTGGGATTCAGCGCATGGTGCGCTCGGATAAGGGCGCAGCGGGTGTCTTGTTTACAATTGATACCGAGTCAGGTTTCGATCAGGTGGTTTTTGTGACCGCTTCGTATGGTCTGGGTGAAACCGTGGTGCAGGGCGCGGTGAATCCGGATGAGTTTTTCGTGCACAAACCAACGCTACGTGCTGGTCGTCCCGCAATTGTGCGTCGCCACCTCGGTGGTAAAGCGTTGAAAATGGAGTTTGATACCCAGTCGGTTGCTGGTAAATCAGTGCGTACGATCGAGGTGCCGCTGGAAGATCGTCGCCAGTTTTCGATTTCCGACGATGAAGTGCAAGAATTGGCGCAATACGCGCTGATTATTGAAGAACATTATGGCCGCCCCATGGATGTGGAATGGGGTCGTGACGGGATTGATGGCAAGCTCTACATTCTGCAAGCCCGTCCGGAAACTGTGAAGTCACAGGA
Organism: Chitinibacter sp. FCG-7; assembly: GCF_040047665.1. Lineage (NCBI taxonomy): Bacteria > Pseudomonadati > Pseudomonadota > Betaproteobacteria > Neisseriales > Chitinibacteraceae > Chitinibacter > Chitinibacter mangrovi. Next base: position 3,321,199 of record NZ_CP157355.1, read on the forward strand.
AACAGGCTCGGATAAACTGACCAAATTCCGCATGCTGGAAACCGGTGAGGTGCTGACAGAAGGCCGTGCTATTGGCCAGAAAATTGGCCAAGGCCGCGTGCGCATTATTCGCGATGTATTAGAAATGGATCGCGTGCAAGCCGGCGATGTGTTGGTATCTGACATGACCGACCCGGATTGGGAGCCAGTGATGAAGCGCGCCGCAGCGATTGTCACCAACCGCGGTGGCCGTACCTGTCACGCAGCGATTATTGCCCGTGAGCTGGGTATTCCGGCCGTGGTGGGCTGTGGCGACGCGACCAAAGCGCTGCGCGAAGGCGATGAAGTGACCGTATCATGCGCCGAAGGCGACACTGGCAATGTTTATGCTGGCTTGCTCAAATTCGAGCGAATGGATGTCTCTTTAGCGACTTTGCCTAAAGCACCCGTTAAATTAATGATGAATGTGGGTAACCCCGAGCTGGCGTTTGAATTTGCCCAATTGCCAAATGAAGGCGTGGGTCTGGCTAGGCTTGAATTTATTATCAACCGCATGATCGGCATTCACCCCAAGGCCTTGCTGGCGTATCCGAATGTGTCGGCCACTTTGAAAGTGCAGATTGACGAGCGGATTGCAGGCTATCGCTCTGCTGTTGATTTTTACGTCGATAAAATCGCTGAAGGTATCGCCACCTTGGGTGCGGCGTTCTACCCGAAAAAAGTGATTGTGCGTTTGTCCGATTTCAAGTCGAACGAATACGCCAACTTGCTCGGCGGCCCCGAGTACGAACCACACGAAGAAAACCCGATGATTGGTTTTCGTGGCGCAGCGCGTTATGTCGATAAATCATTCCGTGATTGCTTCGAGCTCGAATGCCGCGCGGTGAAAAAAGTGCGCGACGTGATGGGGCTAACCAATGTTGAAGTGATGATCCCGTTTGTGCGTACGGTCAAAGAAGCTGAATGTGTGATTGAATTGCTGGCGCGCAATGGCCTCAAGCGTGGCGAGAATGACCTGCGCATTATCATGATGTGTGAAATCCCGGCCAATGCTGTGCTGGCTGAGCAATTCCTGCAGTATTTTGATGGCTTCTCTATTGGCTCGAACGACATGACGCAGCTCACGCTGGGGATCGATCGCGACTCTGGTGGACCTGTTTCGGCGTCATTCGATGAGCGCAACGAAGCCGTGAAAGCCATGCTCAGCATGTCGATTAAAGCCTGCCGCAAGCTGGGCAAGTATGTTGGCATCTGCGGCCAGGGTCCATCGGATCACCCCGACTTTGCCCAGTGGCTGGTCGAAGAGGGAATTGAAACGATTTCACTCAATCCGGATACCGTGATCGAAACCTGGCTGTTTCTTGCCAATGGCGGTAAAAAATAGCCTTGCTACTTTTTAGTCGCAATACTCGTTAAAAAGCCCCTTTGCATCTGCAGAGGGGCTTTTGATTGAGCGAGAGTATGATGAGCTTGTTCAGGCATCAAGCCCCTGTGTGGCCAACTCTGCTGCGCGCAGTACCGCACGGGCTTTGTTCAGCGTTTCCTGCCATTCACTTTGCGGTACCGAGTCGGCAACGATGCCGGCACCCGCTTGCATATAGAGGGTTTGGTTTTTGATCACGGCGGTACGCAGCGCGATGGCGACGTCCATATCGCCGTTAAAGCCTAAGTAACCCACTGCGCCCGAATACACACCACGTTTCGTTGGTTCGAGCTCGTCGATGATCTCCATTGCGCGCACTTTCGGCGCGCCCGAAACGGTGCCGGCTGGGAAGGTCGCTTTGAGCACGTCGATAGCGGTTTGCTTAGGCTTGAGTTTGCCCTCTACGCTGGAAACGATGTGCATTACGTGCGAATAGCGCTCAACGACCATTTTATCGACCAATTTCACCGAGCCCGTTTGCGCGACGCGACCCGCATCGTTGCGGCCCAAGTCGATCAGCATCACGTGCTCGGCAATTTCTTTTTCATCCGCGAGTAGCTCGGTTTCCAGTGCCAAATCTTCGGCGCGATCTTTGCCGCGTGGGCGCGTGCCGGCAATGGGGCGTACGGTGACGGTATCATCTTCAAGGCGCACCAAAATTTCCGGTGAAGCGCCGACAATATGCATATCGCCAAAGTCGTAATAGAACATATATGGCGACGGGTTAATGCTGCGCAGCGAGCGATACAGCGACATCGGCGAGGCGGCAAATGGCGCGCTCATGCGTTGTGCGAGCACGACCTGCATCACGTCGCCGTCTTTGATGTATTCCTTGGCTTTCAGTACGGCGTCTTTAAATGGCTGCTCACCAAACTCGGACACCGGCGTGCCATGGGCCGCTACAGGTAGCGAGAACGGAATTTGCGCTGGTTCACGCAATTTCATCCGAAGTTCAAGTAAGCGTGCTTCAGCGATGTCAAACGCATTGTCATTGCTTGGGTCGGCATACACGACGAGATACAGCTTGCCCGATAGATTGTCGACGACAACGATTTCTTCAGAGAGCAAAAGCTGAATATCGGGTGCGCCAATCGGGTCTGGCTTATTGCATTCGGCCAGTTTGCGTTCGATATAACGTATCGTTTCATAGCCGAAATAGCCAACCAGTCCACCCATAAAGCGTGGCAGGCCTTTGGTGGGCGGCGCTTTAAAGCGGGCTTGATACGCTTCGATGTAATCAAGCGGGTTGCCGTCAAAAGTTTCGATCACTTGATCGTCGTGGATTAGCTCAGTGAGAGTGCCGCAAACTTTGATGCGGGTGCGGGCAGGCAAACCAATAAATGAGTAGCGACCAAAGCGCTCGCCTCCCACAACTGATTCAAGCAGGTAAGAGTAAGGGCGATTGGCGAGCTTCAGATATACCGACAGCGGCGTATCAAGGTCAGCAAACAGCTCGGAAATCAAAGGAATGCGGTTGTAGCCTTGTCGTGCAAGGTCTGCAAATTCGGTGCGGGAAATCATGGTGACAACTCCGGTGTTGGGTAATGGAAGGGCGGTTAAGCGCGATTTTTCAGCGACGCCATCGCCATTCAAGCCAGATTTCAGTGGAGAGCAATGCCATGATTGTGGGTCTACAGATTGGTTTGCAATAACAGCTGCGATTGTGCTGCAAGCGGCTGGGAGCGTCAAATAATCTCGGGTTTTCCTGTATTTTGCGTCGCAGGGCGCACTTTAGTTGCAGTGCGGCTTGACAGCTTTGGTAGAATCTCATTTTTAGTGCAAACAATGTGAACTCACGATGCTGACATTGCATAACTCTCTCGCCCGCGAAAAGCAGGAATTCAAACCAATCACTCCAGGTCATGTGAACATGTACGTCTGCGGCATGACCGTATACGACTACTGTCATATCGGCCACGCACGGATGGTGGTGGTGTTTGACGTGGTGGCACGCTGGTTGCGCGAGAGTGGCTATCGCGTCAATTACGTGCGCAATATCACTGATATCGACGACAAAATTATCAAACGTGCAGTGGAAAACGGCGAGTCGATTCAAAGCCTGACTTCGCGTTTTATTGACGCAATGAATGAAGATTTTGCCGCGTTGGGCATTATTCGCCCCGATCACGAGCCGCGTGCGACCGATCACGTTGGCGGTATGCAGGCGATTATCAGCAAGCTATTTGAGAAAGGCTTGGCCTATCACGCACCCAATGGTGATGTGTATTACTCGGTGAAGGACTTTGACGGCTACGGCAAATTGTCGCGCAAAGATTTTGACGAGCAACGCGCCGGTGAGCGCGTTGAAGTTGATCCGAATAAACGCGATCCACGTGACTTCGTATTGTGGAAAGCGGCCAAAGATGATGAACCGAGCGATGTGAAATGGGATTCGCCGTGGGGTAAAGGTCGCCCGGGTTGGCATATCGAATGCTCGGCGATGTCTTGCCATCATTTGGGCGAGCATTTTGATATTCACGGTGGTGGTGAAGATTTGCAATTCCCGCACCACGAAAATGAAATCGCCCAGTCCGAAGGCGCGCACGGCCAGCAGTATGTGAACTACTGGCTGCACAACGGCTTTATCAATGTCGACAACGAAAAAATGTCGAAAAGCCTGGGTAACTTCTTCATTATTCGTGAAGTGCTACAGAAATTTGACGCCGAAGTACTGCGTTTCTTTATTTTGCGCGCGCACTATCGCAGTCCGCTGAACTACAGCGATGTACATCTGAATGACGCTAAAAACGCGCTGACTCGTTTATATACCGCGCTGAAAACAGTTGCACCTGCAGAAGTGGCGATTGATTGGAATGATTCACTGGCTGCGCGTTTCAAGGTTGCGATGGATGATGACTTTGCCACGACTGAAGCGGTGGCCGTGTTGTTTGAATTGGCCGCCGAAGCCAATAAGCACGCCGGTACTGAGCTAGGGGCGCAAAAAGCCGGTTTGCTCAAAGCTTTGGGTGGTGTGCTGGGCTTGCTACAACGCGATCCGCAATCATTTCTGCAGGCCGATATTGGTGCAGACGGTCATGAAGGAGCGTGGACTGCCGATAAAATTGAAGCGGCGATTGTCTCGCGCCGTGAAGCGCGTGCAGCCAAAAACTGGGCCGAAGGCGATCGCATTCGCGACGAGTTGGCTGCGGCAGGTATCGTGCTGGAAGACAAGGCGGGTGAGACAACTTGGCGTCGCAGCTAAACAGACTTGCGGTTTTGTGTGCTGATGTGCGCACAAATTGATCTGTACACAGCAACAACAGCAGCCAACGTAAATGTTTTACTCGGCCACATCGCCATCAACATAAAACCAGCGCCCATCCTCGCGGACAAAGCGGCTGTGCTCTGCCAGACGGTAGGCACGGCCGCCCACTTTGTAGCGTGCCACAAAAGACACCACGCCACGGTCGCCGTCGCTTTCGGCGTGGTTCACGCTCAGGCCCAGCCATTTCGCTTTGGGCTCTTCATCCAGATCCAGCTGTTCAGGCCGGGTACTCGAATGCCAAGTGCCCAGCAAATACGCTTCCAGCCCCAATACATAGGCGCTATAGCGCGAGCGCATTAATTGCTCTGGGCTTGGAGGCAAGTCGCCCAGATGAAAAGGCTGGCAACATTGCTGGTATTGCGCGCCGCCGCAGGGGCAGAGGTCGGCGTGAAGGCGAGAAGGAGCGGGCATCGGGTCTCAAGTTTCGATTAACTACGGTTAAGTGCGAGCAAAAGCGTCCACGCATCGTTGCTTCGCCTTGCCGTACTTTCTGTACTGTCTACGGCTTTGCGCCTTGCGTGAAAACTTTTAATCAGTTACTTATTGTTTTCCAAAACCCAAGACTAAGCAAATGTCCCCGAGCAAACACCCTGCAATTGCCGCCGCCATTTTTGATATGGACGGCCTTTTACTCGATACCGAACGCATGGCGCTCACTTGCTGGCACGATGCGGCACGCCAGCTGGGCCATGAGATTGACGAAGCCATTCCGCTGGGCATGGTGGGTATGCATTCTTCCAAAACGCTGGCGTATCTGGATGAGCAACTCGGGGCTGATTTTCCAACGCAGGCGCTGCGCGAGCTGACGCATGAAATTTATCTGCAGCGCAGCCACGATGCCATCGCGCTGCGCCCTGGCGTGATCGAGCTATTTGACTGGCTTGAGCAGCAAGGCATTCGCAAAGCCGTGGCCACGTCCACCCGCCGCAGCATTGCCGAACATCATCTGCAGCTGGCCAACCTATGGCCGCGTATCAAGTTTGCCGTCTGCGGCGATGAAGTACAGCACCCCAAACCTGCACCCGAAATTTATCTGCAAGCCATCACCCGGCTGGGTGTGGCGGCGGCGCAGTGCGTGGTGTTCGAAGATTCCAATTTCGGCGTACAGGCCGGGCATGCCGCTGGCTGCCGCGTCATAATGGTGCCCGATTTGCGTCCGCCGTTGCCCACCGTACAGGACTTGGAAATCACGATTGTTAGCTCGCTGCACGAAGCGCGCCAGCTACTGGCTGAACAGCGCTAATGCAAGAATGAGTAATCAAGGGGTATATCGCCGCAGCTATTTATTATCAATATCTACAGCAACATACCCATTCATGAATAGCCATGAATTATTTGCTCAGAATGAGTTTCATCCTCAGGCGTGGGCGAGCGGCTGATTTCTGCTTTGCAGCGTGGCAAGGCCAATCCTCATCGCCCACCGCTGGAGCTTGCGCAGAGGCTGGCTACGCGTTACGAGAGCCGAAATTATTTCTTTTTGATGAAATTTTCTTTTCATTTTCTTGATTTAAAGCGACAAAGCGCAGTGAAACTGCCTCGGCTTTCTGCGATAATCCGCCCCATCTTCATTTCCTCACGAGCATTGTATGCTTGATCTGTTTACCGGCATGGCCACCTGGCCGGCCGTTATGTTGGCGCTCGCGCTGTTTTTTGTGCTGGCTTACGAATTTATCAATGGTTTTCACGACACGGCCAACGCGGTTGCCACGGTGATTTACACCAAGGCCATGCCTGCCCATCTGGCGGTGATCGGCTCGGGTATTTTCAATTTCCTCGGCGTTATTCTGGGTGGGTTGGGCGTGGCGTATGCCATCGTTCACCTATTGCCGGTTGATCTATTGCTCAACGTAGGCGTCGGTCATGGCCTGTATATGGTGTATGCCTTGCTGGCGGCGGCGATTATCTGGAATCTGGGCACCTGGTACTTCGGCATTCCGGCATCCAGCTCGCACACACTGATCGGCTCGATTATGGGCGTGGGTATTGTCAATGCGATGATGAATAATCAGTACTGGCTATCGGGCATCAACGTTAAAAAAGCGATTGATATTCTGCTCTCGCTGCTGATCTCGCCGACGATTGGTCTGGTACTGGCCGGCTTGTTTCTGCTGGCACTGAAAAAATGGCGTCCCGAGTCGCGCATGCACATGACGCCAGATGAGCGTAAAGCCATCGACGGCAAAAAACACCCGCCATTCTGGACTCGGACCACGCTGATTGCTTCGGCAATGGGCATGAGTTTCGCGCATGGCTCGAACGACGGCCAGAAAGGGATTGGTTTGCTGATGTTGGTGCTGATCGGTCTGGCGCCGACGCAATTTGCCGTCAATATGGACAGCACGGCATTGCAAATCCAGCAAACGCGCGATTCAGCCATGCATATACGCGATTTTTATCTGGGCAATCAAGCCCGTTTTGCGCAGATTGACTTGGGCAGCAACACGGGCAAGCCACTGCCAGCCTTGTTCAAATGTGAAGCAGCCACCACGCTGCCAGCGCTTGAATCAGTCATTGGCACGTTGAGCGGCGTGAAAAACTACGCGCAACTGAGCAGCGAAGACCGCCGCAAAGTCCGCCGCATTTTGCTGTGTCTGGACGATACCGCCAAGAAAATCAGCAAATTGCCAAGCCTGTCATCACAGGACAAAGCGGATCTGAACGAAATGCGTAAAGGTCTGAACACCACCACCGAATATGCCCCGCGCTGGGTGATTGTGGCCGTTGCCTTGGCGCTGGGTCTGGGCACCATGGTCGGCTGGAAGCGGATTGTGTATACCGTGGGCGAGAAAATCGGCAATAAAGGCATGACTTACGCACAAGGCAACGCCGCGCAAATCACTGCCGCCAGCGCCATCGGCATCGCCAGCTGGACCGGCATGCCCGTTTCGACGACGCACATCCTGTCATCTGCGGTTGCCGGCACCATGGTGGCGAACAAGAGCGGGTTGCAAGGCGGTACAGTCAAAAGCATCGCGATTGCCTGGGTACTGACTCTGCCGGTCACCATTTTGCTCTCGGGCGGTATTTTCTGGGCCGCCAGCGTGCTGTTTGCCTAAAAATTGCTGAGTATTTCTAAAGTTAAAAAACCCGCGCATGTCGCGGGTTTTTTTTGCTGCAAGCATGGTTATGTTTGATGAGTCTGACTATGGCAAGCACTTTAATCTCGTTTGCTTAAACGCTGGCTGAGTGCGTTGACAATAAAGTCAATAAAGACCCTGTATTTCCTTGGAATGCTCGATCTATATGGATATACGAGATATACCGGGGTAGGGTTTGCGTGCCATTCGCTTAAAACTGCTTGCAGTAATCCCAGCTTGCAATAAGTTTCTCCCACAAACTGTGGCAATAGCGCAATGCCATGTCCATTGATGGCGCTCACGGCCAGCGTTGGATTGGTGTCGCTGCATAAAACAGGTTGCAATGCGGCTCTGACTTCATCCTGATTATTAAAAAGATGCCATTGCCGTGAATGCTGGTAATCATCGTTGATCAGCGTGGCATGGTGGATAAGATCTGCCGGATGGTGTAACGGCGGTGCATCAGCCAGATAGCCAGGGGCTGCATAGAGCCGGTCTTGTGCAAATCCTAGCTCTTTTGCCACCAGACGTTCGTCGCCAACCCGCCCAACCCGAATGCAAAAATCGACACCATCAGCACCCGGTGAAATTAGTCGGTTGTTCGAATCGACACGGATGCGCAGCCCCGGATGCTGGCGAGCCAGCTCGGCCATCAGCGGGCCTACGGCGTATTGCGACAAAGAGGGTGTTGTGCTGATCCAGAGCTCGCCTTCAATGTGCTGCTGTGTGTCTTCAATATCAAGCCTGACCTGACCTAGCAATTCCCGCAAGGCAACAGCGTGTGGCAGTAGTTTTTGTCCGGCTTCGGTCAGCGACATGCTACGCGTGCTGCGCAAGACCAGTTGGGTGCCCAACTCTTTTTCCAGATTGCGGATCAGTTGACTAACGTGACTTTTGGCGCAGCCGCGCTCCTGTGCTGCCGCAGTAAAGCTACCGAGTCGCGACAGAGATTCGAAAGCTAAAAGTGAATCTGGATCTAGTATTGTTTTCATTTGAGAACGGTGTATTCCATTTATAGCCCTTATCAGCGTATGTTTACCCAATTATGATAATAGTGTCTACTGATTTGAGAACAAAGAGGAAGCATCATGAATCAATTGCTAACACGTTTTATGGGATGCTTACGCAGTTTGTGCGCCGGAATGAGCTACGATGCTTTTTCTCGCTCCCCCCGCTACTTGCACAGCCAATGGCCAAGCGCTCACCGTTGCACACCCATGTCGTGCGAAGAAGAAACACTGGAGCAGCTGCGTGATCGCTGGCGTGTTTGATTTAAGGAATGGGATATTGGTAGCGCTGAGTGCCGCGTATTCCATTTTTCCTCATTTTGCCTAGGCGGCTTGTATCAAATTCAATTCACTAACTTCAATTGCCAGGCAGCTGGGTGCCTTTTGGCCATAGTAGCCATAGCCTGCCTTCCTGCTTCATTTTTCCCGCCAGCTCGCCTGCCGCATCGCCCGTTCCCCAGAAGAAATCAGCGCGAACTGTGCCGCGGATTGCGCCGCCGGTATCTTGTGCGGCGACGAGGCGGTGGATGCCGCCATCGTTATCGGGGCGCGTTGTTGCGATAAAGGCAAGGCTGCCGAGCGGTACGGTATTGGGGTCAATCGCGATGCTGTAGCCAGCGGTCAGCGGTACGCCCAAAGAACCCAAGGGACCATCGGTCCCGTTCAAACCTGTCCGTCCGTCCTGACTTTCCGGCAAGGTGCGGAAAAATACATAGCTCGGGTTGCTGTTCAGTAGCTCGTCGATCCGATTTGGATTGGCTTTGGCCCAGGTTTTGATGCTCTGCATCGAGACTTCGCTGGCGGGCAGAATGCCTTGCTCGACCAGCCAACGGCCGACTGGTTTGTACGGGCGACCATTTTGGTCGGCATAGCCCAGACGCAGTTGCTTGCCATCAGGTAATTGCACGCGTCCCGAGCCTTGAATTTGCAAAAACTGTACGTCCATTGGGTCTTGCAACCAGGCCAGAATCGGCGCATCGACGCCTTTGGCGACAATGTCACCGCGATCTGGATAAGCCACCAGTTTATTGCCGACCACACGGCCGCGCAGGCGTTTGCCTTTGAGTTCGGGGTAAACGTCGTCGAGCGCGACGGTGATCATGTCTTTGGGCGGCGCGTAAACGGGTTGATTGGCTTTGGTCGTGCGCGTCAGGCTGCCGGGATAAATCGGCTCGTAATAGCCGGTAATCAGACCGGTTTCATTGCCATCGGGGTTGGTGAGCTGGTAGGGCGTCAGGTTTTTTTCCAGAAACTGGCGAATGCTGGCGGTGTCGATGGCGACGGATTTGGCGTCGCTGCACAGCTTAACCCACGTAGCACGTGGTTTGGCGCAGCCTTTGAGCCACGCTTGCCAGCCATTGACGAGCTGATCCTGATTCCAGTTGGGAACTTGCTGCCAGCTACGTTCGGTGTAACGAGGCGCAGCGGGTGAGGGTATTGGTGTAGAGGTTATGCCAGGTGTCGGCTTCGGGCTGATACCACTAGGGGTAGTTGAGCAAGCTGACAAAAAAACAGCCAGTAAACTGGCTGTTATGAATAATGGACTACGAAGTTTCATTTACGGGTTTTCCGAAGATTTGGGGTCCAGACTCTGCTTGAAAGCGGCAAGGCCGGCTTTTTGCATTTCCAGTGTTTTGACCGTCATTTGCAGCATGCCCACTTGCAGGCTGAGCCATTGCTCGACGGTGCGGCATTCGGCAATTTTGCGGTCGATTTCTTCTTCAGACAAGGGCGGCATAAAAGGGTTGCTGCCCGGCTTCATCATTTGATTAAAAAAAGCAAAGGGGTCGGCGGGATTAAAATCACTCATTTTGCTCTCCGGTGTGTTGCGTTGCAGCTTCAACCGCGGCCAGCGCAGCCATATTAATAATGCGGCGCACCGAGGCTGTTGGCGTCAGAATATGCGCCGGTTTGGCCAAGCCCATCAGGATAGGCCCGATGGTCACGCCATCAACAGACGTCGTTTTGAGCAGGTTAAACGAAATATTGGCCGCGTCCAGATTGGGCATCACCAGAATATTGGCTTCGCCTTTCAGGCGCGAATTCGGGAACACCTGCTGGCGTATGGTGTGTGATAACGCGGCATCGCCATGCATTTCACCATCGATTTCCAGCTCCGGCGCTCGCTCGGTCACCAGTTGCAGCGTTTGCTGCATTTTGCGTGCCGACGGGCTATCAAAGCTGCCAAAACTCGAATGGCTGAGCAGCGCAACTTTGGGAACGATACCAAATTTGCGCACTGCTTCAGACGCCATCAAGGTAATGTCGGCGAGCTGCTCGGCGCTAGGATCCTGATTGACGTAGGTATCGCAGATAAATACATTACCGGTTTGCAGCAGCAGAATATTCATCGCCGCACTCACCGTCGTTCCCGCTTTCTGACCCAACACATTCATCAGGTGGTGATGGTGGTTGTGATACAGGCCGTAGGTACCACAAATCATTGCGTCTGCTTCACCACGTTTGACCATCAGCGCGCCGATCAGCGTGGTTTTGCGCCGCACTTCAGCTTTGGCGAGGTTTTCAGATACGCCCTTGCGCTGCATGATCTGGTAATACAGCTGCCAGTATTCACGATAGCGCGGATCGTTTTCGGGGTTACACACTTCAAAATCAATGCCGGGGCGAATCCGCAGACCCAGTTTGTCGATACGAGCCTGCAGCACGCTAGGGCGGCCAACCAGTATTGGCTGGCAGAGCTTCATATCGATGATTTCCTGCACCGCATGCAACACGCGCTCGTCTTCGCCTTCACAGAAGACAACGCGTTTTTGCGCTTTTTTGGCGGCAGCAAACACCGGGCGCATAAACAGATTGGTTTTATAAACAAACTGCGTCAGCTCGTCGATATAGGCGTGGAAATCTTCAATCGGCCGCGTCGCAACGCCGCTGTCCATCGCTGCTTTGGCCACGGCAGGAGCGATTTTGATAATCAGGCGTGGATCGAATGGTTTGGGAATCAGATATTCGGGGCCAAACGAGAGCTCCTGACCGCCATACGCATCTGCGACGACGTCTGATTGCTCGGCGTGTGCCAGCTCGGCAATCGCATTCACCGCCGCGTGTTTCATCGCTTCATTGATTGACGTTGCGCCAACGTCGAGCGCACCACGGAAAATGAAGGGGAAGCACAGCACATTATTGACCTGATTCGGGTAGTCCGAACGGCCAGTGCAGATAATTGCGTCGCTACGCGCTGCTTGCGCTTCGGGTGGCGTAATTTCGGGGTTGGGGTTGGCCAGCGCCAGAATCAGCGGATTGGCCGCCATCGTTTTAAGCATCTCGCCAGTCACGAGGCCTTGACCTGACAGACCGAGGAAAATATCGGCACCGACGAGCGCTTCAGTGAGCGTGCGCAATGCGGTGTCGCGTGCGTAGCGCTGTTTGGTTTCGTCCAGCGGGCCACGCTCGGTATGGATGACGCCTTTGGAGTCGCAGACCATGATATTGCTGCGCTGAACGCCCAATGAAACAAGCAAATCCAGACAGGCAATCGCCGCTGCGCCTGCGCCGGAAGCCACGAGTTTGACCTGATCGAGCTGCTTGCCGATCAGGGACAAAGCATTTTTAACTGCAGCGCCAACAATAATCGCCGTACCGTGTTGATCGTCATGAAAAACGGGGATTTTCATCCGTTCACGCAATTTGCGCTCGACATAAAAACACTCGGGCGCTTTGATGTCTTCCAGGTTGATACCGCCAAAAGTGGGCTCTAGCGCGGCAATGATTTCGATCAGTTTGTCAGGGTCTTTTTGTTCGATTTCGATGTCAAAAACATCAATGCCAGCGAATTTTTTGAACAAGACGCCTTTGCCTTCCATCACCGGTTTACTGGCCAAGGGGCCGATGTCGCCCAGACCCAGCACAGCCGTGCCGTTGGTGACGACCGCAACCAGATTGCCACGAGAAGTCAGATTGCGCGCCTCAGAGGGGTCTTCAACAATCGCATCACACGCAGCAGCGACACCGGGTGAATAAGCCAGTGCCAGATCACGCTGGCTGGCTAGGCCCTTGGTAGGGACGACCTGTATTTTGCCCGGCTTGGGAAAACGGTGATATTCCAGTGCTTTTTTGCGTAACTCTTCGTCCATACTGCACCCGCAATCTGATTGAATGACGCTTTATTCTAGACCCTGAGCCTGCCTTGGGTATTGCCGAAAGGCTTTATATCGCAGTGCAGCAATTTTTTTGTTGTGAAATCGCCAATTTCTCCTATCTGAGCGTCAATCTATTACCTTGGTCATTGCTGCGGCTCACGAGCCAGATGCAGAAATCCAGTCAGAATATCGGGCGGGATTTTCGCTGGGCTCTCGTGAATCACCCGGCCGATTTGCCCACGGTGATAACTGCCATGGGTAATCAGATGCATCAGGATTTCTGCCACACTCATGCGCCCCGGTTTACCGTCGGTAAAGACAAAGTCGATAACATCATCAAAACGCTCCGCTGAGAAGCTGCCCGTCAGCGCAATGAGATGCTGATCTGTCTGTGCGGTGCGGGTTTGCAACTCCAGCAGCTCGGGTGTTTCGGGCGTATTGGTGGCGGTGTAGCCGTGACTTTGGCCGCTCAGATGGGCGATAAAAATCTGATCAACGATATTGAGGTGATTCATCAGCCGCGTGGCCAGCCGCCAGCTTTTGCTTTCCTCGTGATGCGCAATTAGCTGGGCAAGCAGTGCCTGATTCGCCCAGGCTTTGTGTTCAAAGAGTGTTTGAAAGAGTTTGGCTGACATGAACTTATCCTTATGGTGTAGATCAGCGTTCGCCGATCAGAATCTACAGTACGGGCAGTGGCTGGCTTTTGCCTGTCTGCTTAGAAGTAGTACATCCCCATCGCCGTTTTGACTTTATGCAGCGTTAGTACGGCAGTCTGGCGCGCTTTGGCCGAGCCGCAGAGCAGCATCGACAATACCGCATCGGGGTCTTGCGCAAATTGGGCGCGGCGCTCGCGGATTGGCGCGATCAAGGCTTGTAAGACATCATTCAAACGCGCTTTGATCACGCTATCACCCAAGCCGCCATGCTGGTATTGCGCTTTCAATTCGGCCACTTTCGCCACGTCGCTGTCAAAGGCATCCAGAAAACTGAATACCACATTGCCTTCAACCTGGCCGGGGCTGCCTACGGTGAGGTGATTGGCGTCGGTGTACATTTTGTGGACTGCTGCAGAAATTTCATCGCTGCTGGCCGAAAGCGAGAGGTGATTGCCTGCGGCGCGGCTCATTTTGCTTTTACCGTCGATGCCAGGCAGGCGCGTGGTGTTCGAGAGCAGCGCCTGACATTCGTGCAGGATATTGTCACCGACCATGCGGTTAAAGCGGCGAACGATTTCATTGGTTTGCTCGATCATCGGCAATTGATCGGCACCGACCGGAATCAAGGTGCCGCGCAGCGCCGTGATGTCGGCTGCCTGACTCACCGGGTAGGTCAGAAATCCTGCCGCAACTTCGCGCTCCTGTCCTTCGTAGCCTTTGCCGCGCAGTTCGGATTTGACCGTCGGGTTGCGCTCCAGCCGTGCAACCGAGACCAGATTCATCATGTAGAACGATAATTCGGCCAGCTCGGGCACCATAGACTGAATCAGAATCGTCGATTTTTTTGGGTCAATCCCGACGGCCAGGTAGTCGAGCGCGACGTCGATCACCGATTGGCGCACTTTGCTGTAATCGCCCTGATGATCGGCTAGCGCTTGCGTGTCGGCGAGCAGAATGAATTGTTCGTGCCGGTTTTGCAGCTGTAAACGCGTTTGCAGTGAACCGGCAAAATGGCCGAGATGAAGGGGGCCGGTGGTGCGATCACCCGTTACCACGATGGTTTGGGGTGCTGCGATGGTTTGGTTGTTTGGGTGGGACATGGTGCTGCTCCTGGATACTGAGAGAATCTTGGGAGCCGCCGGAAATGGGGGAGGGGAAATAAAAAAACCTGTCACCGTTTCCGGCGGCAGGTTTTGTTTCGAACGAACAAACCCAGTGCCGCCTAGAGGCGCCACCAGTAATAATACGCAACAGAATGGGTTTGGAGGTTCGGGTTCATGGCCACATAGTCGCAGCTGCGCGCGCGCCGCGTCAAGCAAAAACGAGCTAGGGATAACCCTAGGTCTGTTGAGATTGCTGGGCGTGAATTGTCTTGGTTAATGATTTGATATGGGGTATTGCCTTGTGGGTCAATATTTTATTGACTTATCGACATATACCTGTTCGGTTGCTGTGGATTATGAATCGGCCTGCATCCGCTGGTAGTGAACGAAGGCAAATTCGATACCGTTGGCCGAGCAGTGCGCTTCGCGGCTGATTTGCTGCCACGCTGTGCGGTCAAACTCGGGGAAAATGGCATCACCTGCCGGCTGCAGATTGACTTCGGTCAGATACAGGGTGTCGGCCAGTGGCAGAGCCTGACGATAGATTTCGCCGCCACCAATGACAAATGCGCTTTCTTCTGTGCTGCACGCGGCAATTGCTGCGGTGAGGCTGGGAAAGACTTCGGCCCCCGCTGCTTGCCAATCCGGGTTACGGCTGATGACCAGATGGCGTCGTCCTGGCAGCAGGCCGGGCAAGGATTCGAACGTTTTGCGACCCATCAGCATGGGGCGTCCCATTGTCAGGCGTTTGAAGTGTTGCAAATCTTCGGGCAGGCGCCACGGAAGGCGATTTTCAATGCCGATAACGCCGTTGGCCCCCACGGCACTGATGATGGCGAGTTGCATAGGTGGTTTTTCCTAGTTTGCTAGTCTTTGCGCTCTATTATCCGGCAGAGCATGGTAAAACACGATACTTTTGGTGTGAGCTAGCGGTTCTTTTATGGCAAAAGAGTGCCTGATCGCCGGTTTTGTGTGCATTTCACACGACAAGACCCAATCAGGTCTTGAGCTTGGGGGAAATTGGCCGATAGTGGTATATACCCTTGCACACTCTGTGGCTTATGTCTGAAGAACTTTCGCAAGCGCATGTCCTGGTGGCCGATGATGCCCCCACAGTGCGCCAATCCATCCGCATGACGCTGGCACAATCGGGCATTAACCGTGCCGACACGGCCAGCAGCATTGGCGAGACGCGTCGTCGTCTGCGCAATGGGCAGTTCGACGTGGTGCTGTGCGATTATCATTTTGGCGAAGGCATGAATGGGCAGGAGCTGCTGGAAGAGTTGCGCCATAGCGGCGAGCTGCCGCTCTATACCATCTGGATCATGATTACTGCCGAAGCGTCCTATGAAAAAGTGGTGGCCGTGGCAGAAATTGGCCCGGATGATTACCTGATCAAGCCATTTACCAGCAAACAGCTAACGCAGCGTCTGTCGCTAGCCTGGAGCCGCAAACGCTTTCTCAAGCCCATCTACGACAAAATCAATGAAGGCGATACGCTGGGCGCAATCGCTGAAGCCAAGGCGCTGGTGCCCAAGGCCGCAGGCTTTAGCAATGACCTGATGCGTCTTCTGTCTTCGCTCTTGCTCGAAGCGGGCAAGCTCGAAGAGGCCGCCAAGCTTTACGCCGATATTCTCAGCCAGCGCATCGTGCCCTGGGCCAAACTGGGGCTGGCCAAAACATTGAGCCGACAAGGGAAAAAAACCCAAGCGGAAAGTACGCTGCAGGCGGCGATTGTCGAACACGGGCAGTATGTGGATGCCTACGAAGAACTCGCCTCGATGTATATGGCCGAAGGCCGCCTGAATGAAGCGATGGCGGTGTTTGAAAAATGCCTGGCGCTCACGCCCAATAATGTCAGTCGACTGCAAAAAGCCGGCAATCTGGCCAATATGCTGGGTGATTCGGGCAAGGCCAAGCAGTTTCTGGAGCGTGCGGTCACCTGTGGCGGCAATTCATCTTTGCTCAGTGGCGACACCGTGTTGCAGCTGGCGCTGGCAGCACGGCGCGAGAATAATAGTTCGGATACCGATAAATACCTGCGCATGGTCAGGGAAATCGCCCGCCGCGAAGACTCTACGGTGAACCGCATTATCGACTTGCTGGCCACGGCTGTTTACGAGGGCAAGCCGCAGCTGCTGGAGCAGATCGAGAGTTATATGTCCAATCCGGAGTTTATTCTGGAGATTGCCGTCAGCTTTATTATGACGGCCGATCTGATCTGCCCGGCCACCGTCGAGGGCGAACAGGCCAGCGGCAGCACGGCACCGTATAAATGGCTGTTACATATTGCGCAGCGCTTTATTACCACGCGGCATATTTCCGGCATGCTGGAAAGTTCAGCCAATATGCGCCCGGCGTGGCAGAGCTTTATCCAGCAGGCGGGGGTAGAGATCAATGATCTGAATAATGAAGGCGTACAACTGATGCTCAAATCCCAGTTTGCCGATGCGATTGCCATCTTGCTGCCCGCCGCGCAAAGCACGTATAACCAGCGCCTGATGCTATCGAGCTCGCACGCCATTATTAAATACCTGAAAAGTGATGCCCAAGTTGAGCGTAAAGAGCGCGAAGCATTGCTCAAGCAGGCTTACCAGTTTATCGGCCGCCTGGAAGGCATGATTGATGTCGCCACCTTCCATAGCCTCAATACCGAATTGCAAGGGTTGCTGGGTGGCGAATAGGCGCTATGAATAGCTTAGGTATGTGGCTGTAGATTAGGTATGGATTGATCTAGGTGGCAATACCCTACTTAGTCTGTTGCAATATCCACCAGAATGGCATTCAGGCTACTTTTGACATCCGCCGGATTCATCCCGAGTAAAAACCCGCGTTTTCCTCCGTTCAGATAAATCTTTTCCAGCGCCAGAATGCTGCCTTGCATGTACACGGGCATGGCCTTTTTGGTGCCAAATGGCGACGTGCCGCCAACCATATACCCGCTATGCTTATTGGCGATTTCCGGTTTGCACGGCGTGATGGTTTTGCAGCCGATCAGGCGTGCCAGATTTTTGGTACTCACTTCCTTGTCGCCGTGCATGAGCACTAGCAAAGGCTGTTTTTTCTCGTCTTCCATCACCAGCGTTTTCACCACGCAATGCTCGTCCACGCCCAGCTCGCGCGCCGAGACGGCGGTGCCGCCTTTTTCTTCGTAGGTGTATAGATGCTCGGTATAGGCAAGCTGCTTTAGCCGCAAAAAGCGGATCGCCGTGGTAACAGGCGTTTTTTCACTCATACAGTTCTCACACATCAAAAAAGTGCGCCCGAAGTCTCGCATCAATTGAGCCGGTCAACAAGACTGGAATGCGCCTGTGGACTGATTTGCGCAGCAAAGTCAAAAGGCCTGGCGTACAGATTGAAGTCAGGTGGGTAGTCGTAATTTTAAAATGTCAACTATCTTACACTTCACAGTTTTGATACTTGCTATCTATTTATGCTGTAAGCATAATGGTTTTCCCTTACGTCAAACCCTGTGCTTGGCTTAAATCCAGATAGACCGGGCTTGGCAAAAATGGAGATCGCAGGTGTTCTGCTCTGGCTGCTGTGTAATAAATGCAGATTAAAGTCAGCAGCGCAGCGCCTGCTTTAAAACAACAACTGACCACTTTAACGAGAAAACCATGAGTAATTACGCATCATCGCCGAACTTTGCCAACGGTTTCCCCACCCCGGGCCCGCAAACTCCGAATCCGCAAGATGTCATGAACCATGTGTTCTTTTTGTCTGAAACCGAATGGAAGCAGGCGCGAGAAGAGCAGAAATTTGACTACATCATTATTGGTAGCGGTTTTTGCTCGCTGGCCTTTGCCGAGCGCATTCTGGCTAAAACGCCGCATGCCAATATCCTGATTGTCGAGCGTGGCCCGTTCTTTTTGCCTGAGCACTTCCAGAATCTGCCTTTGCCTTACCAGTCGACCCTGGGTGGCTTGTCAGAAACATTCCCGTGGACTTTGGCGGCCAAAACAGCGCATCAGCCTGCCGGACATATTAATGGTCAGCACGGGATGGTGCCGTTCTTTGGCGGCCGCAGCATTATGTGGAGTGCATGGTGCCCGCGTCCGACCACTGAAGAAATGGCGGGCTGGCCAGCAGAAACGATTGCTGCCGCGCAGGCGCATTTTGCATCGGCTGAAGCCTTGCTGAATGTCATTCCGGCTGATCAGATCGACGCGCATCTGAACGAGCAAATGCTGGCTCAGGTTTCTGCGAGTCGTCCGGTATACGGCGTAATGCAAAAATCGCTGCAAAATATGCTGGCTGACAATCTGCACAAAATTGACTCGGCAACGCGCAGCATGGCCGCGCCGTTGGCTGCTGGTGCTGGGCTGGGCGAAGGGCTTGATTTTGCCAAGTTCTCCACGCCGTCGGTATTGCTTGAGTTGTCACAAAAGCAAAAAGCCTTGAGCAATAGCGGGCAAGGCAGCCCTTTGCGTATCGTGACCGAATGTATTGTGAACCGCCTGATTCAGCAAGACGGCCAGGTAACGGCACTGGATACCTCGCGTGGTGTGGTGAGCGTGGGCGACGCCAAAGTTGTACTGGCAATGGGTACTTTGCCACCAACTACTCTGCTGCTCAATTCTTTCCCGGAAGTAAAACGTGCGGGTGAGCGCTTTACTGCGCACTTCATTACCTCGGTGGTGGCCCGTGTGCCACGTGCTGATTATCCATTTGCTGATCAGCTGAACGAGCTGGAATTGGCCGCGATTTATATGGCGGGGCAGAACAAGGAAAGCGGCATGCAATATCATGTTCAGCTCTCTGTGCTGTCGGATGAAAAACCCGAGCAATACGCTCAGCGTGCGGCGCGCTATATGCCCGACGTGGTGGCCACTGCGTCAATGGCTCAGCTGGAAAGCTCGAAAGATTATCTGGTGTTTGTGTGCGCCGTCTTGGGCGAAATCGATTATCGCAATCCAGAAAATCACTTGCGTCGTAATGGGGATGCCAATCCGACGACCAATGTGACGTTGCAGGTTTTGGCAAACGATGTCGATCGTGCCACATGGGATACGATGGACGAGGGTACTTTCCAGATGATGGAACGTGCACTCTCGCCCAAAGGTGCCGCCCAGGTCGAATACTGGCATGGCGATGCAAATGTGGGTACTTGGCAAAAGGCACCACCACCCATTGCCCAGCGCCGCGTGGGCAGCTTGGTACACGAAGGATCTACACTGTGGATTGGCAACGATGGGCAAAGTCCGGTTGGCCTCGATTACCGTCCAGACGGGGTAGAAAATGTCTATGTCACAGGCGGCGCTTTGTGGCCAACCAGCGGTTCATGGAATCCAACCATGACCATGGTGGCGCTGGCGCAAGATCTGGCCGATCAATTATTGGCTGCCAAGGGTGATCAATAATGCTGCCAACCCAACCCCCGATGAGTGTGGAAGATGTGCTGGATAAACAAGATGGCGTTTATCTGTGTATCAAAGACCACAACTCCGTTTTCCTGTGGGTGAACGACAATTTTGCCAATCTGGTCGGCATGAGCAAAGCGCAGCTGATCGGGCATCGTGACGACAGGGCGGAGCATGTGGCGCATGATCAGCAAGTGATGGTCAGTGGCAAGCCTTTGCTCAATTTCCATGAAACCATCGATATTCCCACTGGCGATGGCGCAATGCGCAGCGTGGAAATCGTGACGCAAAAAGGTCTGCTGCGCCAACCTGATACGGGCGAGATTATCGGCATTACCGTGTGCTTTGCGTTGCGTTACCCTGAGCTGGTCGACGATGGCACTCCGGTGCCGAAAATTGTTCCCAGCCAGCAGCGCACACCGGATGCCGAGTTCTGGATCAAGCAGTTGGGCATGACGAGCGCCGGCGTTGGTGGCTACTTTGCCGCTGGCGCAGTAGCGGACGAAACCATTGCCCGGGCCGCCTTGCCAGCGCGTTTTGAGTCCGACCATCGCCTGTATTCATCCAACTACTATCTGCTGCAATCGCCAGATCTCCTGCAGCTGCATACGCTGCGGCAGGATGAACTGTGGTTTCATCATGACGGGCTGGCGATCCGCCTGCATATTTTTGCCCCTAATGGTCAATACCAGACGGTGGATATTGGCCGCGATATTGAGCAGGGGCAGCATTTGCAAGCCGTCGCGCCTCATGGCAGCTGGTTTGGCGGTGAAGTACTCGGCACCGGTTTTGTGCTAGCCAGCTGCAGCCTCTCGCCGGGCTATGAAGCAGAAGATTCAAGCAAGCCAAATCCGGCTCAAATTGCCCAGCTTAAAGCGGTATTTCCTGAACAAGAGGCAATTATTGAACGTTTGACCCAGTAATTTCTGCGCGGGTTTTCCTGCCACACCCCGGATTATGTCCGGGGTGTGGCAGGTTTAAACGCCAGTAGCTGCAGAGTGTTGCTCGGAATAGCTATGGCCAATAAAAAAGCCACCTGGCAACAATTCGGGTGGCTTTTTATTTGAAAGTGGGGTGGGGGGAGTTAAATTGCAGCTTTCAAGCTACATCTTTGTTGTGGTCAACAATTCTCGGACAGTAAATTAAGTTGTCTTTCCTTAATGGCAGGGGCTAGCCCGCCATTGGCGGTGTGTGGCCGCTGCCAGTTGTAATACGCCATCAGGTAAACGCCAATATCCAGCCTGGCTTCTTCTGCAGATTCATACCCAGGCTTTGGTATCCATTCTGTTTTAAGACTGCGAAATAGCCGCTCCATCGGCGCATTATCCCAACAGCACCCGCGCCGACTCATGCTTTGCTGCATCTGGTAGCGCCATATCCGTTGCCTAAACAACCGACTGCCATATTGGCTACCCTGATCCGAGTGAAATATCACTCCCAGTGGCTGGCCACGCTGTTGCCAGGCATGATCTAACGCACGGCTGACTACCTCGGCATCCGGGTGCTCACTAAGCGCCCAGCCCACCACGCAACGGGCAAACAAATCCAGCACCACAGCCAGATAAATCCAGCGATTACCCGCCCAAATATAGGTGATATCGCCACACCAGACCTGATTCGGTTGCTCCGGATTAAACGCCCTCTGCAATAAGTGCGGAATGTCTGGACGTGCATCTTTGTGGACTTTGTAGCGATGCGCGCCTGGCTGTTTGCACTGCAAATCGGCTTCTCGCATGAGCTGGCGCACTTTATATCGGCCAGCCGCAATGCCTTCGTACCGCCAGCATCCAGACTAGACTGCGGCTACCTGCCGCATTTCGACTTTGCTTAAACAGATTGCGTACTTTGGCGCGCAACTCGATCCGTTCACGATCAATATGCTGGCGTCGATGCCGGTAATGGTAATAACTGGAACGGCAAATACCGAAGGTGCTGCAGACCATTTCTACGGGTTCATGCTCACTTAATTGGTCTACCAGCGCGTACGATTGAGTTCGTCCGCCATTAAGAGAGCTGTGGCTTTTTTTAACAGGGCTTTCTCCCGTTCCAGCCGATCAATGCGCGCTTCGAGCTCCTGAATGCGACGCTGGTCTGGCGTGAGTGCTCTGGCCTGCGGCGTGATGCCCTGTCTTTCCTGTTTCAGCTGCTTAATCCAGCGACGCAGTATGTTCTCGCCGACGTTCATCGCCTTACTGGCTTGTGACACCGTGTGGCCTTGATCGACGACCAGACTGGCGGCTTCGGCTTTAAATTCCGGGGTAAATGTCCTGCGAACTTTGCTCATGAAACACCTCGTTAATGGTGGCGAGATTACCACCTAAGTTGGTGTCCGAAATCATTGAACCACAACAGCTGAAGCGACTTATTGCGGAAGGCAGGCATCTTCTTCCGATTTTTTGGTACTTTTTTCAATTGGTTTAGCAAGCTGAGTGCGGTACTTCGGTCAATCTTGTTTAATGGTAAATCCCCGAGAATATCTAGGAATAACGCCATATCCGCGTTGAATTCACCTTCGCTTTTTTCTCGCCACGCACCCCTTTCAAGCTTTTCAGCTCGATACCCTACGAACAATTGACGCAATGTGTGTGTAGTAGTTGTCTGGATCGTCTGCTGAGCCTGCATTTCAGCTAATTGAGCCACTGCTGCGGTTAGCTGAGTCAACTGTGGTTGTTGGTGAGCCTCAGAGGTAGCCGCAGGAGTAGCTGGCTGACTGGCAAGGGCTTCCTGATAGCCTTCAAATTTAGCCTGTGCCTTCAGGTCACGAAGCTGTTGCGCACGTAACTCGGCTTCGATCATTGCCTCCGCCAGCGCGGATTCTTCAGGAGAGGGGGGATTTAGAGCTGCGAGCCAATCTTCGTCGCTAAGACCGTTGGAAGTGTCAGGTGCAGTATGCAACTGGCTCACGACCCATTGATTCCATTCATCGTCATGCTGAGCTTGTTTCAGATCGTCAGCAGCTTCTAGGTCGCGTTTAAAGTCGGCTAGTGTCTTGTTCTGATGTGCCATTGCCGCAAATTCGAGTTGTAGTTTTGCCACAATCTTAATGCACAACTGCTGTGCAAGGCGAGGACTAGAGGTCTTTAAACTCTTCCAGAGTATTTTTTTACCAACTTGAGCTTGAAGGTGCAGGGGGATGCGGATTCGCAGGTAATAGCTGCTGTCGCGCTTAATGAGGTAGGCCATGAGATTTCCTGTGTAGCACTTGAGGTAGCAAAACAGGATTTTTCGTGTAGCAAAACGCAAAAACGCAGCAATACCGAACGCTAATTCAAAGAAAAAGCCCCTAAAATCAGGGGCTTATTCAATGTGTGGTGGAGGTGGCGGGAGTTGAACCCGCGTCCAGAAGCACTCTACAGTGAGTTCTACATGTTTAGCCGTATCATTTGGGTTTTAACCCTCAATCACGCCGATGGGCAGGCTTGAAGAGAGCGAGTTACCTTAGTTTAACCCTAAGCCAAGTAACCCGACTTAAAGCGATCCCATCTAAATGACTCTGCTGTCGGTTTTACCCGACCCGCCCGATGGGCCTTGCGGTGCAGAGTCTAGCTTAAGCAGCTAGAGCGTAAGTTTCGTCGTTTGCGACTATTTGTTTTCAGTTGTTTTTACGGGCAGCTGAGACCCCGACATGCCCTCATCCGCTTTGCAACCCCTGTCGAAACCATGGCACCCCCGGTTTTTACAGCTGTCTTCATGCGAAGTGAAGAATGGCGATTATACCTTGCTTACCCCAAATGGCCTAGCAATTCGAGTGGATGATTAATACTCAAATCGGCGCCCCAGCTTTCGGGTTGGTCGGTGTCGCTGATATAGCCATAGTTAGCGAGCACAGTTTTCATGCCTACACGGCGGCCCGCCTCGATGTCGCGCTCGGCATCGCCAACGTAGAGACAATGAATCGGATCAATGCCCAGCTCGGCGGCGGCGTGCAGCATGGGTTTGGCATCAGGCTTGGGTATACCTACGGTATCACCAGAAACACAAGTCTGCGGGGCAATAGGCAGTGGGAGTAATTGCACCAACGGGTCGGTGAAGCGCATCGGCTTATTGGTAATAATGCCCCAGCGCATGCCGCGCGCGTCGATTTCTTCAATTAATTCGCTAATCCCGTCAAACAGCGTCGTGCCTTCGCAGATTTTTTCAGCGTAGAGGTCTAAAAACCGCTCGCGCAACTCAGCAAAGCGCGTGTGGCTTGGCCCAATACCAAAGCCAAGTTCCAGCAAGCCCCGCGCGCCGTGGCTGGTCACCGGACGAATATCGTCCAGCGAACGTGGCGCAATGCCTTCTTCGATCAGCAGGCGGTTGAGCGCCGCGCCCATATCGGGCGCGGTGTCGGCCAGTGTGCCGTCGAGGTCAAACAACACGGCTTTGATCATGTTCATTCGCCTTTGCGGGTAGCAACGAGGTAATTCACGTCGGTGTCGTCGGTCAGTTTGTACACTTGCGTTAACGGGTTGAACGTCATGCCGGTGACCGAGATGGTCTCAAGACCCACGGTACGGGTCATGCGCGCCAGCTCGGATGGTTTGATAAATTTGTCGTAATCATGCGTGCCGCGTGGCAGCATGTTGAGTACATACTCGGCACCCACCACCGCGAGCAAATACGATTTTGGATTGCGATTTAAGGTCGAGAAAAACACCCAGCCGCCCGGTTTTACGAGGCGCGAGCAGGCTTCCACAATGCTGGCGGGTGAGGGCACATGTTCGAGCATTTCCATGCAGGTAACCACGTCGTAGCTCTCTGGCTCGGCCGCTGCAAGCTCTTCAACCGGGATTTTGCGGTAATCCACGCTCAGTCCCGATTCAAATAAATGCAGCTTGGCGACTTTCAGTGATTTTTCGGCCAAGTCAATGCCAGTCACTTGCGCGCCGCGCTCGGCGAGGCCTTCGGATAAAATCCCGCCGCCGCAGCCAACATCCAGGATTTTCAGACCTTTAATGCCCGAATGCTGGTCGATAAAGCCAATGCGCAGCGGGTTGATTTCGTGTAGTGGTTTGAACTCGCTGGTTTTATCCCACCACTTGTGCGCGAGCGCAGAAAATTTGGCGATCTCGCCATCATCGACATTGATTGTATGGGTATCGGTCACAACGGTAATCCCTATTTGGTTTGCGGGGCAATACTGCCTTGAATTTTGTGTTGCCAATGCCGGGCGGTGCTGAGCACTTCGGCCAAATTCAGGCTCTGGTGTTCGTGGCGGCGGTACACCGCGCGGCCGGCAATCCAGACATCACTGACCTGCGTGCGATCGGTCGCGTAGACTAAGTGCGAAATCGGATCGTAGCACGGTTGCGTGCCCGCTTGCGCCAGATTGATGGCAATCACGTCGGCTTGCTTACCCACTTCCAGAGCGCCAATTTTATCCTGTAAGCCCAGCGCTGTCGCGCCATTGAGCGTGGCCATTTCCAGCGCCTGCCAGGCGGGTACGGCTTCCGGATTGCCACTTTGTCCTTTGGCCAGCAGTGCCGCCAGGCGCATTTCAGCAAATAGATCGAGTTTATTGTTGCTGGCAGCGCCGTCGGTGCCAATCCCAACATTAAGACCAGCGGCCAGCTGCTGGCTGATCGGGGCGATGCCGGAGGCGAGTTTCAAATTGCTGGCTGGATTGTGGGCAATATGAATGCCCTTTTTGGCGAGCAGCGCAATTTCGCTGTCGGTGGTATGCACCATATGTGCCGCAATCAGTGGGCTATCAAGCAAGCCCAGCGCTGCCAGTCGCTCCAGCGGGCGCACGCCGTATTCTTTCAGGCTACCGGCAATTTCATCGGCGCTTTCGTGAATATGGCAATGAATTCCCAGCGCCAACTCATCGGCTAGCGTGATAATGCGGCGGAAAGTCTGATCGCTGACGGTGTACGGTGCGTGTGGCGCGAGTGTAAATTGCACCAGCTCTTCACCCAGAAACTCGTCGCGGCAAGCCAAGGCTTTGCGGATGTAATCGTCGGCATTGCTGGCATAGGGGGTTGGAAACTCCAGAATCGAGCAACCTACAGTCATGCGAAACTCGGTGTCGATTGCTGCTCGTGCCACTGCGCCATGGTGAAAATACATATCATTGCAGCAGGTGGTGCCACCCGCAATCATCTCGGCAATTGCCAGCTGGGTGCCAGCATAAACAAAATCGTCGCTGACGTGTTGACCCTCGGCAGGCCAGATATGCTCGTTGAGCCAGCGCATCAGCGGCAAATCGTCGGCAAATCCGCGCAGCAATGTCATTGCCGAGTGGGCGTGCAGATTAATCATCCCAGGCATGAGGGCATGATCGGAAAGCGTGATGACTTCAGCATCCGGGTAAGCGGCGAGGGCGTCGGCCTTGGTCTGTAATGCAATGATTTTCTCGCCCTGAATGACGAGTGCGTGATCGGTGTAGACGGTGTGGCGCGGAATTACCGGGATAATCCAGCGTGGCAAAAGAATTTGAACAGTCATTGGCGGGCAGGTGGCAAATCAGGAGGCTTTATTCTAAAACAGAAATGCAAAAAGCCGACCTTTCGGTCGGCTTTTCAAGCATTCGGTAAAACCGAATTACTTAGCAGCAGCTTCAGAAGCAGCAGAAGCTACGTCAGAAGCAGCTTCAACAGGAGCAGAAGCAACTTCAGAAGCTACAGCTTCAACAGCAGAAGCAGCTTCAACTACAGCAGAAGCAGCTTCAGTAGCTGGTTTTTCGCCACAAGCAGACAAAGCAGCAGCCAACAAAGCAGCAACGATCAGAGATTGTTTCATTTTTAAATCCTTTAAGATTAAGTTTAGGTTTAATTGACTAACTAATTAATAACTGGCTTTAGGCCAATTACTTAAATTCACATTCGGCGTGATTTGTTTCACAACCAACGAAACGAATTCTAATCAGCTGCCCGATAAATTGCTAGTGCTGGCACGGGTTTTCCTCTATGTAATCTGCTACCTCATGTAACGCCGTGTACATCCTTATAAATCAAGGCGTTGCGAGGAGCTACAGGGTGTTGATTGCTCCCACAGTGTTGCAAACTGCTGTTTGAGCTGTGAGGCGTATTTGCTATTACAGCCGGACTCGCCGCGTTGCCAATCATAATGATGACGGATTAGATAATGTTCGTCGTCGCCAATTATCCAGCCCTGGCGGGCGTGCGAGAGATAGTCCGGGATTTGGCGAATTTCTATCAAATGGCCAAATCGATCACACAACTGGATAAAGCGCGGGTGGCGCTGTGCTAGCACGCCGGTGTTGGCCAGCAAGAGCTGCATGCGGCCAGGCGAGGCCTGTGAGAAAAATGCCCACAGTCCTTGCTGGTTGCGCAGGCTGCCCAGATCACTCTCGGCTAGATCGTTTTCACAGATCTTGAGGGTATGTTCAGCTAGGCCAATCAAAGTCATGATTGCAGCCTGATACCCGTTTCGGGTATCAAAAGGCGTGGCTGCAGTTCCTGTTTCTTCATTCTGCACGGGGGTGAAGGTAGCCATATTCGTGATAGGTATAAAGTAAATCGCACAATGGGTCGGAGTATTCGGCGGCGGGCAAGCTGCGCTCGTTGGCCAATTGCTGTAGCAGCGCCCAATCGGCCGGGCTGGCATCGTCAAACTCGACTTCTTCGCCATTGAGAAACAGCGTTTGATCCGAATAGAGCATCTGGCTTTTCAGATCCAGCTCGATGCCGCGCTCGGCGATGGCCTCGGCAAAATCGTCAAATTCCAGTGGTGTGCTGTGATCGAAAAAAACATGTGGCTTGGGTTCGGAAAAATAGCGGCCAATAAATTGCCGCACCGTCTGCTCGTCCCATTTGACTTGCTGCAGCATCTGCCCAATTTGCGCGACAAAGGCGTCATCAATTTTCGCCGGTGTGTCGGTTGCCTTGGCACTCGGGTCGCTGTACATGCCTTCAAGGCAGATTTCGTCCTGCAAAAACTCCAGAAACTTGGTCGCAACTTCCTGGGTTTTGGGTGCTCTAAAACCTACCGAATAAGTCATTCCCGGTGTTAGCGCCACGCCGTAATGTGCATATTTGGGGGGCAGATACAGCATATCGCCGTGCTCCAGTACCCATTCCTGCTCTGGATTAAAGTCTTTCAAAACTCGAATCGGCGCATCTTCAATAAAACCTGAGGCGTCATCGCTGGATACTTGCCATCTTTTTTGTCCGCCCACCTGCAGCAAAAAAACGTCGTACGAGTCATAATGCGGCCCCACCGTGCCACCGTGCGGCGCGTAAGAGATCATCACGTCGTCAAGCCGGGTATAAGGCAGAAAATTGAACTGATATAAGAAGTCGGCAATATGGGGAACCAGATGGTTCACATTCTGCACCAGAATCGTCCAGTCGGTTTCTGGTAATCGATTGAGCCGGTGCTGGCTGAACGGGCCGTTTTCCAGCTTCCAGCGCCCATGATTGAACTCGATCAATCTGGATTCCACATCATCACGCTGGGCAAATTCGGCCAGGCGGGCAAAATCGATCAGCTCCGGAAAATCGGTCCATGCCTGACGAATCAGCAGCGGTTTTTTTTGCCAGTATTCGGCCAGAAATTGCTCGGGTGTTAATTTTCCCAACAGGGCAGTATCGAAAGGTGTTTTAGGCATGGCTTGTGGCTATAAAGAAAAAAATGGGTTTGCTGGCCAACTTGCCCCACGCATTATTCTGGGCAAGTTATGGCGGTAAATCGCTGCGTTTGCACGGATGGCTGGTACTTGGCACATTCTGCAAGCCGATAATAATCGTATTATTGCACCGACTGGAGACCCCATGCTCAATGTAGGCGACGTAGCCCCTGATTTTTCTTTACCTGACGCGGCAATGGACATGGTTCGCCTGAGTGATTTTCATGGCCGGAAAAATGTCGTGTTGTACTTTTTTAACAAGGATCACACGCCAGGCGGCATTGTTGAGGCGGTCGAGTTTTCTGATCGCACTGACGCATTTTCGCAATGTGAGACCGTTATTCTGGGGGTGAGTCTGGATGACTGTCTGGCGCACGACAGTTTTATTGATGAGCAGGGCCTTTCGTTCGACCTGCTATCTGATACCGAGCTTGAAGTCAGCCGTCTTTACCACGCGGTACACGAATGGGAAGCGCAGGGCGTGGTAAGATGCGGAATAGAGCGCTCGACCTTTGTGATTGATAAGTCGGGCGTCATTCGACATGCTTTCTATCACGTCATACCCAAAGGCCATGCGGCCGAAATTTTGAACCTTGTAAAACAGCTAGGATAAACACTATGCAAATCGCCAAAAATTCCGTTGTTACACTGACTTATGAAATGTACGACGCTGAAGGCAATCAAATCGACAAAACCGAAGAACCGATTGCTTACCTGCACGGCGGTTATGACAATATCCTACCGCTGGTAGAAGAAGCCCTGCACGGCAAAACGGTAGGCGACAGCATCGAAGTGACGATGTCACCTGACGACGCGTTTGGCGAATTCGAGCCAGAATTGGTTCGTGATGAAGAAAAAGACGGTTTCCCGGCTGATGTCGCTGTTGGCATGATGTTTGAAGCTGATGATCCTGAAACCGGCGAAGTCATCCTGTTCCGCGTAACTGAAGTAGAAGGCAACCGCGTGACTGTTGATGGTAACCATCCTTTCGCTGGTATGACGATCCGTTTCGTGGCGACAGTAACTGCTGTGCGTGAAGCGAATGCGGAAGAACTGGCGCATGGCCACGTACACGGCGAGCACGGCCATCACCACTAAGACTTAAGTGCGCAGCTTCTTAAGCGTTTACGCTAAGGAGGCGGGCAAAAAAGAGCAGTTAGCTTCGCGCTACTGCTCTTTTTTTGTGCTGTTAAGTGCTATTCGTTTTTCAGGACGGGAGTGATACCAAGTGCTTTGAGTTTTTTGATCGCTGTATCAGCTTCAATCTTGTTTTTGAACGGGCCGATTTGTACGCGGGTTTCCAGGTAGGCGGGAATACCTGCCTGTTGGAGTTGGCCGAGCAATTTTTCTGCGTTGTTGGCGTGTAAAAACACCCCGGCCTGCACGCTATAGCCCCGTGTGCTATTGATCGGGCTTGGGAAATCAGCGGTTGCCGGCTTGGTGGCAGTGGTGTTGTTTGATGGCTGAGTCATAATTCTTGGCACTGCTGTTGGAATTGCCTTCGCGATAAGGGGTATTGCTGTGTAAACAGCTGCAGTTGTTGGCTCTGGCCTATTACTTGTGTGGGGTATTTGCTTTGGCAGATTCTCGATCTTTTGGATTGTTTGAATTGGACTGCTGTGGGTTTGTCTTGGTGTTGGACTTGCCACTGGCATCGCTGTCGCGCTGGGCTTGGGGCTAATGCTGGGGAGTGCCGTTGCTTCCGGTGTGGGGGCTGGCGTTGAAATTGCTGCCTCGCTTGCTGCGGAGGCTATCTCGGCGGGTTCGCTTGCATTGAGTTCGGGGGCAATTTGCGGAATCTGGACGTTTGGTTCGGCATTTTCCTGGCTTTTTTCGATCCAGGCGATACCAAAAAGGATCGCCGCAATTAATCCACTTGCAATACCAAGCCGCCAAAGTAGCTGAGTTTTGAGTTGTTGTTGCTCTTTCTGCTGCAGGATCGGGTCTAGGCCTTCACTCATTGTGTCTGCTAATCGCTTGTAAGTGTTATAATGATCGGCTATTTGCCTAAAGTTTGCATATTGGCTTGGCCTTTTAGGCCGATTTAGCCTATGCAGAGGCTAGCTGAAAACAGCCTTGGGCAACAATATTCTTTCGTGTTTGTTGATAAAACTAAACATTAAACCTCTGGAGCAATCAAGAATGACTATCGAACGTACTATTTCTATTATCAAGCCTGACGCAGTTGCCAAAAACGTCATCGGCAAAATCTATGACCGTTTTGAATCTGCTGGCCTGAAAGTGGTTGCGGCAAAAATGAAGCAATTGTCACGCGCTGAAGCGGAAGGTTTCTACGCTGTTCACAAAGAGCGCCCTTTCTTCAATGATTTGGTGAACTTTATGATCTCTGGTCCGGTCATGATCCAAGTGTTGCAAGGCGAAAACGCGGTTTTGAAAAACCGCGAATTGATGGGTGCTACTAACCCGAAAGAAGCGGCAGCGGGCACTATCCGTGCTGATTTCGCGGCTAGCATTGACGCGAATGCGGTGCATGGCTCGGATAGCCTGGAAAACGCAGCGATTGAAATTGCGTATTTCTTTGCATCTTCTGAAGTTTACGGCGCCTAAGTTGCTGGAAAAAGCGTTCCGGTCTTGCGGTAGTGCGAGATCGGTGCGCTTTGCATCATTTGTTTGAAATTAAGACGCTGCGGAGTACACGATCATGTCTTTAAATTTGCTGGATTACGATGCTGAAAAACTCGCGGCTTTGATGGTGCAAATGGGGGAGAAGCCTTTTCGCGCCAAGCAATTGCTCAAGTGGGTTCATCAGCGCGGGGCCGCTGATTTTGACATGATGAGCGATATTGCCAAGTCATTTCGGCAGAAACTGAGCGAGCAGGCCTGTGTGGCTCCACCATCGATGATGGCCGAGCAGATTGCGCAGGACGGCACTCGCAAATGGTTGCTCGATGTCGGCACTGGTAACGGTGTTGAAGCCGTATTTATTCCAGAAGATGATCGCGGTACTTTGTGTGTATCGAGCCAGGTAGGCTGTGCGCTCGACTGTACGTTTTGCTCGACTGCGCGCCAAGGCTTTAACCGCAATTTAAGTACTGCCGAGATTGTTGGCCAGCTCTGGTGGGCCAATCAGCGCCTGTCATTTGATGCCGCGCGTTTGGGTAGTGCAGTCAATGATGACACCCGGATTGTGTCCAATGTGGTCATGATGGGGATGGGCGAGCCGCTGGCCAATTACGATAATGTGGTTTCAGCCATGAAACTGATGCTGGATGACAACGCTTATGGCCTTTCGCGTCGTCGCGTGACCTTGTCAACATCTGGGATGGTGCCGCAGTTGCTGAAATTGCGTGAAGATTGTCCGGTTGCGCTGGCAGTGAGTCTGCATGCGCCGAACGATAAAATCCGCGATGAGATCGTGCCGATTAATAAAAAATACCCGTTAAAAGAATTACTTAATGCCTGTAATCAATATCTGGAAAAAGCGCCGCGTGATTTTGTGACGTTTGAATATGTGATGCTGGCCGGGATTAATGATCAGCCAGAACACGCACGTCAATTGGTCGATTTGGCGCGCTCGGTATCCTGCAAATTCAATCTGATTCCGTTTAATCCATTCCCGAACTCGGGCTATGCCCGATCCGGGCGTGAAGCAATCGCCCGATTCCGTGATATTCTCAGTAATGCAGGTTATATCGTTACGGTACGCAAAACACGCGGCGACGATATTGATGCCGCATGCGGCCAATTGGCCGGCCAGGTGCTAGATAAAACTCGTCGCACAGAAAAATTGGCTGAAACCCGCCCGATTTTGTTTCAACAAAAATAAGGCTTCAAAATGAAAAAATACGGCTTGCTGGTGTTGATGTTAGCGCTATCTCCCTGGACTTTGGCAAACGAAAGTCTTGGCTCGAATCAGCAACGAGCGGCCGTGCGCACCGATCTGGCGTCCGAGTATTATCGGCGTGGTGCTTATGCGGTTGCTGTCGAAGAAGCCAAACGGGCGCTTGAAGCGGTGTCCAATTACCCGCAGGCCTTAAATGTGCTGGCCGTTTCCTATGTAGCACTCAAGGACGATGCCAAAGGCCGGGTGTATTTCGAGCAGGCGCTCAATGCTGCGCCCAAAGATTCGGATATTAATCAGAATTTTGGCAGTTTTCTGTGTGAACGCGGCGAGCATAAAGCCGGTTTGGCGCGTTATGAAGTGGTGCTCAGCAATACGCTTTATCCCACGCCCGATTTAACTTTACTTGCCGCAGCAAATTGCAGCTTGAAAGCGGGTGATCGGGAGCTGGCAAAAAAATATTTTGAACGTGCTCGCAATACCGCTAGCAATAATGTTTCAGTCAAATTCCAGCTTTCCAATTTTCTGCTTGAAGAGGGTGATTTGCCTCAGGCCAAGCAGCTATTTATCGAAGTCTTGCGCGCAATTCCAAAAACACCACCCGAGTTGCTCTGGCTTGGTGTCCGGATTGAACGTAAAATCGGCAACAAAGACGCAGAGATGCGCTATGCGAACGAGCTTCGCCGCAACTTTCCTGACTCGCTAGAGGCAACAAAGCTTTTGACCGGACAATATGACTGAACAGCTAGACAATATTCCGAGTGCTCCCTTTTTACCTGCCGGTCGCCAGTTACGCGCGGCACGTGAGGCTTGTGGTCTTTCAATTGATGATGTGGCAGGGCAGTTGAAGCTGGCGCATCGCCAGATCGAAGCGCTGGAGAGCGAAGCCTTCGATGAATTACCCAGTAATTTGTTTGTCCGTGGCTTTGTGCGCAATTACGCCAGGCTAGTCAAGATCGATGCTGCCCCTTTGCTTGAATACTTGGCGGGTGTATTACCCTCAGAACAAGTGGCGGAGACGGTTCTGTCTACATACCCTCAGGTAGAACCCTCTAGCCCATCATTGGGTGGTGAGAAATCAAGCTTCCCGCTGATTGTAATCATGGCCTTGATCGGGATTTTTCTCGGGGTTACAGCGGTTTACTGGTATTTGCAACAACCGAGCAATCCGGATATTGCTTTGCCTGATATGCCAAATCCGGTGGCGCTTGAGGCCAGCGCTGCTAGCCAGCTGCTTGTTAATGATAACTCTAATGCCAGCGTTAGCGCTTCCGAAGTCGTTTCGTCAGGTGTTCAGGCCCTGCCTGCTTCCATGCCCGGTGTGGCCTTGGTTAGCCCTGCTGCTTCCAGCGCTTCCTCGATCATTGTGGCGTCGTCTGTGGCGCAAGGCGCGCTTGAAATCAGTGTATTGACCGAATCCGATAGCTGGGTGCAGATTCTGGATAGTCGGGGAAATAAAGTGCTGTCCGAAATTATCCGCCCAGGATACGAGCGCAAGGTGGCGGGTGTGCCGCCGTTTGCCGTCAAAATCGGCAATGCGCCAAAAACAAAACTGACCCTGCAGGGGCGTCCGGTTGATTTGAGCAGCTATCTCAAGCCCGGTTCGGATGTTGTTAATATGGAATTGAAATAATTCATGTCTAGCCTGATTGTCCGTCGTAAAACCCGTCAAGTACAAATTGGAAATGTCTGGGTAGGTAGTGATCATCCAGTGATGGTGCAGTCGATGACCAATACCGATACTGCTGATGCCGAGGCGACTGCGCGCCAGATTTTCGAGCTGTGGCGTGCTGGTTCGGAGGCCGTGCGTATTACTGTCAATAGCGCAGAGGCTGCGGCGCAAGTTGCCAACATCAAAACCAAGCTGGAAAACTGGGGCTGCAAAGTACCGCTCGTAGGCGACTTCCATTTTAATGGCGATCGTTTGCTGCGTGATTACCCGGATTGTGCCGAGGCTTTGGCCAAGTACCGTATTAATCCTGGCAATGTCGGCAAGGGCGCCAAGCGCGACGAAAAATTTGCCTACATGATCGAGAAGGCCATTGAGTACAAAAAGCCGGTGCGCATTGGCGTGAACTGGGGCTCACTTGATCAAGCCATTGCGGCGCGAATGATGGATGAAAATTCAAAACGCTCGCAGCCATTGACGGCCGAGGCCGTGATGCGCGAAGCGCTGATTGTGTCGGCGCTTGAATCGGCTGATCAAGCCATTAGCTGGGGTTTATCCCCCGATCAGATTTTATTGTCTTGCAAAGTCTCGCATGTGCAGGATTTGATCGCGGTTTACCGCGATCTGGGCGCCCGCTGCGATTACCCATTGCATCTGGGTTTGACCGAAGCGGGTATGGGGTCCAAGGGTATTGTGGCATCCAGTGCTGCGTTAGCGGTATTAATGCAGGAAGGGATTGGCGATACCATTCGTATTTCCCTGACGCCCGAGCCCAATGGTGACCGCACAAAAGAAGTGGTGGTGGCGCAAGAGTTATTGCAAACCATGGGTCTGCGCAGCTTTACTCCGCTAGTAACGGCTTGCCCTGGATGTGGCCGCACGACTTCAACCGTGTTTCAAGAGTTGGCGCAAGATATTCAAAGCTTCCTGCGTGAGCAAATGCCGGTATGGCGTGCCAAATACCCTGGTGTTGAAGAAATGAAAGTTGCCGTGATGGGCTGTGTCGTGAATGGTCCGGGTGAGTCCAAGCTCGCCGATATCGGTATCAGTTTGCCTGGTACGGGTGAAGTGCCGGTGTGTCCGGTGTATGTCGATGGTGAAAAAGACGTGACGCTCAAAGGCGATAACGTTGCACAAGAATTCCAGGCGATTGTTGAGAATTATGTCGTGACGCGCTATGGCGAAAACGGCTCAAAACGCCGCGTTGATGCACCAAAAATCATTCCGTTGGCTCAGATTTAATTTGTAATTTGTTTAGGGTAGAAAAATAAAAATGGCTCAAACCATTCAAGGGATTCGCGGCATGAACGATGTGCTGCCGCAAGAAATGTCGCAGTGGCAGTTTTTTGAGCGTGTTACGCGCGAATGGCTCGTGGCCTACGGCTACAACCAGATCCGGATGCCGATTGTTGAGTCAACTCATCTATTTGTACGCGGCGTGGGTGAGCATACCGATATCGTTGAAAAAGAAATGTATGCTTTCGAAGACAGTCTTAATGGTGAAAAGCTGACTCTGCGCCCGGAAGGTACTGCTGGCTGCGTACGTGCATGTATCGAACATGGCTTGTTGTATAACCAAACCCAGCGTCTCTGGTATATGGGCCCGATGTTCCGGCACGAGCGCCCACAAAAAGGGCGTTTGCGTCAGTTTAATCAACTCGGCGTTGAGGCTTTTGGTTTTGCTACGCCTGATCTTGATGCCGAAATGATTGTGATGCTGGCCGATCTGTGGCCGCGCTTGGGCCTGAGCGGTCTACAACTTGAGCTCAATTCCTTGGGTAATACCGAAGAGCGTGCAGCACATCGTGCCGAGCTGATTAAATACCTTGAGGGGTATGTCGATCAACTCGATGAAGATAGCCGTCGCCGTCTATATACCAACCCTTTGCGTGTGCTGGATACCAAAAATCCTGCGCTGCAAGCAATGGCTGAAAATGCGCCGCGCCTAGCTGACTTCTTGGGTGAAGAATCCAAAGCCCACTTCGACGGGGTAAAAGCCCTGCTCGACGATGCTGGGATTGCTTATGTGATTAATCCGCGCTTGGTGCGCGGTTTGGATTACTACAATCGCACCGTATTTGAGTGGACCACCACTGAGTTGGGCGCGCAAGGTACGGTTGCTGCCGGTGGCCGCTATGATGGTTTGGTTGAGCGGCTTGGTGGCAAGCCTTGCCCAGCCGTTGGGTTTGCGATGGGTATTGAGCGCTTGATGTTGCTACTTGAAGCGCAAAAGATCGTCGTGCCAACTGCGGAGCCGGATGTGTATGTGGTCAGTCAAGGTGATGCAGCGGCACGTTATGCCTTTACCGCTGCACGCCAGATGCGCGACCAAGGCCTCAATGTGATATATCATGCTGGCGGTGGCAGTTTTAAATCGCAATTTAAAAAGGCTGACCAGTCTGGTGCGCGCTTTGCCGTGATTGTGGGTGAAGGCGAGATGCAAGCGCAGACGGTGAATATTAAAGTGCTGACGGGTGAGAAGCAGGGTGAGCAACAAACCGTCGCGCAAGATCAATTAGCAAGTGTGATGAGTAGTCTTAAATAATCAAGGACAACGGGGTTAACATGGCAGCTTTTGACTTACAAGAACAAGAACAGATTGCCGAGCTGAAAGCTTGGTGGCAAAGCTGGGGCAAATCGCTGGCTATCGCCGTGATTACCGCGCTACTCGCATACGCGGGATGGACTGGCTGGCAAACCTGGCAAAAACATCAGTCTGCCAAGGCGGCTGATTTATATGCCCAGTTGCAAACTCAGGCGATGGACGAAGCTAAATTCAAGGCGACACTGACCACACTCAAAAGTGATTACCAGTCTACGGCCTATGCTGCACGTGCGGCTCTGGCTGCCGCAAAGCTTGCTTATCTGAATGGCAAACCTGAGGCTGCACGCGAAGAATTAAAATGGGTGATTGCTAATGCCAAGGAAGTCAATTTGCGCGATACGGCCAAATTGCGTTTGGCTTCGGTTTTGCTCGATGACAAAAAAATCGACGAGGCTTTGGCGCTGATCAAAACGCCTGAAGAAGAAAGCTACTCGCCCCTGTTTGCCGAAATGCGTGGCGATTTGTTGCTGGCTAAAAATGATGTTGCCGGTGCGGCTGATGCATATCGCCAGGCCATCGCCAAATTGCCGAAGGACGCCCCCAACTTGAAGCTGGTGGAAGTGAAGCTTGACGTGCTTGGAGTGAAGTAAGATGCGAGTTTTGCGTTCGGCTTTACTGCTTGGCGTGCTGGGTTTGAGTGCATGCTCTTCAACCAGCAATATTCCTGATCCTTCACCTTTGCCAGTGGTACAAACCACGGTAAAGGCCAAGACGCTTTGGTCGGCAGCCATTGGCAATGACACAACTTATCGCTTTCAGCCCGCCTTTTCAGCTCAATACGTTGCCGTTATTGGTGGCGGCAGCGAGCTCGCTTTGCTTAATCGCAGCAATGGTGCAGTGAAATGGAAGCAAGTGCTCACGCAAAATATCGCGGGTGGGGTTGGAATTGGTGCCGATATCGTGGCTGTCGGAAGTCTGAAAGGCGACGTCGTCGCTTTGGAGCAGAGTTCGGGCAAGATACTGTGGTCGGTTAAAACCTCCAGCGAAATTATTGCTTCACCTGTGATTGATTCAGGTCTGGTGATTGTGCGTTCAGCCGATGGCAAAGTGAGTGCGTTCTCAGCTAGCTCTGGCGAATTGAAATGGATCTATCAACGCCAGCAGCCTAGTCTGCAGTTGCGCAATTATGCGTCTCCAGTGGTCTCTGGTGGGGTTGTGTATGTTGGGCAGGCGGCAGGTCGTTTAAGTGCTCTGGCTTTGAATGACGGCCGTATTCTCTGGGAAGCCCCGATCGCGTTGCCGCGCGGTGCCAGTGAGCTCGAACGGGTAACCGATATTGTTGCCTCTCCGGTTGTTTATGCCGATATGGTATGTGCTGTGGCTTTTCAAGGGCGAATTGCCTGCATCAGCACGCAAAATGGCTCGCTAGTCTGGACCCGTGAGGCTTCCAGCTGGGCTGGCCTTGCCATTGATGAGCAGCGGGTTTATGTGACTGATGCAAAGGGTCATATTCAAGCGTTCGAGCGTAATACCGGGCGTTCGGTCTGGAAGCAGGAAGCGCTGGCTTACCGTTTTGTGAGTGCGCCAGCAGTATTGGGTAATCAGGTTGTGGTAGGTGATCTGGACGGTTATTTGCACTATCTTGACCCTGAAAGTGGGTCTTTGGTTGGCCAGCAAGCCACCGATGGCAGTCGTATTTATTTAGCACCCAAATCAGTCGGCTCAGAGGCAATGGTTCAAACGCGTAAAGGCAGTTTGTATTTGCTGGGTGCACAGTAAGAGAATTGAATGAAACCAACAATTGCCCTTGTCGGGCGCCCGAATGTGGGCAAATCAACGTTATTTAATCGCCTGACCAAGACCCGCGATGCGCTGGTGGCGGATCAGCCCGGCCTGACGCGCGACCGTCATTATGGTCACGGCAAGGTGGGAGAAAAGCCTTATCTGGTTATTGATACAGGCGGCTTTGAGCCGGTGATTGATGAAGGCATCATGTTTGAAATGGCCAAGCAAACGCTGCAGGCGGTTGATGAGGCAGATGCAATTGTCTTTATTGTCGATGGCCGTAATGGTCTGACGCCGCAGGACAAAATTATTGCCAATCGCTTGCGTCAAGGTGATCGCCCTGTCTGGGTGGCGGTGAACAAGATTGAAGGGATGAATCGTGCCGTGATGACGGCTGAATTCCACGAGCTGGGTCTGGGCGATCCGGTGGCGATTTCAGCTTCGCATGGTGAGGGCGTTCGTGATCTGATTAATGACATTCTGGAAGGATTTCCAGAGCCAGAAGCCGAAGAAGAAGTCACGCATCCGATTTTTGCCATTGTTGGCCGTCCGAATGTTGGAAAATCGACACTGGTCAATACCATCCTTGGTGAAGAACGCGTGATTGCTTTTGATGCGCCTGGCACGACTCGTGACTCGGTGTTCATTGATTTTGAGCGCAATGGTCAAAATTACACAGTGGTTGACACTGCTGGCGTACGCCGCCGTGGCAAAGTCACTGATATGATCGAGAAATTTTCGGTGATCAAGACCATGCAGGCCATTGAGGACTGCAATGTGGTGATTCTGGTGCTTGATGCAACGCAAGATGTCTCGGATCAGGATGCAAAAATCGCTGGCTTTGTATTAGAGTCTGGCCGTGCCCTGGTGGTGGCAATCAATAAGTGGGAAGCTGCTGATGAAGATCAGCGCAATACCATCAAGCGGGAAATTGCACGCAAACTGGGCTTTCTGGATTTTGCCAAATTCCATTACATCTCTGCCTTGCAAGGTAAAGGGGTGGGTGATTTGTTTGGTTCTATCCATCAGGCCTACGATGCAGCAATGATCAAGATTCCAACGCCAAAACTGACTCGTGCGCTGCAGTTGGCGATGGAACGTCAGCAACCGCCGATTGCCGGTAAAATTCGCCCTAAAATGCGTTATGCCCACCAAGGCGGCAGCAATCCACCTGTGGTCGTTATTCATGGCAATGCCTTGGAGGCTGTGCCGGCATCCTACTGGCGATACCTTGAACATTTCTTTATGAAAACGTTCAAATTGCAAGGAACGCCGCTGCGTGTGCAATTCAAAAAAGCAGGCAATCCATTCGAGGGCAAAGCGCCACCCAAATTGAATCGCCGCGGTAATAAGTAACATTGCTGATTGTAAGCTGTTGAAATTTGTACTATAAGCGTAAGATGTTTTGACTCAAGCCGTATAGACGGATACACAATAACAAACCGGAGAATAAAATGAGTGCTAAGGGGCAAATGTTGCAAGATCCTTTTTTGAACATCTTGCGCAAAGAGCATGTGCCAGTGTCAATTTACCTGGTCAATGGCATCAAGCTGCAAGGGCAGATCGAATCATTTGATCAGTATGTTGTTTTGCTGCGTAATACCGTCACGCAAATGGTTTACAAACACGCCATTTCAACCGTGGTGCCTTCACGTTCGGTGAATGTGCCGCATGACAATCCGGCTGCTGCAGCAACTGAGAACTGATCATTCTTTGATTGGGTAATTTCTGAACCCCGAAAGATCTGATCTTTCGGGGTTTTTTCTTCTTGGATTTGGCCATTTGATCCCCACCTAATGATCTGATTATTTCTAACCGAGGTCTGCATGTTTGAACGCCATCAAGGCGGTGATGAGGCAATACTGGTTTGCCTCGATTTTGGCGAGCCCGATTACCGCGATGGTGTCGATGAGTTCGTTGAGTTGGTAAAGTCTGCTGGGGTAAAGCCTTTGCAGATTATTGAAGGTAAACGCCAGCGCCCGGATGCTGCGTATTTTGCTGGTAGCGGTAAAGCCGACGAGATTGCCCAGGCTGTTGCCGAACACCAGGCGCAGCTGGTGATTTTCAATCACCAGTTATCACCAGCTCAAGAACGAAATCTGGAAAAAAAGGCGCAATGCCGGGTGCTGGATCGCACGACGTTGATTCTGGATATTTTCGCCCAGCGCGCGCGTACCGCAGAGGGTAAATTGCAGGTGGAGCTGGCTCAACTGGCGCATATCCAGACT
Organism: Chitinibacter sp. FCG-7; assembly: GCF_040047665.1. NCBI lineage: Bacteria > Pseudomonadati > Pseudomonadota > Betaproteobacteria > Neisseriales > Chitinibacteraceae > Chitinibacter > Chitinibacter mangrovi. The sequence goes on from NZ_CP157355.1 coordinate 3,361,770, forward strand.
CGATTGATTCGCGGCTGGACTCACCTGGAACGTCAGAAAGGCGGGGTGGGCTTGCGTGGCCCGGGCGAATCGCAGCTGGAGACTGACCGCCGCCTGATTGGTGTGCGGGTAAAGCGGCTAAAAGATCAGCTGACTGTTGTGCAAAAGCAAAGGGCAACCCAGCGCAAGGCGCGGGATAGGAATGGGCAATTTACCGTTTCGATTGTTGGTTATACCAATGCAGGCAAATCAACGCTGTTTAATGCATTAACCAAAGCCAAAATTTATGTGGCAGATCAATTGTTTGCCACGCTTGATACCACCAGCCGCAAATTGTATCTGGATGCCGAAAATTCGATTGTTTTATCCGATACGGTCGGATTTATCCGGCAATTGCCGCATACCCTAGTGGCGGCATTTCGCGCGACTTTGGAAGAAACGATCAATGCCGATTTATTGCTGCACGTTGTTGATATCAACCATCCAATGCGTGATTTGCAAATTGCCGAAGTAAACAAGGTGCTCGCTGAAATTGGTGCGGAACGTATTCCACAGCTGATGGTCTTTAACAAGATTGATCAAAAGGCATTGCCGCCCGAAGTGGTGCGTGATGAATATGGTAAAATCAGCACAGTTAAATTAAGCGCCATTGAAGGCAATGGACTTGATTTGCTACGCGCAGCGTTGATTGAAGCAATAAGCCAATCACAAAAGGAAGAATAAATGAGTCAGAATGACCCGCAATGGGGTGGTGGCCGTAAAGGTAATAATGGCGGCCCACCTGATTTAGAAGAAATTTTCCGTTCAATTACCGACAAAATAAATCGCTTGTTTGGTGGCAAACCAACATCTGGCTTGCCTACTGGCAACTCGAAAGGCGGCTCGACTGGTGCTTTGGTGATTGGCGCTGGTTTGCTGGTTTTGTGGGCAGGCTCGGGCGTTTATGTGGTGGATGAGCGTGAAAATGCGGTGATTACCCGTTTTGGCAAATATACCCAGACTGTTGAAAGCGCGGGCTTGAAATGGCATCTGCCATACCCGATTGAAGCGCGCGAAATTGTCAATATGACCGAGTTGCGCAGCCTCGAGGTTGGCGTACGCGGCGCGGCGGCAACGGGTGATGAAAGTACCATGCTCACTGGTGACCAGAACATCATCGAAGTGCAACTTGAAGTGCAATACAACCTCAATTCGGCCCGCGATTTCCTGTTCAATAATCGTTTGCTGGATAAAGACGGTCGTGATGTTGTCAAGCAAGCCGCAGAAACGGCGATTCGTGAAGTCGTTGGCAAGAATAAAGTGGATTACGTCCTGAACGAAGGCCGCGGCAAGATCGGTGAAGACACCAAGGAAATCATCCAGGACTTGCTGACCAAATATGGCACCGGTATTTCTGTTTCCCGGGTCAATATCTCCGATGTTCAACCGCCGGAACAAGTGCAGGCTGCATTTAGCGATGCGGTGAAGGCCCGTCAGGATCGCGCCCGTCTGATCAATGAAGGCACGGCTTACGCCAATGACGTCGTGCCTAAAGCCAGTGGTATGGCTGCCCGTTTGAACGAAGAAGCGCTGGGCTATCGCCAGCAAGTGGTCGCACGTGCCGAGGGTGATGCGTCACGTTTCCGTCAGATTGCAGCGGAATACAGCAAGGCGCCGCAAGTGACGCGTGACCGGATGTATCTGGATACCATGCAGACGGTGTATCAGAACACGACCAAGGTGCTGGTCGATCAGAAGTCCAATGGCAATTTGCTCTATCTGCCGCTCGATAAACTGATGCAGATGAATGCACAAGGCGAAAATAATGCGACCCCGCTGGCCCCGAAAGCAGCCGAGCTGCCTGTGGTACAGCCTAATGAACCAGCTACCCGCTCAAGTCGCGGTGAGCGTGACGGCCGCTAAGGAGCTTGAACATGAATAAAATTATGCCGGTGATTGGCGCTCTGTTTGTCGCTTTGTTCATTTTCTCGACAACATTTTTCACGCTGGATCAGCGCCAGTACGCCATTGTGTTTCAGTTCTCTGAAGCGGTTCGGGTGATTAAAGACCCTGGCTTCCATTTCAAAATACCGCTGCTGCAAGAAGTGCGTTACTTTGACAAGCGTATTCAAACGATTGATGAAGAAGCCCCTGCACGCATTCAGACCATTGAAAAAATGAATGTGAAGGCCGACAGCTTTATCAAATTCCAGATCGTGGACGTTGAAAAATACTACAAGGCCGTCGGCGTTGATCAGCGCAAAGGTGTCGATCGTTTGCGCAATACCGTCAACAATATGCTGCGCGACGAGTTTGGTAAGCGCACGGTACAGGACGTTATTTCCGGTCAGCGTGACGAAGTGATGAACCATGTTCGCAAGGTGGCTGATGCCGATGCCGCGCGGATTGGTGTGCAGGTCCTGGATGTGCGCATCAAGCGCGTTGAGCTTGAAGACAGCACGCTCAATTCGGTATACGAGCGCATGCAGTCAGAGCGTAAAGCCGTGGCCAGCCAGCTGCGTGCCGAAGGTAGTGCCGCTGCCGAAAAGATCAAAGCCGATGCTGACAAGCAACGCGAAGTGATTCTGGCCGATGCCTATAACCAAGCGCAGCAAATGAAGGGTGAGGGCGATGCCAAGGCGGCGGCGATCTATGCAGATGCTTATGGCAAAAATCCGGAGTTCTATGCTTTCTACAAGAGCCTGGATGCCTACAAACAGAGCTTTGCGAAGAAAAGCGACGTAATGGTCATTGACCCAAGTGCCGATTTCTTCAAATACATGAAAAATCCGCGTGCAGGCGCAGCTAAATGAGTTCGGCGCTCTGGCTGGGTTTGGGCCTGATGCTGGTGTTTGAAGGTATCATGCCCTTTACCCTGCCACACATCTGGCGTGCCACATTAAAGCGCATGTCGGAAATGAGTGATGGCCAGATTCGCCTGATCGGATTTGGCTCTTTGCTGGCCGGTTTATTAATTTCGTTGGCGGCGATTTAAACTCCCTAGAGGGTATTGCCATCAACACTATGATTAACGCCCACTCCAGGGTAATACCTGGGTGGGCATTTGGTTTGTAAAGACGATGCGTAACTGGATACTGCCTGAATATATTTCCGATGTACTGCCTGCCGAGGCACGACAAATTGAAAGCATGCGCCGGAGCATGCTCGATCTGTTTTCGCTGTATGGCTATGAGCAAGTTGAGCCACCGCTGGTTGAATACGTTGAATCCCTGCTGACCCAGCAGGACGCGGCGCTGGATTTGAAAACCTTCAAGCTGGTTGACGAATTGTCTGGCCGCCAGATGGGCTTGCGTGCCGATATTACCCCGCAAGTGGCGCGGATTGATTCGCATATCCTCAACCGCCAGGGCGTGACCCGTCTGTGCTATACCGGTTCGGTTTTGTGCACCCGTCCCGACGGCCTGCTGTCAACGCGCCAGCCTCGCCAAATCGGTGCCGAAATCTACGGCTGTGCCGATCTGGCTGCCGATGTGGAAATCATTGAGCTGATGTTTGCCAGTCTGGCGCAAGCCGGTGTGAGTGATATGACGTTGGAAGTGGGGCATATTGGCCTTTTCAATGCCATTGCCGATGCCGCTGACTGGCAGGGCGAGTTGCGCCAGAGTGCATTTAACGCGCTCAAGCAAAAAGACGTGCCAACACTGAAAACCCTTGCGGCTTCACTGGCGCCTGAGTTGCAACAAGGCCTGCTGGCGCTGGCCAGCAGCTACGGCGATCTGTCGGTGCTTGCGCAAGCCCGAGCGCAGTTGCCCGCGCTGCCTGAAATTGCCGCTGCACTCGATGGCTTGCAGCAATTGCATGCCGCGCTGACCGCACGCGGTATTACTGTTCGTTTTGATCTGGCCGAGCTGCCAGGCAGCTACTACCACACTGGTCTGGTGTTTAATGCTTACGCCAAAGGTTTTACCAATGCCGTGGCGCGTGGTGGTCGATACGACAGTGTGGGCGAGAAGTTTGGCCGCTCACGCCCGGCAACCGGCTTCAGTATCGACTTACGTGGCCTGACCTCAGTGCCGTTTCCCGGCAAAAAAGCAGCCGTTCTGGCGCCTAAAGGTGAAGATGCGGCCTTGCTTGACGCGATTCGCGCCTTGCGCGCCCAGGGTGAAATCGTGATTGTTGACCTTGGTGTGGTGCAATCCGAAGTTCACGCCGACCGCGCCCTGCAGCAAAAAGAGGGTGTTTGGCAAGTCATAAACCTTTAAAAATTCAGCAATTTGAGCAAAAAAATTGCTGGCTCAAACAGCGTTTTGACGTTAAAGTTCGGTCGCAATGCTACAGGTGTGGTGTTGCCCAATTATTTTGTGTTTTATGCATCGAGGTTTGGGAATGAGCAGAAATGTAGTCGTTATTGGTACCCAATGGGGTGACGAGGGTAAGGGCAAGATTGTTGACTGGTTGACTGATCACGCGCAAGGCGTGGTTCGCTTTCAAGGCGGTCACAATGCAGGTCACACACTGATCGTTGGCGGCAAAAAAACAGTTCTGCGTCTGATCCCATCGGGCATTTTGCACCCGGGTAAAGCCTGCTTTATCGGCAATGGCGTGGTGATTTCTCCTGAAGCCTTGCTCAAAGAAATCGACGAATTGACCGCGGCCGGCATCGACGTAATGAGCCGCTTGCGCATTTCTGAAGCATGTCCGCTGATTCTGCCGTACCACATTGCCATCGACCAGGCGCGTGAAGCGGCCAAAGGCGAGAAAAAAATCGGTACAACGGGTCGTGGTATTGGCCCGGCTTACGAAGATAAAATCGCGCGTCGCTCGATTCGTCTGCAAGATTTGTATCACCCAGAGCGTTTTGCCGCCAAATTGCTGGAAAACCTCGACTGGTACAACTTTGCACTGAAAAACTACTTCAATGCACCAACGCTGGATTTCCAGACCATATACGATGAAACGCTGGCTTACGCCGAGCGCATCAAGCCTATGCTGGGCGATGTATCGCGTACCCTGTACGAAATGAACAAAGCTGGCGAGCCTTTGCTGTTTGAAGGCGCGCAAGGCACGCTGCTCGACATCGACCACGGTACTTATCCATTCGTGACTTCGAGCAACTGTGTGGCTGGTGCGGCTGCGCCAGGTGCTGGCGTTGCGCCACAAATGCTGCAATACGTGCTCGGTATCGTGAAAGCGTATACGACACGTGTGGGTTCTGGCCCATTCCCGACTGAGTTATTCTGTGACGTTGGCGCTGGCTTGGCCAAGCGCGGCAATGAGTTCGGTTCAGTGACAGGTCGTCCACGTCGTTGCGGTTGGTTTGACGCGGCAGCGCTTAAGCGCTCGATCCAGATCAATGGTGTTTCCGGTCTGTGTGTGACCAAGCTGGACGTGATGGATGGCATTGAAACGATCAAGCTTTGTGTAGGTTACAAAGTCAATGGCGTTGAAACTGACATCCTGCCTGTTGGCGCAGATGATATCGCTTTGTGCGAGCCGATCTACGAAGAGTGGGCTGGCTGGACAGAGAGCACATTCGGCGTGAAAACGTGGGATGGTCTGCCAGAAAACGCGCGTAAATACCTGCAACGCATCGCTGAAATTTGCGAAGCGCCGATCGACATCGTGTCTACTGGCCCGGACCGCGAAGAAACCATCGTCTTGCGTCATCCATACCAAGGCTAAGCTCAGCGTTGCTGTGCATATAAAGCCCCGAATATTCGGGGCTTTTTTATTGCTGCCGATTTATTAAAGCGAAGGGTATCGCTCTGTAGGCCAATGCTAGCCTTTCGGTTGACGCTATACCTGCTGCTTGATTTGCCCTTGTTCTGGGTTCTCGGCTCGCCGGTGGTCAATGCACTTGATTTGGCGCGCCAAGGAGGGCGGTGTGCGTCTAGCTGGCTTCCCTGTCCCAGTACGGTTCGCTGCCAAAAAAGTCCTGCAGATAGCTGATAAAGGCGCGAACCTTGGGCGGCAACTGACGATTGGGCAGGTGAACTGCGTAGATAAAAAACTCGGTGGGTACATAGCCCGGCAACACCTCGATCAGCCGTCCGGCTTGCAAATCGCGCCCGACGATAAAAGTGGGTAGCAGTGCCAGCCCCAGCCCGCCCAGTACGGCCTGCGACAGCGCCTCATCGTCGTTAATGCGCAGGCTGCCCGAGACCGGAATCGCTACTTTGCCCGCAGACCCATTCAGATGCCACAGCCCTTGCGTGCTTAAGAAGGTGTAGTCCAGGCAGTTATGCCGGATCAGATCGGTACCGGTTGCTGCGGCGTCCCCGCGCGCTCCAGATAGGCCGGGCTGGCGCAGATTTTCCGGCGAATAGGGGCCAGCCGCCGCGCGACCAGATTCTGCCCTGGGTTGGCGGTAATACGCAGCGCAATGTCATAGCCTTCTTCGGCCAGATCGACAAACCGGTCGCTCAGCGTCAGATCGACTGTCAAATCCGGGTACTGCATCATAAAGCCGGGTAAGGCACTGGCGACGTGCATGGTGCTAAATGCAACGGGTGCGCTGATTTTCAGTTTGCCGCGTGGCTCTTGCTGCAGTCTCGATACGGTAATGTCGGCCTGTGTCAGCTCGTCCAGAATGCGCTCGCAATGGTCAAAATAAGCTTCGCCGACTTCGGTCAGGCTCAGGCTGCGCGTGCTGCGATGCAGTAGCCGCACGCCCAGCGCCCCTTCCAGCCGTGTTAGCGCCTTGCTCACTCTGGATTTGGACACGTCCAGTCGCCTTGCTGCTGCAGAAAAACTCTTTTCTTTGACGATGGCGGCAAAGTACAGCATGTCATTGATATCGTGCATGGCGATTATTCTGGCTTAGGTTGGGGTATATATCTGTATGACAATCTAGTCATGGCTCACGTGGCAATACCTATGGTTTTACCGTGCACTGAATCCGCTGCGCGTTTGCTAGGAAAAACTAGTCCGTCGGATTGGTTTGCCGCTGTATTTGCTGCATCGTATAACACTGTTTCCATAATGGAAACAGTGTTATTCATTTTACGTGGCTTATCAAAGCGCGGCGGTCCTTTTATGATTTGGGCCTGCAAAATGTGATCCGGCTTCATCCGGCCCAAAAAGCCTGCAATAGTCTGATTTTGTCGCTTTGCTGGTTTACTCTAGTGGCTTGCGCTGTAGCGATTTGCATCCTGCCTGTCTGCCCTCACTGGGCTGATTTTTTGCGTTAATCAATCTGCTGCTGCAGCTTGGCCGTGTCATTGTTTCCAAAAATAATTCAATAGCAAGTGGCAGTCGTGCTCTGTGTCGCGCGCTGGATACGCTTGTTCAGCGATGGAGCGTGCAGCGTACGCCTTCAGATGCATCGGCACGCCTGATCCAAACTGCCCATTACTCAGGGATATAAGGAGATACATAACCATGCGTTACACCTCATTTGACGATTTCATCCAGCACGTTGCGGCGCGAAACCCGGGGCAGAGTGAGCAGCTGCAAGCCGTGACCGAAGTGATCGAAAGTGTCTGGCCATTTATTGAGCAAAATCCGAAATACGCAACGCAAGGCTTGCTGGACCGGCTGGTTGAGCCTGAGCGCGTTTTGATGTTCCGCGTGGCCTGGGTGGACGATCACGGTGAGGTGCAAGTTAATCGCGGTTATCGCATCCAGCATTCATCGGCGATTGGCCCGTATAAAGGCGGCATTCGCTTTCATCCTTCGGTGAATTTGTCGATTTTGAAGTTTTTGGCTTTTGAGCAAACCTTTAAAAATGCGCTGACTACGCTACCGATGGGCGGCGGTAAGGGAGGCTCTGATTTTGACCCTAAAGGCCGCAGTGCAGGCGAAGTGATGCGTTTTTGCCAGGCATTTGTCAGCGAATTATTCCGCCATATTGGCGCGGATACCGACGTGCCGGCGGGCGATATCGGCGTTGGTGCGCGTGAAGTTGGTTTCATGGCCGGCATGATGAAAAAACTAAGCAATCGGGCCGATTGCGTCTTCACCGGCAAAGGCCTGAGCTTTGGTGGCTCGTTAATTCGCCCTGAGGCCACGGGCTACGGCACCGTGTACTTTGCTCAGGAAATGCTCAAGCAGCAAGGGCGTAGTTTTGAAGGGATGCGCGTCAGTGTTTCCGGTGCGGGTAATGTGGCGCAATACGCGATTGAAAAAGCCATGGCCCTGGGGGCAAAAGTGATCACCGTGTCCGACTCCAGTGGGACGGTGGTCGATGAAAGTGGCTTCACGCCAGACAAACTGGCCGAGTTGATGGAGGTGAAAAACCACCTGTACGGGCGCGTTAACGATTACGCCAGCCGGGTTGGTGCACAATTTTATGCCAATACGCGGCCATGGCATGTGCCGGTTGATATTGCGTTGCCGTGCGCAACGCAGAATGAGCTGGACGAAGTCGATGCACAGATTCTGGTGCAAAACGGCGTAATCTGTGTGGCCGAGGGCGCCAATATGCCATCGACTGCCGCCGCCGTGCGCGTGTTTGAAAGCAGCGGCGTGCTCTACGCGCCTGGCAAAGCCAGTAATGCAGGTGGCGTGGCGACCTCGGGGCTGGAAATGAGTCAGAACGCCATGCGCCTGTCGTGGCCTCGCGAAGAGCTGGACGCCCGTCTGCAGGAAATCATGCGCAAAATCCATGAATCCTGCCTGCAATATGGCCGCAAAGCCGATGGCACGCTGAGCTATGTGGATGGCGCGAATATCGCCGGTTTTGTGAAAGTGGCCGATGCGATGCTGGCGCAGGGTGTGATCTGATTGCCTGCAGAGCGTCTGGCCGGGAATGGCTGGGCTGGATAGGGTGATGATTAAGCCGAGGGGTATGTGGTTGTAGGCAATATTGAAGCTTGCCTTTAGCGATTAACCCCAGTCCGCTTTGATGAGCCGTGTGCTAGCCGCAAACCTGCGGTAATGTCTGTGGCTCTCTGCCCGCAGTACCGGATCTGGCTGGAGCGACGATATACTGAGGTTAGCAGCGCAAGGCCACAAAGGGGTTAGCTGCGCTGCTTTTTCTTCTTCGCTGCTTGCTTGGCTTTTCTGGTTGTGGTGCTGCTTTTCTTGCTGCTGACTTTGCTGCCGCGAGCTTCTTTGGCGCTGGCTTTTTTGCGGCTGCTGACGCTGGGTTTGCTGCTTTCATTCGCACCAACGCGCGCGCATTGAATCACTGTTTTCTTCTTTTTCCCTTTGCCGGTCACCACTTTTTTGCATTGCCGACTGCTACGGCTTTCCGTGGTGGCGCTGCGCGCGCTGCTATCGGCTTTGGGGCGGCTGCTGGCGGCGAGCAGGGAATTGACGTTCAGGCCTTGCGTTCCGCCATCGGCGATGCGGCGTGCGCCATTAAAGCGGCTTTGCCAGTAGTTGATATTCATATTGGCCACTTCAATATTGCGGCCTTTGCGTGGCGAATGAATAAAGCGGTTGTCGCCCAGGTAAATGCCCACGTGTGAGAATGTGCGCCCCAGCGTATTGAAGAACACCAGATCGCCTGGTTTTAATTCCGATTTGTCGATGGACTGCCCGGTATGCGCCATTTCAAAGGCGGTACGCGGCAGCGTGATATTCATCGAGTTTTGAAATACGTATTTGATAAAGCCCGAGCAATCGAGCCCGGACTCGGGGGTGTTGCCGCCCCAGGTGTATTTCACGCCGATCAGGCTCATGGCCGAGAGCAGCAAATCCTGTGCTGGCTGGTAATCGCTGCCCTTGGGCATGGTCTTGGGTTTGCTGCGTTGACGCGAGGGGGCGGGGGCTTCGGCGGCGGCCGGACTGTCGGGGACGTTCTCCAGCGTGATGCTGCTTTTGAGCTCGGGGTTGCTGTCACCCAGCGGCATATCCTGATCCGCGAGCACTGATTGCGTTGCACAGCTCAAGACTGTGGCGAGAATGATGATCCATTTCATGGGCAAGAACTTTACGGGTGTGGAAAACGGCTGTAAAGCCTAAAATTCAAATAATTGGCTGATTGCCCTCAATGGACAGACTGAATGCTTAAAGAAACGTTCACCGTGATGCGAGACCTCCCGCGAGTGCGCGAGATTATTGCAATTTTGATGCGTCATGGCTTGGGTAATTTGGTACAAAGATTAGGCTTGGCAAAAGGAATCGAGCGTGCTGGCGACTTGCTGCACTGGCCGGGCGATCATGAGGTTGAATTGCTTGATCCGCCAGTTCGCGTCAGGCGGGCGCTGGAGCAGTTGGGGCCGACTTTTATCAAGCTGGGGCAGGTGATGGCTACGCGCGTGGATATGTTTCCGCCTGAGTGGATTGCCGAATTTGAAAAGCTGCAAAACGACGTGCCGCCACTGGCTTTTGCCGAGATCGAGGCTGAATTGCGTACGGCGCTGGGGCAGGATCCGCACGAGGTTTTTAGCGAGCTGGACCCCAAGCCGATTGGCTCGGCCTCGATTGCCCAGGTGCACCGCGCCAAATTGCCCGATGGCACCGAGGTGGTGCTGAAAATCCGGCGGCCGAATATTATTCCCAAAATCGAAGCTGATCTGCGGATTTTGCGCCATATCGCCGGTCTGGCGATGTTCGAGTTTCCTGATTTACGCCGCTATCAGCCGATCCGCGTCGTGGATGAATTTGCCAAATCGCTGCATCGCGAGCTCAATCTGTCGATTGAAGCGCGCAATCTGGAGCGCTTTATCACCAATTTTGCCGGGCATGACGAGATTGTGATTCCCAAAATCTGGTGGCAATGGACTTCAGAGCGCCTGATTGTGCAGGAATATGTGGGCGGCGTGGCGGGCAATGATCTAGCCGCCGCCGATGCTGCCGGACTTGATCGCAAGCTGCTGGCAGCGCGGGGTGCTGATGCCGTGCTCAAGATGGTGTTGATTGATGGGTATTTTCACGCCGACCCGCATCCGGGCAATGTGAAATACCTGCCTGGCAGCCGCATTGCTTTTCTCGATTTTGGCATGGTGGGGCGTTTGCCGCATCCGCGGCGCGATCATATCGTTGATCTGCTGGCCGCGCTGGCGCAGCGTGACGAGCATGGCATTCTGAATGTCTTGCTCGAGTGGACTGGCGATACGGTGGTCGACGAAGAGCAACTGGAGGCCGATATTGCCGACTTTATGTTTAATTATGAAAATCTCTCGCTTAAGGATATCCAGTTTGGCCATTTGCTCAATGATGTGGCCATGATTATGCGCGAGCATGAAATTACGCTGCCATCGGATCTGACCCTGCTGTTCAAGGCGCTGATCACGCTGGAAGGGCTGGGGCGGCAGCTGGACCCGGATTTTCAAATGGTGCCGCACCTGACGCCTTTTGTGAAAGAAGTCATTCTGACGCGCTACAACCCCAAAACCCTGCTCAAGCGTGGCAAAGACAATCTGTTTGAGGCGTTTAATGTGTTGTCGGGCTTGCCACGGGATGTGGGCAAGCTGATCAAGCAGGCGCGCCGGGGCAATTTGCGCGTTGATCTGGATTTAAAACGCCTCGATCATTTTGGCGTGCAACTGGCTAAAAGCGCCAATCGGCTGACAATGGGCATTGTGACCGGCGCCTTGATTATCGGCTCGTCGATTGCCATGACCATCAAGGTTGGTCCGACGATTTTCGGCATGCCGGTGCTGGGTTTTCTGGGGTTTGTCGTCGCTTTGCTCAATGCCATCTGGCTGATGTTTGCCATCTGGATTTCCAGCAAGTCCGAGCGTTAATTCCTCAGCAACGCCATTTCAATCAATGGCTGCCAAGCGGCAAGCTTGGCTGGGAACGCAAGGGTATATGCCGGGCTGCTAGATGGTGCAACGGCTGCATGAATATACCCCGGCAATAGTTTCTGGCCGTGACGCGCGGCGGTCTGCCCGTTGAAAATAACGTGAGTCAAGTTGGGGTGCTGTAGTAGCAGCTCGCTCAGGGTATTGGTTTGAATGTCGGAGAGGGCTGAGTCCAGGCTGCCGGGGCGAGCTGCGCTGTGTACTACGTCCCAGAGGGCAATGCCGTGCTTGAGCAGAATCGGGTAGCGCTCGGCAAAAGGTAGTACCAGCAAAGGCTCATTCAGGATGGTCGCCAGCATTGGCCAGAATGCATTGCGCGGGTGGGCGTAGTAGTGCCCCTGCAAGAGCGAAGCATCCCCCGGCAAGCTACCTAGAATCAGCAAGCGGCTATGCTGATCGCACACCGGGGCAAAGCTGGATTTGATCTCTGCGGGCTCTCCCATCGATAACACTGGGTGTCTTTATGATTTGATCAGCGCTGCGCCATCAAAGCCCAGTCGTAAATTGCCCCAGTGCCGACCGCCAATAAAAATTGGCACGTCCAGCTCGGTCATGATTTCGCCGGTGTCGCGCACATAGTTTTGCAGCAGGAAACGCTCGGTATTTTGCGCGGCGCGCAGGCCTGCCGGATCATTGAAAATGCGCTCGTTGCGGCTATTGAGCAAATCAACTGCGTGCTCGCCCGTCATCGGATGCGAGTACCAACTATTGTGCGTCGGGCCATAGCCTTTATTGTCCACCGCCAGCGCAAATTTGCCGCCTTGCGCTGTTTTGGCCAGCTCGTCGTACAGCGGCTGGATTTCGCTGACAAAGAGCTGGTTGTAGCTGGTTTTGTACTTTTGCGGCTTGGTGTTTGGTATGGCCTGGTAGTTCTGATCGAATACATTGATGCCACGCGCCTGCATCGCTTCAATCTTGGCGGCGACTTGATCCCGGTATTGCGAGCACAGGGTGATCATGGCATCGAGCGGGCCTTGGCCGATGACAAAGCGACCCACCATGGCCTGCACGTCTTCGGTTGCCTTGGCGACGTCTTTGGACGACTCGGCTGAGCGGGCCATTTTTTCATTGACTGTGCGCGATAGCTGGTGGATTTCGGCCACATTCGCGTTCACGACATTATTGGCGGCGGTAAATTCTTCCAACGTCTGGGCAATCCCGCTGAGAGCCTGCGCAGTTTGCTCGAAGTCATGCATCATTTTGGCAAATTGCGACGAGGCTTTTTCGACGACATCGCGGGTCATGTTGGCGTCTTGGGTGATCAGCTGGGTTTCGGTGAGTGTTTCCGAAACCTGATTGAGCATATTGTCGATGTCGCTGGAAATCTCATCTGTTGCAACGCCGACTTTTTCGGCCAGCTTGCGTACTTCATCGGCCACCACTGCAAAGCCGCGGCCTTGTTCACCTGCACGGGCGGCTTCAATCGCGGCATTGAGCGCCAGCAGATTGGTCTGCCCGGCAATTTCCTTGATGAGATCAACAATCGTCTTGATGCTGGACGAACGCTTGTTCAAGCCATCTACCGTCTGGTTGAACGAGCTGATTTTGGTGTTGATCGCATTAATCCGGCTGACAACATCCTGCAATTCGGAGTACGAGGCGTGTGCCATATCCAGATTGGTGACGGTGGTGTGCGATATTTCGCCAGTCTGGCGCGAAACGGTGTTGATGCCTTCGCTGGTGTTGTGGCTGGCCTGCACAATACTTTTGGCCAGCGTGTCCTGTTGCTCGGTGGCCTGTGCCGAATCCCGGATGTGCTTTTGTGATTTGGCCGCTTCGAGCGCCATGCTGATCGTCATGGTCTGCACATTGGCAATAATATCGCGCTGTTTGCCCAAAAAACGGTTGCAGGTGATGGCCAGCTGGCTGATTTCGTCGCTATAAGGCGCGGGGATATTTTGTGACAAGTCACCTTCGTGATCGGCAGCATCGGTGAAAACCTGATTGATCAGCTGCACCGGCTTGGTAATCCATAAATGGAAATACAGGATTTCAATGGCGCAAAAGAGCATCGAGCTGATTAACAGCAGCCAGCCGATATTGATCAGGGTGGCAAAGAGCTGCCGGATGCCTATTTGCTGTGCCGTCGGCATGCTGCCAATGATCTGCTCCAGCTCACCTTGTGCCCAGTACAGGCTAAAAAGTGCAGTCAGCGGGAAAAGGCACAAAATACCGATAAACGCATATTTGCGCCCCAGCGTAGGGATAAAATTTCGCTCAAACGAGCGATGAAAGTCGGCTAGCCATGTCATTGTTATTTTTTCCGCGCGATGACTGCGCTGTAAACGTCAGGTGAATCAGGTTCAGTGGTCAAATGCCAGTTGCAGATCATCCAGAGACAGATGCCATTTTTTCAGCATGCGGCTAAATACGGCCAGCTCGGCGTCGTTGATTTCTTGATCCGATTTGGCCAGATCAAGCGAGAGCGCAGCCAGTTGCAGGCGTTTTTTCGGGTCGTCAACGGTTTCCAGCAATTGGTCAATATGTTCTTTGTTAACCAGATGCACTGTGCCTTGTTCATCGGCTTCGTCGCCAATATCGTTGCAGTAATCCTGCAAGACCTGAATAAAGCCTTTGCGGGTAATGCCAAGCACGTCGTACACGTGCAGGTGTTCCAGCTCGTCGATTTCTTCCGGGTCAAAATTGCCATCACAAATCATTTGCAAGACAAGCAGGCGAGCCATGGCTTCGGGGCTGTTTACTGGGTATTTTTTCATTTTTCTAGTCCTTGTCGTTCAAGAGCGGTGCGTAATGCAGGCGGCAGGCTACAAATTTGCTGCCGCTGGTAGTCATAAGCAACCATCGTGGTTTTGGCTTGCGCAATCGTGCGCGTTTGCTGGCTGACATCATAGTAAAGTTCAAAGCTGGCACGGCTGATTTCTGCTGCGCCTAAACGAATACGCAACACATCGCCATAAAAAGCCTCGTTGCCAAAAACAATCGCCGCGTCGGCCATAATCAGCCCTTTATCACCAATACGCAGTTCAGATTCAAAGCCTTGCGACTGCAGCCATTGCATTCTGGCTTCATGCAGCATGGCCATTAAAGCGTCATTGCTCAGGTGCTGGCCATAGTTGATATCGCGTATCCGCACTGGCAATTCGGTGCTGAATAAATTGCAGTCAGGTAATGTAAGCGCCAAACGTGCCATGGTGTTTAAATAAGCTAATTCTTAAATGGTTAAGCTGAGTGTATGCTCGTCGGGGCTGATGCTGCAATAGCCCGGGGGTGGATTAGCCTGCTAGACTGGGTAATGTATTTACCGTACAGGGAGATGAAAATGTATACGCGCATTTTGGTTCCGGTCGATCATAGCGATACCAGCGCAGCTGCGCTGGTGGAGGCCGCACGTTTGGCTACGGAGCAGCACGCCGTGATTCGATTGGTTCATGTCATTGATTTGGCTCAGTTTGCCTGGAGTGCCAACGAGTTTCTGGATGTGCCGCAGCTGCAAGCGTCATTGAAAGAGGGCGGTCATAGTTTGTTGCTTGAGCGTGCTGCGGTTTTGCGTGAGCAGGGCATCGAGGTGGAAACAGATTTGCTGGAAATCTGGGGTGGCCAGATTGCCAAAGTATTGGTTGAAGACGCCACCCGCTGGCAGGCGCATCTGCTGGTGATGGGTACGCACGGTTATGGCGGCTTGACGCATTTATTGCTCGGTAGTGTGGCCGAGGGCGTAATGCAGCACACCCGTATCCCGGTTTTGCTGGTCAAGGCTCCGGTCAAATAAGTCGCTAGTTTTAGTATTAATTCATCTTCAGGTAGTCAGTTGCATGAGTATTAAAGCAGTAGCACCGTTGAGTGTGAACGACCATAGCCGCGATATTGCCGGGCTGAAATACGTTTACCCCGTTATCTCGCGCCGCGCGGGAGGGGTTTCCATCGGGATCAATCTGAATCCGAATAATGCCTGCAACTGGCGTTGTGTTTATTGTCAGGTGCCGGATTTGCAGCGCGGCCCGGCACCCGAGACGGATTTGCCACTGCTCGAACAGGAGCTGGACATCATGTTGCAGCAGATTGTCCATGGCTCATTCATGGAAACCTCAGTGCCCGAGCAGGCCAGGCGCATCAATGACATTGCTTTTTCCGGCAATGGTGAGCCGACGACGTCGGCGCAATTTCTGCAGGCCATCGAGATTGTTGCCGCAGCCCGGCAGCGGTATCAGCTGGATTTGAAAACCGTGCTGATCAGCAATGGTAGCCAGCTTGATAAAGATTATGTGCAAGAAGGTTTGCGCCGCATGGCCAGTATGCGTGGCGAGGTGTGGTTCAAGCTCGATCGCGCTCCACGCGATGGCTTTGAATTTGTGAATCAGATTGCACTCAAACGCTCGCAAGTGGCAAGGCGCCTAGCGCTGGCGGCTCAGGCCTGTCCAACCTGGATCCAGACCTGCATGTTTGCCACCGATGGGATCTTGCCCAGCGAGGCCGAAACTGATGCCTACACAGCGTTTCTGGCCGAACAACTGGCGCAAGGCGTCAAGCTCGAAGGTGTGCTTCTGTATGGTCTGGCACGGCCATCGCTGCAGGTCGAGGCCCCCAGGCTGAGTGCCGCACCCGAAGCATGGATGATGGCGCTCAAGGCCAAGTTGGAGCGGCTGGGGCTCGTCGTCAAACTGAGTGTTTAAACCCGTTCTGGCTCGTTGATACTGGCTTTCTTGATCAGTTCGGCCAGCATCTGTGGCTGCTGCTCGCGCAGATAATCGAGCGCGCGAATTTCTTCGCGTTTCAGGGTGGTCAGGTCTATCCCTTCCACGTGCACCACCCTGAGCAATTCCTGCACCGGCTTGGGCATATTGCGGCCGCTTTCGTAACGTGAGCCGCCGCTTTGGGTGACGCCAATCTGGCTCCAGAATTCTTGCTGGTTCATGCCCAGCTTTTTGCGGATCAGTTTGGGGTTTAAATGATTCATGATCAATTCTCCTTGGTGGCGAAATAAGGCGCTCGCGGTGGCGGAGCAATGTTGATGTCATGATAAGAATTCTGCGTCATGCATACACGGCACTATTTCACTTTCCGGATGTTGAATATTGACAATCAAATGGCTCTGCCAAGCGCTTGTATTTTGTGCTGCGATGGCTTGAGTGATTATCCAGGGGTATTGCCTTGCAAGTTAATTAATGAATGGGTTTTGACTATATACCCGTCGACTCGTTAAGGCGTGAATCTAGACCGCTTTGCTTGCAACTGTGATCAATTATGCTGCTGTGTCGTCAAGCAATTCATGATCTGGGCCAAAGATAGCCCTACTTGAGGCGTAAATAGTCTGCCCATGATCGGGGCTGCTGAAATTAAGCTGGTGAGTAAACTTCAATTTGCTGTGCAGGCCAAACCTGGCTGCATGGCCGAAAGGCTGATTTAAACATCAACAGACCTAAGGGTCTGTTGATGTTTGGTTTGCCGTCGCGCTGGCGCGAGTTTTTCGATGAGGCAAGGCGTAGATCGCGCCACATAGTCATTCTA
This sequence comes from Chitinibacter sp. FCG-7, assembly GCF_040047665.1. NCBI lineage: Bacteria > Pseudomonadati > Pseudomonadota > Betaproteobacteria > Neisseriales > Chitinibacteraceae > Chitinibacter > Chitinibacter mangrovi. Next base: position 3,378,851 of record NZ_CP157355.1, read on the forward strand.
TGTCAGCGGTCTACAACGCAGCATCATCGAAAAAATCGCCCAGCCCGGAGGGTTTGGCTGCTTTTGAGCTGACCCTGCGTTGCAAAAACCTTGCATAGAGTGACTATGCTTCGGTTTTTGCGCCTAGCTTCAGCTCAAAATCAGCACAAACGCGATCTGCAAACCAAACGTCAACAGGCCCTGGCCATTTCCTTGTCGCAAAGGGGCGAATCCGCTACTATCGGGGGTTTCCCGATTGTCCCGAATGGCGATCCCTGATATGGCCCAAATCCTGTCCGCTAAAACTCTGTATGACAAACTCTGGCATTCGCATGTGGTTCGCGAAGAAGCCGACGGCACTTGCCTGATTTATATTGACCGCCATCTGGTTCACGAAGTGACCAGTCCGCAAGCTTTTGAAGGCTTGAAGCTGGCCAATCGTCAGCCATGGCGAAAATCTTCCGTGGTTGCCACGGCCGACCACAATACGCCAACCAATGAGTGGGAAAAGGGCATTCAAGACCCGATTTCCCGCCTGCAGGTTGAAACGCTGGACGCCAATATCAAAGAATTTGGCGCGCTAGCTTACTTCCCGTTCAAAGATCAACGTCAAGGTATTGTGCATGTCGTTGGCCCGGAAAATGGTGCGACTTTGCCCGGTATGACGGTGGTTTGTGGCGATAGCCACACCTCAACGCATGGTGCTTTTGCTGCGTTGGCGCATGGTATTGGCACTTCTGAAGTTGAGCACGTACTGGCGACGCAAACGCTGGTGGCAAAAAAATCCAAAGCGATGCTGGTGCGTGTTGACGGCAAACTTGGCACGGGTGTGACTGCCAAAGACGTCGCGCTGGCGATCATCGGCAAAATCGGTACTGCAGGTGGTACCGGCTACGCGATCGAATTTGGTGGCGAAGCGATCCGTAGTCTGAGCATGGAAGGCCGGATGACCTTGTGCAATATGGCGATCGAAGGCGGCGCGCGCGCAGGTATGGTTGCAGTTGACGACAAAACCATCGAATACCTGAAAGGCCGTCCATTCTCGCCAAGCGCCGAGCAATGGGATGCTGCCGTAGCCTCATGGCGCGAACTAGTGTCGGACGAAGGCGCAGTGTTTGACGCCGTGGTTGAATTGCGCGCCGAAGACATCGAGCCGCAAGTGACCTGGGGTACTTCACCTGAGCAAGTGCTGGGCGTATCGGGCAAAGTGCCTAATCCAGCTAATGAAGCTGATCCGGTGAAGCGTGGCAGCTACGAGCGTGCCCTGCAATACATGGGTCTGAACGCTGATACTCCGCTGACTGAAATCGCGATTGATAAAGTCTTTATTGGTTCCTGTACCAATAGCCGGATCGAAGACTTGCGCGCTGCAGCCAGCGTGATCAAGGGCAAAAAGAAAGCCGCTAGCGTTAAACTGGTATTGATCGTGCCGGGTTCCGGTTTGGTTAAAGCGCAAGCTGAGGCTGAAGGCCTGGATCAGATCTTTATTGAAGCCGGTTTTGAATGGCGTGAGCCAGGCTGTTCGATGTGTCTGGCGATGAATGCCGACCGCTTATCGCCGGGCGAGCGCTGCGCGTCGACGTCGAACCGTAATTTTGAAGGTCGTCAGGGGCAGGGTGGGCGTACTCACCTGGTTAGCCCAGAAATGGCCGCGGCAGCAGCGATTGCCGGCCATTTTGTTGATGTGCGTCACTTTAACTAATCTGGAGGTCACTCAAATGCGTGCATTCATGCTTTCTTGTTTGGTTCTGGCGCTAACAGCCTGCAATACCGTATCAGGGATAGGGCAAGACATTAAAAAGGGTGGCGAAGCCATTGAAAAGGCGGCGAAATGAAACCTTTTGTGCAACTGGATGGCTTGGTTTGCGCGATGGATCGCGCCAATGTGGATACTGATGCGATTATCCCCAAGCAGTTTTTGAAATCGATCAAGCGCTCCGGCTTTGGCCCGAACCTGTTTGACGAATGGCGCTACCTCGATCAGGGCGAGCCGGGCATGGATAACAGCACCCGCCCATTAAACCCTGGTTTCGAATTGAATTTGCCGCGCAATCAGGGCGCGCAAGTGCTATTGGCGCGGGATAATTTCGGTTGCGGTAGCTCGCGTGAGCACGCGCCGTGGGCGATTGAAGACTTTGGTTTCCGCGCGCTGATTGCGCCGAGCTTTGCCGATATTTTCTTTAATAACTGTTTCAAAAATGGCCTGCTGCCGATTGTGCAGCCCGCAGCCGTGGTTGATCAGCTATTTAATGAAGCCAAAGCCGAAGGCTATCGCCTTTATATCGATCTGCAAGCGCAAACGATTACCACACCAGCTGGTCAGGTATTTAGCTTCGAAATTACCGAACACCGCAAACACTGTCTGCTCAATGGTCTGGACGAAATTGGCCTGACTTTGGCGCACCGCGATGAAATTGCGGCATTTGAAGCCAAGCGCCAGACTGAGCAGCCTTGGCTGTTTGCAAAATAAATCAGGAATGCAGCCCTTTTTGCCAAAATCGGGCTCATTTTTTAGGCTTTATCAATATTATTCTTGGAATTTTGCCGTATTCTTTGACGGTCGAATTCATATTTTGGAAAGTAACCGATGATCCTGCATAAATTCAAAAATCAAAGCGATCTAGATCGTGCCGCCGCTGACCTGATTATTTCCATGGTTCGCAGCAAACCCAATGCCATTCTGGGGATGGCCACAGGCGGTACACCGGTGGGCCTGTATCAGGAAATCGTTAAAACGTATAAGGCAGGTCTGGTGAGCTTTGCCCACGCCAAAACGTTCAATCTGGATGAATACGTCGGCTTGCCAGTGACACATCAGGAAAGCTATCGCAATTTCATGCAGCGCAATCTGTTTGACCACATTGACATCAAACGCGAAAACACGCATGTGCCTGATGGCAATGCCGCTGACGTCGATGCAGAATGCCGCAGCTACGACAAAATGATGTTCGAGCAAGGCCCGGTTGACCTGCAATTGCTCGGTATTGGCGGTAACGGCCATATCGGTTTTAATGAGCCGGATGAGCATTTGTCACGTGGTACTTACAAAGTGACTTTGAAACAAGAAACGCGCGAAGCCAATAAACGCTTCTTCAACCACATCGACGAAGTGCCAACGCATGCCGTAACGATGGGCATGGGAACGATTATGCAGGCGCGTGCGATTTTGCTGGTGGTTAAAGGTGCTGAAAAAGCCGAGATCTTGGATCGCACGCTAAACGGCCCGATCACCACGCAAGTGCCAGCGTCATTGCTGCAAACGCACCCGCGCGTGATTGTGATGACCGATTGCGACGTGAACTACAAAGTATCGTTCTAAGCGAGCGAACTAGGCAAAAAGAGGGGCTTGCCCCTCTTTTTCTATGTATATCAGCAGTAATTAATTGTACGTTGCTGGTGGGTATTGCTCTGTAGCTCTTGGCTGGATTGCTCTACAGGCATATACCCATGTATTGTCAATGAAATTGCAATTAATGACCATCTAATAAGACCACGAGATAAAAATGAAAGTATTGATTCTGCCCGGTGATGGCATTGGCCCTGAAATCGTAGCGCAAGCGCGCAAAGTCCTCGACGTATTGAAAGCCGATGGCCTTGATCTGGAACTGCAGGAAGCACCATTGGGCGGTGCGGCTTACGATCAGTACGGCGCGCCGTATCCTGAATTCACGCAAAACCTGGCGCGTGAAGCCGACGCAATTTTGCTCGGCGCTGTGGGTGGCCCGCAGTACGACAAACTCGATCGCCCGTTGCGCCCAGAGCGTGGCCTGCTGGCAATCCGCAAAGATTTGAACCTGTTTGCCAATCTGCGTCCGGCGATTTTGTACCCGGAATTGGCCAATGCGTCGACGCTGAAGCCAGAAGTGGTTTCCGGGCTGGATATCTTAATCGTTCGTGAATTAACTGGCGACATCTATTTCGGCCAGCCACGCGGCATTCGCACCAATGAAGCGGGCGAGCGCGAAGGCTTTAATACCATGCTGTACGCCGAGAGCGAAATTCGTCGCATCGGCCACGTGGCTTTCCAGGCAGCGCAAAAACGCGGCAAGAAACTGTGTTCGGTCGACAAAGCCAATGTGCTGGAAACGACCGAATTCTGGAAAGAAATCATGACCGATCTGGCCAAGGAATATCCAGACGTTGAACTGAGCCATATGCTGGTCGACAACGCCGCCATGCAATTGGTAAAAGCGCCGAAGCAGTTCGATGTGGTCGTGACTGGCAATATTTTCGGCGATATTCTGTCTGACGAAGCATCGATGCTGACTGGCTCTATTGGTATGCTGCCATCGGCTTCGCTCGATGCGAACAATAAGGGCCTATACGAGCCTAGCCACGGCTCGGCGCCGGATATTGCGGGCAAAGATGTGGCCAATCCTTTGGCGACGATTCTGTCTGTTGCGATGATGTTGCGTTACACCTTCAATAATGAAGCGGCTGCACAGCGCGTTGAAAATGCGGTGAAGAAAGTGCTGGCGCAAGGCTTGCGCACCGCCGACATTTACGAAGCTGGCACAACTAAAGTCGGCTGCTCGGCGATGGGCGACGCAGTGGTTGCTGCGCTGTAATTGATCGTTTGCCGCCAATGCAGAAAGAGCCCGTTTGGGCTCTTTTTTATTGCTGCTCGCATGTTTCAAGCCGTGTTGATGCCGCCTGTCTGGCGCTGTATCAGCGTTGTTTGTCCGTATTCACAAGCCAGTAAGAGCGAGACAAGGTCTGCTGATAAGCGGTTGACGATAAAGAGAATTTGCTAAGGATCGATAAATTTTTTTCATGTCTTGGCTACCCTTTATTGGGCTGTAGGAACTAAAGTACAGCAAGCACCCCCTCTATTTAAGGAGCTGGAGATGACGCATTATGTAGACGGTTTTTTGTTGCCAATCGCCCTAGAGAAACTGGCGGATTACCAAAAGATGGCCAATACCGCCGGTGCGGTCTGGAAGGAGCACGGTGCCATCGCCTACTGGGAATGTGTGGGCGATGAACTGGAGATCCCGGATATGCTGTCTTTTCGTGCTGTTGCAGGCTGCCGGGACAATGAAACCGTTGTGATGGCCTGGATTATTTATCCCTCGCGTGAAGAGCGTGATCGTATTAATGCCTTGGTGATGGCTGATCCACGCTTAAGCGGGATGTGCGATCAGGAAAATCCACCTTTTGATTTTAAACGCATGGCCTATGGTGGTTTTAAATCGATCGTTCGCTATGAATAGCTTGTTGGAAAAATACCTTGCAGGAGTCATCATCATGCGTAAACCGGCTTCCCTGATGCTTGCTTTGATGCTTAGCGCTGGTATGGCGCAGGCCGAAACGATTTTGCTCACCTTGCAGGAGTATCCGCCCTATATGGGCGAAAAACTGCCTTATCAGGGCTTGCTGACGCGGGTGGTGGTGGCGGCTTTTGCCCAGCAGAAAATTAATGTGAAGCTTGAGTCGGTGCCGAATCGGCGGGCCATTGATGGTGTGCGTATGGGCTTGTATCCCGGCGGTTTTGGCTGGGCGAAAAACCCTGAGCGGGAAAAGGATTTGCTCTATACCGATCCCGTGTTGTCGTTGCGCATGGTTTTTTGCCAGCAAAAAGGGCGTGAAATCGCCTGGAAAAAACTGGAGGATCTGGCGGGCTACAGCATCGGCATTACTTCCGGCAATTTTTACTCCGAAGAATTTGACAAGCTCAGCAAGGCCGGTGTGCTGCAAATTGATACCAGCAATAGCGATGTGAGTAATTTCAAAAAATTGCACGCCGGTTATATCGATTTATTGCCGATTGATATTGAAGTGGGTCCCTATGTGCTGGCCAAGAATCTGAGTGCAGCCGAGCGCGATAAAATCTTCTGTCAAAATCAGGCGTACTGGACCGCGCCTTTGCATGTGGTGTTTAGCCGCAAAAACCCGAATTCTCCGCGCTGGGTGAAAAGCTTTAATCAGGGCTTGCGCGCATTGAACGAGAGCGGGCAACTGAGCAGCCTGATTGAAAATACCCGGCGCGAAATCAATCAGGCCAATTAATTGCACGATTCACGCCGCCTTTGGCTCGTGTTATCCGCGCCGACCGAGTAAAATATTCATTCCGCCGCAGCATGTTTGCTGCGGTTGTTTTTATTGATACATGGAGTGAGTATATGTCTAAAGCCCTTTCTGTTGCGCTAGTAGGTGCAGATACCCCCGCAGCACAAACCGTATTAGATGTATTGGGCGAAATGCTGGCTGATATGTCCTTCGCCATCGCTGCGCTGTATCCGCTTTCTGACGACGAAGACGCGGGCACGGTTGAGCTTCGCGACCATGTTTTACCGGTGATCGACGTTGAAGTATTTGACTGGAGCACGGTTGAGGCGGCGGTGTTTGTTGGCGTGCCCGAGCTGGCGGCCAAATACGCTGCGCAAGCCGCGCAAGCCAATGTGGCGGTGATCGACCTGACCGGCGCTACGCAAAGCAAAGTGGGGCAGCCGCGTCGTGGCCAGATTGTCAGCTTGCCGCATGTGCTGACCTCCATGATCTCCGCCACGCTGGCGGCATTTAAAACGCTGGGGCAGCTCGATTTTGCTGCGGCAACGGCCATGGTGTCGGTGTCGGAAGACGGCAAATCGGCGATTGAGGCGCTGTCGATGCAGACTCGCCAGCTGTTTGCACAGCAAGAAGTCGAGCTGGCGGGTTACCCCAAGCGGTTGGCGTTCAATGTTTTGCCAACGGCGCAGCGCGGTGAAGAGGCGCGTATTCACGCCGAATTGGCTGCAGCAGGGCATGCTGTTAATAGCTTAACCGTGAGCCGCGTACCAGTATTTTTTGGACATGCTGTGAGTGTGACGGCGCATTTTGCTGCGGCACAAACATTGGCAGCGCTGGAAGAGGCGATCCATGGCGCACCAGCACTGTATTTGCTGCAAGGTACAGGCGCAGCAGGCGTGGCCACGCCACAGGACGCGATAGGTGGCGACAAGGTGTGGGCAAATCAGTTGCAATTGTCAGAAGATGGCCGCACTGCGACGGTCTGGCTGGTGGCCGATAATGCGCGTCTGCCAGCACGTGCTGCAGCTTTGTTGCTGGCTCTGGTGTAAGGGTCGTGCTTTTGAGTTAATGCAACGCGGACTGAACGGACCAAAAAGCCCCGATTGAGGGGCTGCAGGCTGCAGAGCAAAGTGATTGCAATATTTTTCAAGTCTCGGCAAAGCCGAGCCTGGGAAATCAGGCGTTGAATTCGCAGCCTTTATGCTTTATTCCCACCCCTCCCGTCCCCTCCTTGAGTGGAGCCTCGCTTTGCGAGTGGGGGCTAAGCCCCGATTTCGGGGCTTTTTTTATGGTTTAGATTGTGTGCGATTCAAGGGTATATCGCGCTCCGCTATCCAGGCCAAGGTGTTTGACCAGATACGGCATCAGGGTATTGAGGTCTTGTTCCAGTGTCCACGATGGATTGAACACAAACATCCCCGAGCCATGCATGCCAAATCCATCGGCGCTGGGCGTTTGTACCGTCAGGCTGACGTGTAGCCATCCTTTGCATGGAATTTTTTTCAGTTTTTCAAGCATTTCTTTCACTTCAACTCGTGCCAATTGCGGATACCAGATCGCGTAAACGCCAGTGGCAAAGCGCTCCAGCGCCAGCTTCATGGTGTCGGCGACGCGCACATAATCGTGTTTGTCTTCATATGGCGGGTCAATCAGCATCAGTGAGCGGCGCGGCGGCGGCGGTAATACACCTTTGATGCTGGCAAAACCATCGGCGTGGATTACCTGTGCGCGTTTGCCTGCCGAAGCGAAATTATCGGCCAGCAATTTCGCGTCACTGGTGTGCAATTCAAACAGGCGCAATTTATCGTCAAAGCGCTGCAAGGCCTGTGCCACAAAAGGCGAGCCAGGGTAAAACATCAGATGATCTTGCCCTGCATTGAGTGTTTTAACGATTTGCACGTATTTTTTCAGCGCTTCGGGTAGATCGTTGCGCTGCCAGATTCGCGCAATGCCGGTTTCAAATTCGGCATTTTTGGTCGCGTAGCCTTCGGTGAGCGAGTAAACGCCAGCACCCGCGTGCGTGTCGATATACCACCATGGTTTTTCTTTTTGATTGAGGTAATCAAGGAGCAAAACTTCAACGGCGTGTTTAAGGACGTCGGCATGATTGCCGGCATGAAAGGCGTGGCGATAACTGAGCATGGCGCATTTTCCAGTCAACAGAGGTTTTTGTTCGCAGGCAAGGTGTGCCGCTGATTGGTGGTGCAAGATCCAGAATTCGGGCGTGTTGCGAAGGCTGAATCCGAAAAAAGGCAGCCTAAGCTGCCTTTTTGCATATTAATGGTGTGGCTTAGCTGAAACGGCCGCCACCACGGTTGCCGCCAGCAGGTTTGCCACCGTAGCTGCCGCGATCACCGCCGCGGTCGCCGCGTGGTGCGCCACCGTCACGGTTTCCTGCGTAGCCGCCACGTGAGCCGCCTTCACGACCACCGCCGAAGCCACCTTCACGCGGCGCGCCGTCGCGTTGGCCGCCGTAACCGCTGCTGCGTGGTGCGCCATCACGATTGCCGCCAAAATTGCCGCGTGGTGCTGCATCGCGGTTGTAGCCGCCAGTGCGATCGCCTGCGTTGTCACGCGATTGGCCTGAGCCAAAGCTGCGTTGTTCACGCGGTGCGCGCTCGCCGTAGCCGCCACGGCTTTCATTGTGGTGTGAGCGCTCACCGAAATTGCCGCGTGATGCTTCGCTGCGATGGCCTTCAGGGCGATCGCCGCGTGGTGCGCGATCACCATAGCTGCCACCTTCACGGTTGCCTTGGTAGCCGCCGCTGCGCGGTGCGCCGCCATCACGATTCCCTGCGTAGCCACCACGACCACCACCGCCGTTGCCTGCACCGTAACCGCCGCGACCACGACCGCCACCGTTGCCAGGACGGCCACGATCACCACCGTGACCACCGCGGCCTGGCTGGAAGCGCGCTTCCAGACCTTCGATTTCTTGCGTGCCAAATTCGATATTGTATTGACGACGGATTTTGGTCAGCAAAGTGAAGTCGCTCTTGGTCACCAGAGAAACGGCTTCGCCTGAGCGGCCAGCACGGCCGGTACGACCGATACGGTGGATGTAGTCTTCCGAGAAGCGTGGCAAGTCAAAGTTGATGACCAAGCTGATGCCGGCAACGTCGATACCACGGGCAGCAACGTCAGTGGCAACGAGCATATCGATGTCGCTGCGACGCAGGCGATCTAGCGTGCGGCGACGGTCGCGCTGTGCCAGGTCGCCGTGCATTGCGGCGGCTTTAAAGCCTTCCATTTTCAGCCATTCAGCCACTTCATCGGCAGAGATTTTGGTTGCCGTGAAAATGATCGATTGCTGGCCTTCGTTTTTCTTTAGCAGCGCAGCAACGAGCTTCTGTTTGTGTTCGTAGCCGTCAGCGTAGTGTACTGACTGCTCGATTTGCGCTTGCATTTTTGCTTCTTGTGCCATTTCCACTAGCTTGGGTGAACGCAACATCGGGCCAGCAAAGCGCTGAACTGACTCAGTCAGTGTCGCAGAGAACAGCGCGGTTTGGCGCTCTTTTGGCAGCTGGTCAACAATCGCTTCAACTTCGTCGATAAAGCCCATGTCCAGCATGCGGTCAGCTTCGTCCAGCACCAGCAATTCGAGGCGACGGAAGTCGATGCGGCCGCTGCGCAGCAAGTCGGTCAAACGGCCTGGTGTGGCAACCAGTACTTCGTACGGTTGCGCCAGCATTTTGTTTTGTACTGGGTAAGGTACGCCACCGACAACGGTCACCACTTTGCAGCGTGGAATCTTGCGGCAAAATTCAGTTGCTACTTTAGAAACCTGTTCGGCCAGCTCGCGAGTCGGTGTCAACACCAGAATGCGCGGGCCACGAGCGTGGTGAGTCGATTCTTTGGTTAGCTTGTGCAGTGCAGGCAACAGGAAGGCGGCAGTTTTACCGGTACCGGTTTGCGCAGATGCCATGATGTCGTTGCCAGCGAGCAATTCGGGAATCGCTGCAGCTTGAATGGGGGTTGGCTTGTTGAAGCCCTGAGCTTCCAGAATCTCGGTAATTTGCGAAGCCAGACCCAGTGTTACGAATTCGTTAGGCGTGTCTGTAGCGGTAGCAGCGGTATGCGGCATGTTGGCAGTCCTTGTGGTATGGCTGGGAAAACTCACCAGCACAACATCGACGCCAACCAGGAACAACCGCTAATCACAATGGCTTGGTTCTTGCAGAACCGGGTGCGGGAATAAGGTCAGAGGCGATGAGATCGATAGAAAGTGGCTGTGTCGTCAAGTAATGATCGTCACACAACCGAAGGGGGCGAATTATGCCTAGGTGTTGCGGATAATGCAACAGCTGTAGTGAGAAAATTTGAAATTACATTCGCTTGCTGCTAGATGGTGTGCCGTTTTTGACTTTTATTTTGTAAATCAGACTCTTAATCGGATTTTGGGTGCGGCCTGGTCAACGGTTTGCTGGCAGTTTTGCGAAGCGCTTCATTTCTGATCGTCTGCGCATCCGTGTAGAATTGCGCTTTATGAAGACTGAAAACCACCAAAATCATCTCGAACTGATTATTCCAGCCAGCATCTGGCCCGATGCCCATAGCCGCCAGGCGATCTGGCACGATTTGCCTATGCCGTCGCTGGCGCTGCTGGCGGGGAAAGGAAAAAAAACCACGCTGGCGCAAGCCGATCATGAAGCCTATCTGGCTGCTTTATTCGGTGTAGATACCTTGCCGGTGGCGCCATTGCTGTTGGCCAATCAGCCCGATTTGCCAGCTGGCTACTGGCTGTGCGCCGATCCGGTCACCTTGCGCGTTGATCGTGACCACCTCACTGTGCTGGGCGAGCCTTATCTGGAAGTGACGCAGGCCGAGGCTGACGCGCTGGTTGCGGCGCTCAATGCGCTGTATCGCGCCGACGGCTTTGAATTTATTGCCCCCACGTCGCAGCGCTGGTTTGTTCGTCTGCCTGCCGATCCGGAGCTGCGCTTTACGCCAATTTATCGTGCGCTGGGGCAAAACCTGAACGATGTTTTGCCGCAAGGCGCTGGGGCTTTGAAATTTAACGCGCTATTAAATGAAATGCAGATGCTGCTGTATTCGCACGGGGTGAACGATGCGCGAGACGCGGCAGGGCAATTACTAATCAATAGTATATGGCTGTGGGGTAATGGTAATCTGCCTTGTGGCGATATACCCCAGCTAGGGCGACCATTGTTCGCCAATGATCCAGTGTTGGCGGCATTGTCGGCCAGTGCGCTGCCGACGGGCTATTCAGACACCCAGGCGCGAAACGCAGTGATCGTCCTTGATCAATTGCGCCTGCACGCGCTGTATGGTGCGGGTTATGACTGGCAGCAAGTCTGGCTGGGCTGGGAGCAGCAATGGTTTGCACCTGCGCTGGCCGCGCTGCGCAACGGCGAATTAAGCAGCTTAACGCTGTCGTTTAGCGACGCGGCGCAGCAGATTACCGTGACCCGTGCCGATTTGTGGCGCTTCTGGCGTCGCAGCGCTTTGCCTGCCCATTTCACTGCCGTGGAGTCCGCTGATGTCGCTGATTAAAAAGCGTGCCGTACCGGCCGCGCTGGAAAAAAACTTGCTGGCGGCGGGCTTTAATCCGCTGCAGGCTCGACTCTACGCGGCGCGCGGCATTGCCAGCCCGACCGAGCTCGAGCACGAGCTCAAACACCTGCTGCCGTTTACGCTGCTGAAAAACGCGCCCGAAATGGGTGCACGGCTCGCTGATGCGATTGAACAAGGCAAGCGCCTGCTCATCGTTGGCGATTACGACGCCGATGGCGCAACCGCGACGACGCTGGCGATGAAAGGGCTGGCAGCCTTCGGAGGAAAAGTCGATTTCATCGTGCCGAATCGCTTTGAATATGGTTATGGCTTAACGCCTGAAATCGTCGAGCTGGCGCGCAGCAAATCACCCGACATTATTATCACCGTCGATAACGGCATCGCCAGCCACGCTGGGGTTGAGGCGGCCAAAGCGCATGGCATTGAGGTGCTGATTACCGATCACCACTTGCCCGCTGACACGCTGCCCAACGCGCTCATCGTCAACCCGAATCAGGGCGATTGCCTGTTTCCGAGCAAGAATCTGGCCGGTGTTGGCGTGATGTTTTATGTGCTGATGGCACTGCGTGCAGTCATGCGTGAACGAGGCGCTTTTGCTAATCAACCCGAACCCAATCTGGCGCAGTGGCTCGATATTGTCGCGCTCGGCACGGTGGCCGATGTGGTCAAGCTCGACGCGAATAACCGCATTCTGGTCGAGCAAGGTTTGAAGCGCATGCGCGCAGGCCGCGCTTGCCCCGGCATCATGGCGCTGTTTACCGCCGCCGGACGTTTTTATGGCCGCGCCAGTTGCTTTGATCTGGGCTTTACGCTGGGGCCGCGCCTGAATGCGGCTGGGCGGCTTGATGATATGAGCTTTGGTATCAATACCTTGCTGGCGACGAGCGAAGATGTCGCGCTGCCGCAGGCCAGAGAGCTCGATCAGCTTAATCGCTCGCGCCGAGAAATCGAGCAGGGCATGCGCGAAGAGGCCGAGCGGGCACTGATCAATGTTGACGTGGCTGATCGCTACAGCATCAGTCTCTATCAGGCCGACTGGCATCAGGGCGTCGTCGGGATTGTTGCGTCGAGGGTCAAAGATCAGTTCCACCGCCCGACCTTGGTCTTTGCAGACGGCAGCAATGGAACGGGTAGCGATGACGACGAAATCAAAGGCTCGGGCCGCTCGATCCCTAGCCTGCATTTGCGTGACGCGCTCGATCTGGTGTCCAAGCGCCATCCGAGCTTAATCAAAAAGTTCGGCGGCCACGCGATGGCGGCGGGGCTAACTTTGCTGCGCAAGGATTTTGCCGCGTTTGAAGCGGCGTTTGAAGCCGTCTGCCGCGAGCTGCTCGATGAGGCGCAATTGACGCGCGTGATTGAAACCGACGGCGAATTACCCAGCCGCGATTTGCAGATTGCCACTGCCGAATTGCTCGACAAGCAGGTCTGGGGGCAGGGCTTTCCCGCGCCGGTGTTTAGCGGGCAGTTTCGCGTCGTTGAGCAGCGGATTGTGGGCGAAAAACACAGCAAGTTAAAATTAAGTAACACTGACGGTATCGTGCTGGAGGCCATGCGGTTTAACTGGTCTGAGCCTATACCCCGTGATATTCATGCTGTGTATAAAATCAGTGTGAATGAATTTCGCGGCGAGCGGATATTGCAGTTACAGTTAGATTATTGCGAAGCCATTTAGTCGGTTTCATCGGCCAAATATGCAATAGCCTTGTCAAAACCCTTTGATGGCAAAGTGCGCAGACATCAGAAGACATCCGTTGATGCCGATACCCCGGAAGGAAAGCCCGAATGCGTTTATTACCTTGGTGTTTCGCCTTGCTCTGTGTGCAGTCGCAGGCCGGAATTTTACTGTCCGCCAGCGAAGCGGCGCGGCGCGAGCAACTGGCCTGCTTGCCGACGGCAATTCTGGGGGTACTGGAGTGCGAGCAGCTGGCAGCACCCGCGCCCGCGCCGGGCAATGATCCGCAAATCAAACCCGCCGAATTTGTCGCCAATAGCGGTGAGAGCATTCCGGCGCAGCAAGTCGAGCAGCCCATGCTGCCTGCACTCGACCCCATCCCGCCCCGGATGAAAGCCGGGCGGCTCACTTTGGCGTGGGATATCTGGTTTGGCACGGCCGCGCAGTGGTGGGAGGTGTGGGATAACGATCAGTTGCGCTACCGTGGCCGCGATTTCTCGCGCCGCATCAAAGCCATGCAAGCCGATGCAATGAATGTGTCTGGTGAGCCGGTAAGTAGCAACCAGATGGTCGATGGAGGCCTGCAAGCTGTGCAAAGCGGCAGCTTCCAGATCGCCAGGCTGACACCCGGCGAGCATCGCTTTGTGATCAAGCTATGCAATGGCACGCTGGAAGCGCCGGTGTGCAATCAAGCCAGCGCCAGCACTTGGGCCGACGCGGCTCGCGATGGCGACGATGAAGTGCAGGCCGGCGAGCCCGGCGCGCCGTCGCTCTCCTGGATTCCGCAGGTCACCACCGACGGTAAGGTGACGGTGGCGTGGAATCTGTGGTGGGGAACAACGGGCACACACTGGGAAGTACTGAACGGCAGCAAAGTGATTTATCGGTCCGACAAATTTAGCGACGAGACTGAAAACAGCCAGGCTGGCACGGTGGACGTGCCGCTGGCCAATGGCGAGCATCAGCTGGCGGTGCGCCTATGCCGTCAGATGCAGTGTACGCGCTCGGATGTGCTCAAAGTTGATGCCATGCTCGGCCCTGAGCTAACGCCCGCCAAGCCCGCGCTGGCGCTCTACACGCCGGACGATCCCGAGCTGGGCGAGGGGTTATTGCCCACGCAGGTTTTGCTGAGCTGGAAAACAGAGCAGCCCGGCATCACGCCGGATCGCTGGTTATTGCTCGATGAAACCACGCGCGAAGTGCTCGCCAGTCAGTTGATCAAAGCCGATTGCGGCAACGGCGTCTGGTGCGGCAGCTGGCAAGGCGTGCCCGCCACGCGACCGGCAACCTGGCGGGTCAAGCTGTGTCAGGCCAAGCGCTGTACCGATAGCGACACCATCGACGTCCCCGGCATCGAGCTTGAGGCGCGCTGATGGATTTGGCGTTGCAGCGTGAGATATCGCAAGAAGGCGAGGTTTATCTGTTTGTGTACGGCACGCTCAAGCGTGGCATGAGCAATCATCACTGGCTGGGTGATGCTGGGTATATCGCTGAAGCCCACACAACGGCTGACTTTGCGCTCTATACCATTGAATATCCCTTCCTAGCCAAAACCCCGGCGCTGTATCCGGTGCACGGCGAGCTCTATCTGATCAGCCCGGCCGATCTGGCGCGGGTCGATCAGCTGGAGCAGCACCCCGACGATTACTGCCGCGAGCAAATCGAAGTGCTCACCAGCCAGGGCGAGCGTATGATGGCGTGGACTTATTTTCACCCGCAACCTCGCGGCATCTTGTTGCCCGACGGGGTGTTTAGCGAAAAAGGTTGCTCAAACCTACAGCCGTCGCAACCGGATTAAATCGCAAATCTCCGGCTTGTGGTTGCAGGGGTATTTCTCTGTATATGTTGCTGCGTTTATGTTCTGGGCGCATACCTACCTAGAGTGCACTGAGCGATAGCGAATTGTGCCATGTCGCGACGTACCCCAAGTGTGCTGGTGTCGCTGCATTATTCGCTGCACTCAGTATGCCCGACAACTTAACAAAAATAATTCAACACGCCTTCCATGCCCACGGTATTGATCACATACGGTGCTTCGGCCTGAACTTTCGGTTTGGCGTGCAGCGCTACGCCAAAACCGGCTTCGTGCAGCATGGGTAGATCGTTGGCCCCGTCGCCCATGGCCACCACCTGATCGCGGCGCAGACCGAGCATTTCGCGGTGGGCGATCAGCTCGCTGCGTTTGCGTTCGGCATTGATAATATCGCCAACCACACGGCCGGTGAGCTTGCCGTCTTCCACTTCAAGTACATTCGCAATCGCGTAATCCAGCCCCAGCCGTGCTTTGAGTTTTTCGGTGAAGAAAGTAAAGCCGCCCGAAATTAGTAGTGATTTGGCACCGGCTTGTTTAAACCCGGCCAGCATCACTTCGGCCCCCGGCATCAGTGCCAAGCGTTCTTCATAAACACGATTCAGTGCCGATTCTTCCAGCCCGGCCAGCAGCGCGACGCGGCGCGTCAGGCTTTCGTTGAAATCGAGTTCGCCACGCATGGCGGCGGCGGTGATTTCGGCCACTTGTGGCTTGATGCCGAACATATCGGCGATTTCGTCGATGCACTCGATGGTAATTAGCGTTGAATCCATGTCCATCACGATCAGGCCAATATCACGCACGCCAAGGTCTTCGGGGATAAAGGCGTAATCGAGCTGGTTGGATTCGCAAAAGTCGGCGACGGCTTCGTCGTTTTCAATTTCTGCACCGTGCAGCTTGAAGGCGTGCTGCGAGTTTTGCTGCACGGTTTCGATGCTGTGCGCGCCAGCGAGGCGGGCGAGCTGTTTCAGATGCTGGGTTTCAATATGCGGGGCTTGGATAACAAGACGGTACATGCGGTGCTCTCGTAAAGGCTAGTGAGGATGTTGAGGTTGAGTGGTCAGTATGTCGTACACCATGGCAAAGCTGGCGGCAATCAATGCGCCAAGCAGCGTTTCAATAATGCGCATTTCGGCAAAGTGCCGCGCCGTTTGCCCGCTGACGCCCAGTAGCGCCAGGATCAGATACATGGTGAAGGTCATTTGTGCGGCGACATACAGCAGGCCGTTGGCAAATGCTACCGGCAGCAGCGAGCCCGCCACAACGGTGAGCAGTAGCAATTGCCAGTTGGAATGATTTGGAAAAACCAGCAGCCAGGCCAGCGCCGAGGCGAGCAGGACGCCCAGTAGCCGCAGCCAGATGGTTGATTCGGTGCGATTGGGCTCGGGGCGGAAAACCATCAGCGTGGTCACTGCTGCCAGATTGGGTGCATACAAGTTGAAGGCGTGCGCTGCGAAAAAACTGCTCGCGCAGGCCAGCGCAAGAAAAACGCCAAAAGTCAGCCCCGCTGTTTCGCCAGCGCGCAGCTTAAGCCAGTCCTGTCGCCAGTGTGGCGGCAAAGGCAGCGCGACGGGGTTGTTGATGCGCGGCGCAAAAAGTGTGCTCAGCGTCATTGTGGCTGCTGCGCCCAGCAGATAAAGCGGCAGCATGTCGCCACTGATCATGGTGCCGGGATAGCCAACCAGATAAGCCGCAGCAAGCATGCGCAGCTTCATATCAAGGGCAAAACCGGCGGCCAGCTTGCTGCCGATCAGGCTAAACAGCAGCACCACGCCGCCCAGCCACAGCAGCCAGCTGCCATTGAGCGCCAGACTCAGGCAGGCCGCGCCCAGAATCAGCGTATTGCCCAATAACATGCTTTCCAGCCGCAGGCGGCGCGTGCTGCCCATGTCCATAAACAGCGTCACAATCACGCCAAAGCCGGTGTAGGCCGCGTGGCTATGCTGTCCGTTCAGCACAAACCAGCCCATCGGCAAGCCAAACGCGAGCGCGCCCAGCAGCATGCGCGAGGCATGAAACGGGTTGCGCGCGGGTTTGATCAGTTGGCGCCAATCGGGCATGGTCGGGGTTCTGCGAGAAGGCGATAAAGCGATTAAGCGCCGTGGCACTTTTTGAATTTTTTGCCCGAGCCGCAATGGCAAGGGTCATTCCGACCCACTTTGGGCTCTTCGCGCACTACTTGCTCGACCTTGCCGAATTTCTCTTCCAGCACGTAATACATCACGTCTTCGATATGCCATGGCAGCTCGGCGACGCGCTCCTGACGCTCTTTGATGCTGAGCAGTTTCAGCGGCTCGGCACCGACTTCATCGCTAGGAGATTGGTCGCCATCATCGCCGTCGCTGGCCGCCAGCGCGAGGATTTTCTCCACTGCGCTATCGAGCTCGTCATTGGCTTCGAGCAATGCATCCCACGCCTGGGCGCGCGCTTCGATCCCGGCGTAAAAGCCTGAAGCCCAGTACACGCCCGAGGTTTCCTGCCATTTTTCGTCCTGATCTTCATCCGACAAAATCACCGGCACATACAGCGGGTTTTCGCCCGGATTATCGCGGCGATTCACTGAAAAAGCCGCTTTGATGCTGGCGGCGTGCTGGCGGATCAGGCCGAAAATTTCATCGGCTTCAGCGTGGTCTTCAAATTCGGGCGGCGTGCCGGCAAAAATCGCCGGTAGCCATTCTTCTTCGGGGACGTCTTCCGGGCCGATGGCCAGCGCCACCAGAAAGCCATCGAGCATTTCGATGTCCATGGTTTCGCCGGGTGTGCGCGGTGACATCAGAAAGCCATCAAGTTGTTCCAGCTGATCGTCAGTGAGTAGTTTGCTGTTCATATTTAATTTTCCATTTGGTCAGATCGGCGACCAGCCAGTCGCTAAAGTCGTGTTGTTCGGCGTGGAAACCATGTTCAAGAAAGAAAAGCCGCGCATTGTTGCTACTATAAATTTGCAGGGAGTTGATATTCATACACTGCGCATTGAGCGCCAGCTCGGCCAGTAGCGCACGGCCAATGCCGCGCCGCTGCCAGCGCGGTGTGACATAAAACAGCTTGATTTCGCCATCCTGATTGAGCTGCACCACGGCAACCACTTCGTCGCCCATCTGGGCCACCAGCGTAATGGCGTGATTGGGCTCGGGCTCGTGCAACAGGCTGTTGGCGGTTTCATTCCAGCTGGCCAGAAATTCGGCGACATCGGTCTGATCCAGCGCGGTGCAAGCTTGCGTGGCTTCGCTAATCGCCAGGCTGGCGCTGGCGAGGTCTTTGTTTTGTATGGGGCGGATAATCATGGGCATGGCGCGATTATACCGTGTTGTTTCCGGCGCTGCTGCGCACTCAGGCAGAAGATGGCTGGCGGGGTCTGCCTCAGATTGTTGTACTGATCGCGTTCGCCATTAAAACGGGTCACAAACTGTGGTATTGATTACGTATTGCTTTCATGTGTTCGTGGGTGGATTTCAAATGGTGGCATATTGACTGACCTGCACTGATTGATCGGTATATTTCGCCCGGAGGATAGGCCTATGTTTGCCCGCTGCTTGCTAGTTTTCGCCCTGTGTCTGTCGGTTTTGTCCGTGCAGGCGGTAGAGCAGGCCGAAATCAGTGCGCTAGAGCAATACGCCCAGTCGCTGGCCCATGCCAGCGCAGATGCGCCTGCCACGCAGGTCAGTGCACAGCGGGCGCTGCGCCGGGGCAGCAAGGGGGTGGACGTTGCGCTAGTGCGCCAGCGGCTGAACGAACTGGGTTTTGCGCTGGCCAATAGCACCGAGTTTGACGCCGAGCTGGATGCTACCGTGCGCGAATACCAGCTGGGCTTGCAGATGAAAGAAGACGGCATTATTGACAAGCAGACCCGCTTTAATCTCAACCTCACCGACGCGCGCAAGCGCGAGCTATTGCAGTGGCAGCTGCCGCAAATGCACAGCCTGCGTGAGCAAGCGCCAGCGCGCTATGTGGTGATCAATATTCCGGCCTACACGCTGGCTGCATATGAAAATGGCCGGGCCGTGATCCGCTCGCGGATTGTGATCGGCAAAAACGACAGACCCACACCGCTGCTGCGCACGCAAATTGCCGCGATTAAATACAACCCCAACTGGAGTGTGCCGCCGGTGGTGATCAAAAATGATCTCACCAAGGATGGCACGCTCAATCTGGCCAAGGTGCAAAAGCACCGCCTGCGCATGCTCGATACTGAGGGCAATGAAGTTGACCCGGCCGCCGTGGCGGCGGCAGGTGAAACCGATCTGGGTCGCTATCGCTATGTGCAGGACCCCGGCGCGAAAAATGCGCTGGGGCGGCTTAAATTCGAGCTCACGGCCAGCAATGGCATTTATCTGCACGACACGCCGAGCAAGGGGCTGTTTGGCAAGGAAAATCGCGCCGCCTCGTCCGGCTGTGTGCGGGTGCAGGAATGGCAGGCGCTGGCATCGTGGGCGCTGGGCGTGAGCGAGCAGCAAATCGGCCGCCGCATCGCCAGCAAGAAAACCTATACCGAAGCGCTGGCCGAGCCAGTGCGCGTGTATTTTGTCTACTGGCCCGCCCAGATCGAGGGCGAGGGCATCCGCTGGTACGATGACATCTACCGCAGCTATTTAAGCCCGCGCGGCGTCAATAGCGCGCTGCACACTCCGGGGCCACAACCCACCGTTAGCGAGTAAAAAGAATCGGCGGGGTATATCATGCCCGCTCTTTGCTACTAACGCTGATGGAGCCATACCGTGCAGGGTATGGTTGATGCTATGTCCAACGATTACTCCCGCCGCATTCATCTGGCACAAGACTATATCCGCCGCCACTGTGAAGAAGACATTAGTCTGGCCGATGTCGCCAAGGCCGCGCATCTGTCCGCCTTTCATTTTCATCGGATATTTACCGCTTTCACACATGAAACGCCGAATGATTTTTTGCGCCGCATCCGGGTCGAGCGCGCGGCGCATCTATTGTTTGTCCGGCCAGCGATCCCGATGCTGGAGATTGCCGTGCAATGCGGCTTTAAATCGCAGGCGCTGCTGGCGCGCTCTTTTCGCGCGCACTTTGGCATGACCGCCAGCGAATGGCGAAAAGGCGATTTCTGGCAGCATGACGGACAATTCTGGCGCTGGCGCGACAGCTCGGAGCAAAAAGACAGCAAGAATTGCAAAACGAAGGAGGCTGCCCCTCAGCTACTATCGGGCCTGTATTTGCAGCGCAGCGAAGAATTTGTCGCTGTGCGGCAAGGGCAGCGCCCAAGCTATATCCGCGATTTGCGCATTGAACACAAGCCCGCATTTCGCCGTGCCTATATCTGGCGGCAAGGCGTGCAGGGCGAGCAAATACTTGATCTGTGGCGCGAGCTCTTGCAGTGGGCGGTGATGCAAGGCTTGATGCGGCCCGATTTAATGGGCTCTGATTTGCTGGGGATCGCACGCAGTGTCGACAACCCCAATATCACCGACGTGGCCTTGTGCCGCTACGAAGCGGGCTTTGTGGTCGATGAAAATCGGGTGCTGAGCGCCGAGCAGCGCAAAGCTGGTCAATACGACATACTTTTTGACGAGATTGCGGGTGGGCAATTTGTGGTGATTGATTTTGCCGGAACACTGGCCGATGAGGCGCTGGTGGTTGAGTATTTTTACAACTACTGGCTACCCACGAGTGAGTGGGAGTTCGCTGATCGGGCTGGCTATCTGGAAGTGCCAATGAGCAATTCGCAGCAAAGCTTGCACACCGAAATGCAAATCCACACCCGCTGGTATTTGCCGGTGCGCAAGCGGCGCAGATTAAAAACATAAACATATGGTAAGCCGAACGGGGGAGTGCATGAACGAAATCAGCAAAATCATCAACCCATACTCTCCCTCGGTGCTGCCGCTCTTGATGGTTTTGCTGGCCTGCCCCGCATTGGCCGTAACCAAAACCACGCACGGCCCACGGCGCGACTATTGCCGCGTGGCGTGCGAACAGCCGAGTTTATCCGGCAGCCGCCGCGATCACTTCAAACCCATCCGCTGCACACCCTGCGCAGAGTGAGATATGTGCTTGATAAGGGTATATGTCTGCAGGTCAATACAAATAGTACTTATGGATTAATACGGAGGGGAGTATGTATAAAATAATCGCAATTGCCTTGGCCATCTCGGCCAGCGTGCACGCCGCCGAGTTGCCCAGCGCCAGCCCGGAATCGCAGGGCATTGATTCTGCGCAGCTAGATGCTGCACTCAAAGACATTAAATCCAGCGGCGCTGCAGTTGATAGTGTGCTGATTATGCGCAATGGCAAGGTGGTACTGGAGAGCTATTTCTACCCGTATCAGCCCGAGATGCTGCACCCGCAGATGTCTGTTACCAAAAGCGTGACTTCAACTTTGTTGGGGATCTCGCTGCATCAGCAAAAACTCAAAAGCCTGAATCAGCCGATACAGCCATTTTTTGCCGATAAGATCAAACCAAACACCGACAAAGCGGCAATCACGATTGGCAATCTGGTCGACATGCACTCAGGGCTGGCCTGGTATCCATTAACGCCCAGCGATCCTGAGTCCAATAATTATCAGCTACGCCAAAGTAAAAATTGGCAGCAGTATGTTTTGCAGCAGCCGATGGACGATGAACCAGGGCGTACGTTTAGCTACAACAACGGCAATTATGTCTTGCTCTCTGGCCTGATTGAGCAGGCTTGGGGCGCGACATTGCAAGAAATCGCGCAGCAGCAACTATTTAATCGTCTTGGCATTACGCGCAGCACCTGGCAGAAAGATCCGCAGGGGCACAGCATCGGTGAAACCGGGCTGGCGTTGACGACGCGGGATATGGCGCGCCTGGGGCAGCTGTGGTTACAGGATGGCGTTTGGGAGCAGCAGCGATTGTTACCTGTTGGCTGGACTGCGCAATTACTGGCCGATACCCAAGCCGCACAAAGCGCAGGCTATAAGCGCGGCTTTTGGGTCAACCTAGGTGGGCAGTATTTCGATGCGGCGGGATCGATGGATCAATTTATCCGCGTTGATCCACAGCATCAGCTGGTGATCGTGATGACGGGCAAAGTGCGAGAGCAAGAGAGTGATCTATCAGTCTTGAATAAACTGCATCGCCTTGCCAAAGGTGGCGATCCTCTAGCCAGTAATGCGCAAGCGCAGGCGCAATTGGCCCAAACGGTGCAATCGGTCGCCAAACCGTACCGCGCTGACAAATAGCCGTGAGTTAGGCCTGCAATGGTACGACCGGACTTGGCGCTTTGCTGATAAGCCTTGGGGTATTCATGCGGTGCGTTTCAAGCCCGATCCCAAAGACCCTGCCGCGATGATTTGGGAAGTGGATGCCGGCTGGCTGGTAAAAAATGAATGGCCAGTTGGGCTAGACGGGCGCTTTCTGAGTAAGTTGGATCGTAATGATCAAACCCTGCAGGTGAGTGGCCGCTGGATTAATGAAAATACGCTCGAAATAAAAACCCAATATGCCGAGGATATCTGGCGCTGGAAATACCGCTTCGTCTTTGGCAAGGACAACGTTCAAATGCATTATTCAGACAATACTTATGATGAAGCCAGGATGGCTATCGGTCACTAGTGTGGGCAAGCTGGTCATGGCCTCTGGGGTATGGCTCTCAAGATCAATAATTAAAATGATTGTGGCTCAATACTGAGGGGAGTATGTATAAAATAATCGCAATCGCCTTGGCCATCTCGGCCTGCGTACACGCCGCCGAGTTGCCCACTGCCAGCGCGGAATCGCAGGGTTTTGATTCCAATAAGCTCGCCAGCTTGCTGAAAATGATAGCGAGCGAAGGCTGGGCGGTGGATAGCCTGCTGCTGATGCGCAATGGCAAGGTCGTCCTCGATAGCTATTTTTATCCCTACGCGCCCGAGCAATTGCACGATATGCGCTCGGTGACCAAATCGGTGGTCTCGACGCTATTGGGTATCAGCCTGCAGCAGAACAAACTGAGAAGTTTGAAACAGCCCGTACTGCCGTTTTACCCGGCGCAGGCGCGCAAAGAGCGTGATGCGGCCAAGAAAAAGCTGACGCTGGCGCATCTGCTCGATATGCGCTCTGGCCTGCAGTGGAATGAATGGCCATACACCCCTGACTCAACGATTTACCAGATGTATCGCAGCGCCAATCAGCAGCAATTTGTGATTGGCCAGCCACTGACCAGCAAGCCAGGTAGTGAATTTAGCTATAACGGCGGCAATACCAACTTGCTCTCGGGCGTGATAGAGCAAGCCTGGGGGACGCCGATGGCTCAAGTGGCTGAGAAGCAGCTGTTTGGCAAGCTGGGTATTAAAGAATATCGTTGGGCTAGTGATGCACAGGGGCATACCATCGGCGAGGCTACGCTTCGGCTAAAGCCCCACGATATGGCGCGCTTAGGGCATCTGGCTGGATGACGGGGTGATCGCAGACGAGCGTTTGCTGCCCGTTGGCTGGACGAAGCAATTACTCGCCGAAGGATTGCGCGCCGCCTTCGGAATGCAATACCGCCGTGGATTCTGGATCAACCCTCAGCAAGGTATTTTTCAGGCGCAAGGGCGGCATGGACAGATGATTATTGTCTCGCCGAAAGATCGGGTGGTGATGGTGGCCACCGGCAAATTCAATGAGCAAACCACGGAGTGGTACGAGCTCTACCCATTGCTGACACGCTCAATGAATGAAACTCCGCTAGCGGACAACCCGACTGCGCAACACAAACTGAACACCGTGCTTGCCTCAATAGCCCGCGCCAAGCCGGAGCCTAACTCCATCCAGATCGGCCAGCAGTGGCACGGTAAAAAATGGCAGCTGGACGACAATCCAGTTGGAATGAGTTCGATCGAACTCACGCCCGATTCAGGCGACGCAGGTGCTATGAATTGCCGCGTGGAATGGTCAAATCAAGCAGCTTGGCGTCCTCAGTCAGCGGGCAGTGAGTGGAAAGTCGGTTTTGATGGCGCGTACCGGCTGCAGAGCGATCCGCAGCAAAATGGCGAGATTCTGGCTTTGCGTGGCCGCTGGCTGGATGCCAATACTTTGCAGTTGCAAGCTCAGTATCCTTCGGGTGGCATGAAGTGGGAGTACGAAATGCGCTTTGAAGGAGAGTCCGTTGCCGTGAGTTTGACGGATAACGAGGTGCTTGATGTGCAATTTGCGGGTCATCTCAATCAATAGGGGCGGGTTATGGAGTTTTTTTACAGCTCTATTTTTCCGACGAGTGTCGTATTTATTCTGATTGGCATCAATTCAGTAGGCCAATAATATGAGTACTTTGCAAAATGCATGATATTTTCCTTGCCTATATTCTGCCTGTATTAATTTGTGGTTCTTTCTTCGGTTCTGTTCTGTATCTTTTTCTCGCACAATACATTCATGATTATTTGCAAGAGAATTACCATGACGCTTTGCCTCCTCCGCTTAATAATGAATACGGCGATGGCACTGATTTTAGCTATTTATTCGAAGTGTGGCATGCTTGGCGGATAGGAACATTACAGCGAATGGAATCTTGCTTTTGGCGAGGATTCTTTAGAGTCACGGTTGCTACTGGGGGTATGGAATTGCTATCAATGTTTGTCTTGTTTAGTTGTTTTCTATTCAAAATTTTTTATTTAAAATAAGTAAATATCACTCAGTTCAAATAAATTAGCAGCCTTATCGTACGAAACACGCTTTGAAAAAAGTTCATTGCCGTGAGCTTGGTGGATAAGGGGGGTTGATGCGAAAGTTGCGGGTTATCTCAATCAATAGGGGCGGGTTATGGAGTTTTTCTATAGCTATGTTTTCCCAACGCTGATTCTAGGCTCGTTTATTGGCTCTTTGCTGTATCTGATTTGTGCGCGTCTGGTGTATGACTATTTAAAAGATCACTACCACGATGCGCTACCAGCAAAAAACGAGATTGCGTTTGGTGATGCCGATGACGGGATGGGGGTGTATATCGCTGCGGTGTGGTATGCGTCCAGAACCGGCGGCTATAAACGCATTCAGAGCAATACCTGGCTTTATTTTTATCAGGCCACGCGGGTACTGGGCGCGTTGACCGGCTTGTGCTTGCTCTTGCTGGCGGGCTCTTTTTTTCTGTGGCAGGAGCTCAAGGCCTTGCTGATGGCCTAGGGTTTGTTGGCGTTTGGTTTGCAGATCGCGTTTGTGCTTACTTCGCTCTTTCACCGGATGAGTTGTTTCCCCAACAGGCTGCCGCCTGATTTTCCCCTACACTGCGCCCCTGTCTGCGTTTGCGCGATGCTGTAAGTCATTGGCCAAAAAGCAGCTACATTAATAGAACCGTGGCAAAAACAAGGGGAAAATGATGATCAAAACGCTCTGGGGCATGGTGCTGGCCTTGATGATCAACGCCGTGCACGCGGCTTCGCTGGAGTCGATCCAGCGCAATGGCCTGATCGTGATTGGCGTGCGTGATTCTTCGCCGCCATTTTCACAGCTGGACCCGCAAACGCGCATTCTGAAAGGCTATGACATTGAATTTGCGCAAGGCATTGCCAAGCGTTTGAACGTGAAGCCCGTGTTTAAAACGCTGGAGTCGAACGACAGGTTGCCATGGTTGCAACAGGGCAAGGTCGATATCGTCGTGGCGGTGCTCTCGCGTACGCCCGAGCGCGAAAAGCTGGTTGATTTTAGCGTGGGCTATTTTGTGACCGATACGCGCGTTCTGGCCAAAAAAGGGCGCTTCAAGTCCGAGCAGGATCTGGCTGGTGCTTATCTGGCGGCGGTGAACGCCTCTACGGGTGCCAAGCTGATTCGCCAATCGTTTGCCAAAACCAAGCTGGCCGAATTTGACGATGTACCGGAAACGATCAAAGCGTTGAATGCTGATATTGTCGAAGGCGTGGTTGACGATGCGCCGGTGCTGGCGATGACGCTCAATAAAATGCCCGAAGCGCAGCGTCAGCGCTACGCCATTAGCGATTTTGCGCTGGCGCTGGAAGTGTATGCTGTGGGCATCCCTAAGGGTGAAAAAA
This sequence comes from Chitinibacter sp. FCG-7, assembly GCF_040047665.1. Lineage (NCBI taxonomy): Bacteria > Pseudomonadati > Pseudomonadota > Betaproteobacteria > Neisseriales > Chitinibacteraceae > Chitinibacter > Chitinibacter mangrovi. The sequence goes on from NZ_CP157355.1 coordinate 3,404,783, forward strand.
CCCTGCAGGCGGCCATCAATCGCGCGCTGGTCGAGATGGAAACCTCAGGCGAAGCGGCGGCCATTTTCAACCGCTGGTTTGGCCCGCAAAGCAGCGCGCCCATTGCCCGTATTTTCAAAATCAGCCCCAGCCGGAATTAATCAATACCTACACTTAGCGGCCAGCCACATCGCTCGCGTTTGAGCCTTGAGCTGGCCGATTCACGCCGATTCAAGCCGACTCAAGCTAAATCGAGCCGATTCAACAGCGCATCGGCAATCAATCAGGTTCACGGTTGCCGGGCCCGCCAAAACCGCAGGTGGGCTGATCCGCTCTTGCTGCAGAAGTCTTTGCTGCTATTGACTTCAGGCTGACAGCAAAGTCTGATAAAGTGGTCGGCATTCTCCTTCGCTCATATTTCCCATCTTCCCCATGCGCCAGCCTGCCATTGCTCCTTTCTGGGAGCGTTTTCCTTTCTTGTTTGCCTACCCATTCAGATTTGATTCGCTGCTAAGCCTTTGCTTGCTGTCGATGGCTTTCTGGCTACTTAATTTCGTAGTCGATAGCGGCATTATTTTTTTCATACTGAGCGGTTTGTTGTTCGTCGCGCTGCTGCGGCATGCGTTCAAAGTCTTGGAGCGTATTGCACTGGGTAAGGCGGATGAGCAGGCCTGGCTGGAAAACACGCAGGCGCACCCCCATCGGCCGTACAAGCAGTTTCTGGTGCTGATCATCGGTGCTGCGCTGATTCCCTTGCTGGCGGGGCTGGTCGGTAGTGCCTTTGGCGAATTGATGGCGCAGGTTGCGCTGATTGTTGTTTCACTGGGCTTGCTGCTGCTGATTCCGGCCAGCATCATGGTGCTGGCTTTGACCGATGATCTTGCCGAATCGATGAATCCGGACGAGTTATGGCGGATTATGCGAACGATAGGCTTGCCCTATCTGGGCATGTGGGCTTGCCTGAGTCTGCTGACGGGCAGTGGCGCAGCGGCTTCTTCCTTGCTGCTGCCGCGCTTGCCCGAGGCGATCACGCCGCTGTTATTCTTTTTTATCAATATGTACTTCGTGATCGTGATGTACGCCTTGATGGGCTATGTGCTGCACCAGTATCACGAGGCGCTCGGCATCGAGCAGGCTGGCGGCACGCAGGCGCAAAATACGAAGAGTGAAAAATCCGACGCTCGCAGCCAGCTTGCCCAAGCCGGTGAGCTGGTGCGCTCAGGGCAGGTCGGCGAGGCCATCCGTTTACTGGCCGCTGCTGCGCAGGCCAATCCGCAGGATCTGAGCTTGCGCGAAGGCCATTTCAAGTTGTTGCTGGCATCCGAGCCACATCGAGCTGAGTTGCCGCGCGAAGCGGATCGCTATTTGTCGATTCTCCTGCAGCAAAAGCGCGACGACCTTGGTTTGCGCGCCCTCGAATCCGTTCGCCGCCTTCATCCAGCCTATTTGCCAGCGGATGGGTACGTGCGCGCCGCGCTCGGTCGGGCTGCGCTCAATACACACCGGCACGATCTGACGCTGGCGCTGGTTAAAGGATTTGATCAACAGTTTGGCAACCATGCCGCCTTGCCTGAAATACTGCTGCTGGGCGCACGGCTCGCCTCCGAGCATCTGCGCAACGATGCGCAGGCGCTCAAAATCCTCGACATGCTGCTGCAGCGTTTTCCAGACCACGCCGTTCGCGATGAAGCGCTGCAATTGCAAACGGTGATCCAGCGCTTGCAGCAGGCTTGATGGGGTATTGGCTTGCAGGCTTTTTTGGTAAAGGGCTACAAGGTAATACCCATTGATTTAGGTTTGTGTCTCAATACGTGTTGATCCAAACCTCGCTGGTGGATCTAGGGCTTTTTTAAATCCCCTGTCGCCCATCGCCGAGGAAGTGGTGCGAGACAAACAGCTGTATCGTTTGGCTCGCGACCGACTGAGGCGTGGCGTAGCTTTTCTATTCAACGCGGCCATTCGCGATATGGCGTACTGATCGCCCCCTACTGAGGTTTGCGCACTAGCCTGGCTTCGGGCGAATCTGGGTATTGGCGGATCAGTGTGCGCCAGCAGGATAGTGCGCCCTCTGTGTTGCCAGCGCGCTGGAAAGCCTGACCCAGCCGGTAGAGCTGTGCCGATAGGCCGACGTGATGGCTGGCTTTGCGGATCAGCATGGATAGCAGCGTTTCTGCGGGGTGGAGCAGGCCCGCGTCGATCCAGCTCACCGCAAGGCGCATCCAGTCGCTGGTGGACAGCTGCGGCAATGGCGCTTTCAGGTCACGAAGCTGTTGCCAGGCCTCGGCGGTGAGCGCAGCGCCCGGATTCTGGCGCAAGACCAGATGACAGGCGCGCTGACGCAGCCCAGTATCGGCCTGCATTTTCGCCGTTCGGTAAAAATCCGTGAGCAATTGATGATCGGCCGGTTCGCCTTCCGCCAGCTTGGCCAGTAGCCGAGCCGCAGGTTCAAACTGCAATTGCGCGAGCAGCTTTTCAGCTTGCGCTTGCTGTTTGCGTCGCTCAATGTTGTTTTCTTCGGCAATCACATGATCGGCGGTCTGCCAGCCACGCTGCCAGCGGAAAAGTGTGGCGAGCAGGGCGCCGGTCAATAGCCCGCAGAAGTGGGCGTAGTAGTTCACATTGCTGTCGGGGTTCATCGCTTTTTGCAGCAACTCCTTGCCCAGCCAGACCAGCAAGATCAAGAGCGCTGAAGCTTGCAGCGTGCCCATGTAGAAGATCACGTAATAGAAAAAGCGGATTTTGCGCAGGCCGTAAATCACGACGAACATCGCCATCACACCGGCGATCGCCCCCGATGCGCCGAGCGAGCCGATAAAGCTATCCGAGGTCAGGACAAGATCGGCACTGGTCGCGCCGAGCCCGGCAAGCATATAAAAGGCCAGATAGCGCCATCCACCCAATGCGGCCTCGACGGTATAGCCAACGATAAAAAGCACGATCATATTGCCGAGCAGGTGGTCGATGCTGCCATGCATAAACATATGCATCAGCAGGCTGTACCAGGTCGGGTTGGCGGGCTTGAGAATAAAGCGATCGGTGAAGCTTTGGGCGAGGATGTCTTCGAATTCAGTGCGCTGATTTTTCCAGTTCGCCCAATGCGCTTCATCGCGTTTGACGATTTCGTCATTGTGCAGACGGCGCATAAAGTCTTCGTCGGCCTGCATGCTCAACAAAGTGAAATGTTTTCCCGCTTTATGTGTCTTGAGCTCTTCTGCCTGCGCTGATCTGCCAGTCTGGTTTAAATGCTCAAGGTAGCGCGGCAGCTCGAGTTGATCGAGTTTTTGCGAATAATACAGGGTGTAGGCTTTGTCTTCGATTGGCTCGTCGCTCAGCTGCAAGAAGAGGTAAATAAAGCAGCACAGCGTAATGATGCCCAGCGTCACCCAGGGTGGGCGACGCCAGTCGGGCGCTGAGGGTAAGGGCAGAATCAGCACGAGGCTTCCCTTATTCTTCGGCAGCAGCTTGGCTAGCAAGCAGCGTTTGGGTGACTACTTCCTTCTCTATCCATTGCGGATCAAAGGTGTTGTGCTGCTGGTTGCCGACTACCACCAGTGGTACGACAGAATCGCCGATGCGACCAAATTCGCTGCGGCAAGCCTGCGATGTCTCGATATTGCAGTCGTGATAGGCGTAGTCCGGATTATTGCTAAACCAGTCGCGCGCCTCCACGCAGGGCTCGTCATTGCTGGTGCAATACAGGGTGATCATGGCGTGCTGCGCCGCCTGCTGCTCATTGGGTAGACCCGGCAGACGATTTTGCTTGGCACCGATGCCGCCACTAATCAGCGACAAGGAGAACAGCACCGCACCGAAATAGCCTAGGCCGGTGTTGCGTTCATTCGGAAAACCAAAGCCGTTGCCCTTTCTGTCGCCGGGCCAGAGGATTAGCCACAGCGTAAAGAGCATCGTGAGCAGACTGCTCAGGTTGAACAGCAGCGAGGAGCCGGATGTGCCCAGCTTGTACGCGCCAAAACCCTGTAACAGAACAATCGGGATCAGGATCAGCTGCCACCAGCCGCTGCGATCCATGTCGTGCAAACGCAGCGTGCTCAGGCGAATCAGATAGCCGAGAAACAGCACGCCAAAAAATCCAACGCCGACCCAGTTGCGAATCATCCCCAGCGGAATCATCAGGCCAAAAACCAGACCGGCAATTAGCATGGCACCCACGGCGTACGCCATATAACGAATCCGGCAAAGGCGGCCTTCGAAGCTCACCCCGCGAAACGGTGGCGTGTCTTCGGCGTAGTCTTCCTGATTGATGTCCGGCGCAATCTGGCTGGCGTGGATAGGCTGGCCATTTGGCGAGCTGGTGATTGCCGCCGGTTCAGCGCTCACTTGTGCCTGTGCTGCGGCAAAACGCGGCATATCCACGCTGCACTCCCGGCAAAGCGTGCGCTTGGGCTGCAATGTGCCGCATTTGGGGCAATTGATCTGCTCGACCTCGGCCACCAAAGCTAGGGGCGCAGCGGCAGTTGCTACGGTATCGACGGGCACGAGAGGCGGGCTGGGCGCTGCATTGGGCTCTGAACTGGGGGCTGTGCCAAACAGCGAAGGAAACAGCAGATTTTCGTCATCGGCTGGCGCGGACTGAGTCGCTGGCGGCGGGGTCGGTGTGCTTGGCTCAGCTTTGACCGGCGCAGGCGCAGTAGGCGGTGCCGACGCAGCTACTTCATCTTCCATCTCAACGACAATACCGATACGCGACAGATTCTGGGCGTAGCGCGGGAAGTCGGCGCGGGGCAGATTGCGTTTGAGGATGACCGGCGAGCCGGAAAACAGCGCCTGTGCCTGTGAGAGCGGAATATTCAACGCCGCAGCAAGACGTGGTGCCACTTCCTCGCGGTGTTGGCCAGCCTGTAACTCGCCTCTGAAAACAATCCGGATCATATCGTTCATTGAATGGGGAAACAAAACGAATGATGATCCTGATAATTGTTGGAGCAGTCAAACTAATGCAAGGTTTTCTGCGTTTGGTGCGTCAGCTGCTTGCGTCACTTGTTAACATTGCCGGATCGTGAATTGCTGTGCCTGTGTGCAGAGATACAAATGAGATCAACACTGTAGCCTGCGTTGATAGCGTGGCCGTTAATCACCCGCGCTGATCGGGACGAGTACAATGGCTGCTGTGATGGCGGCTGCGCCATGTTCTCTGGAGTTACTGATGATACGCCTGGCTGTGGTTGGCACTAACTGGATTACCCAACGTTTTGTCGATGCCGCACATGAAACGGGGCGGATACAACTGACCGGAGTGTATTCGCGTACGCTGCAGAAAGCCGAGGCATTTGGAGCGCAATATTCACAATCTGGAGCGCAGGTAGCGCATTATTTCGATTCTCTGGAGGCGCTCGCCCAATCAGACCTGATAGACGCCGTGTATATCGCCAGCCCCAATTCATTGCATGCGCAGCAGACTTTATTGTTTCTGAATCATCAAAAACACGTGATCTGTGAAAAACCGCTGGCGTCCAATCTGCGCGAGGCGCAAGCGGTGCTCGATTGTGCGCGCAAAAACCGGGTAGTCTTGCTCGAAGCCTTTATGGGCGCGCATCTACCCAACTTTTTAGCAATCCAGCAGGCTTTGCCCCGGCTTGGGCGGCTGCAGAAAGTGTTTTTCAACTACTGCCAGTATTCGTCCCGCTACCCGGCTTACCTGGCGGGCGAAAACCCCAATACATTCAATCCGGCATTTTCCAATGGCTCGATCATGGATATCGGCTATTACTGCCTCGCCACGGCCGTGGCCTTGTGGGGCGAACCAAGGTCAGTCTTTGCCACGGCGAGCTTGCTGGACAGTGGCGTTGATGGTCATGGCACGGTTTGCCTTGATTATGGCGATTTTGCCGCGGTGCTGGTGCATTCAAAAGTATCGGATTCGCTGATCCCCAGCGAAATTCAGGGCGAAGAGGGCACGCTGACCATCGGCAAAATCTCTCAATGTCTGGATGTGAAATTCACCCCGCGTGGCGGGGTAGAACAGCAAATCAATCAGGTGCAATCGAGCAATACCATGCGCTATGAGGCTGAAACCTTTGCCGATCTGATCGCCGCTGGGCAAGTGGAACATCGCGGGCTGGAAACTTCGCTGATTGTGGCCAGATTGCTCACCGAAATTCGCAGGCAGACTGGCGTGGTTTTTCCGGCAGACCTTAATTGAAACCAAGGCGAAAGGGTTTTGTAGGTTGCTGAGCTTGCGAAGCCCAGCAGGTAAACGTTGGGCTGCATTTCATTTAGCCTATACGCTCAACTTACCGAGTTAAATCGACTCATCCCACAGCGATAGACCGTGAGCATCAAACTCAACCATTTCCCCTTTGCTCAGACTTAAGCTACCAGTCTCAGCCAAGGTTAGGGCAAATGCAGCATCCCCAGCAACAACGTAAGTAGTGCGACTTCCTGCTGGTTCGACGTGATAGTTTATAGCCTGCACCTCTCCTCGAACGTGATAACTGAACTCCTCGGCGAGCGGTATTACTTGAGGGTGTCGATTATTACTCTCACATAACCCTTTTATACACTCATGGGCAATTTCAACGTCGATCTCATAATTAAGGTAGGCCTCAGGGTTTTCACCAGCCGGAACAAACCTTGCTAAAGCAGCAAACGTAGCACATTTGAAATGCACTGGATAACTATTCAGATTTGTGTAGCCAATAGGCTTAACCATTAACGTATCAATTTTATCTATGAATATTTTCATAATGTCATCCCCATCTATTTATTTAATGGTTCAAAGATTTCATTTCGCTGACCAATGGGCATCGGAAGAGTTGGGAGTAACTACGTTACCAAAAATATCAGCTTGGGATGTTTCGGGCATGTTCAGATTTGGTGTTGATCATGCGTAGGGTGGGTTAGGCCGCCACGATCTTGCCTAAAACTACAAAGGTATTTCGGCCGTAACCCACCATGACGCGTCTCTTATTAAATATCGCGTCCCGGTGGGTTACGGCATAAAACCGCCTAACCCACCCTACGAATACCGCTTTTCATCATCAAATCACAATATCCGGCCAGATCAACACAGAATCTGAATATTGCCGATGTTTCGGGGATGTTCTGATCACGTGTTGATCACATCAAACTACCGTTCGTCCTGAGCTTGTCGAGGGATAATCGATAATTTTTGTGTGGAAAAGTATTCGAAAAACACCGTTCATGGTTCAACAAGCTCATCAAGAACGGTGTTTTTCCTACTGCTCAGTGACATCAACACAAAATCTGAACATGCCCGATGTTTCATAGGTATTGCTAGCTAACCATTAACCTGTATGCCTTGCAAGGAAATACCCCGTTACCTTGATCTCTTCAATAAACCCAACAAAGCCTCCGCATCCAGTTTGCCGCTAGTGTCTCCGCCTTCGAGCAATGAATCGGCCAAATCGCGCTTATTGTGGTGCAGGGCGACGATTTGCTCTTCGATGGTGCCTTCTGCCACCAGCCGGTAAATCGTCACTGGGCGTTGCTGGCCCATCCGGTGGGCGCGATCGGACGCCTGATCTTCTACCGCCGGATTCCACCACGGATCGAGGTGAATCACATAGTCCGCTGCGGTCAGGTTCAGGCCTGAGCCGCCCGCTTTCAGGCTGATCAGGAAAATATCGCCAACGCCCGCCTGAAAATCATTCACCGCCTTTTGGCGTTGCTTGATGCTGGTGCTGCCATCGAGATATTGGTAGCTAATGCCTTTGCTATCGAGCCAGTCGCGCACAATCGCCAGATGATCGACAAACTGGCTAAATACCAAGGCTTTGTGATTGTTGTCGAGCAATTCTTCGGCGATTTCAGCGAAGGCGATCAGCTTGCTACCGGCCATCTGGCTTTCGGGCATCACTAGGCGCGGGTTGCAGCAGAAGCGGCGCAGTTTGGTGATTTCGGTCAGCACTTGCAGCGGTTTATTGCCCTCTTGCGGCTTCATGCTGTCGAGCTTTTCCACCGCTTGCTGGCGTAGCGCTTCGTACAAATGCATCTCTTCGCTGGAGAGCGGTACTTTGTGCGTAATCTCGGTGCGGGCGGGTAGCTCAGTCAGTACCTGCGTTTTGGTTCGACGCAGCATAAATGGTGCGATCAGTTTCTTGAGCGCCAGTTTGGCGTGCTTGGCGTCGCTTTGCCCGTCTTCAATCGGCTGCGCGAAGCGCTTTTTAAAGCGCTCTTGCGAGCCGAGCAGGGCGGGGTTGATAAAGCGGAACAGATTCCACAACTCGCCCAGATGGTTTTCCATCGGCGTGCCGGTGGCGATCATTTTGAAGTCGGCATTCAGATTCATCGCCGCCTGGCTGCGGCGGGTTTGGCCGTTTTTAATCGCTTGGGCTTCGTCCAGTACGACAGTATGCCAGTGCGGCGCGGCAAAAGCGTCGGCCTCGATCTGGAATAACCCATAGCTGACGATCACCAGATCAAAAGGTGACAAGTCACTCAAAGAGCGCTCGCTTTGGTAATTGCGAATCTTCAGCGTAGGCGCAAATTTGGCGGCCTCGGCCTGCCAGTTAATCGCCACCGATGTCGGCGCAACGACCAGCGCTGGGCCATTGGGTGCGCGCTCAAGCAGCAGGGCGAGTGTTTGTACCGTTTTGCCCAGACCCATATCGTCGGCCAGACACGCGCCAACGCCCCAGTGCGCCAGCCGTGATAACCACTGGAAGCCTTCGAGCTGATAGTCGCGCAGCGTGGCTTGCAGGGTTGACGGTACTTTAGGCTGGTGCTGCGCCAGCGTGTCGAGCTTGGCCAGATGCGCCTGCCACTCTTTATCGGCTTGCACCTCGCCCGCTTCGGCGCTGAGCTCGGCCAGCGCGCTGCTGGCGAGCAGATTGATTCGCAAGCCATCTTTGCTGTCTTCCGACAAGGCGCGCAATTCTTCCAGCCTGCGGCGCAGATTGTCGGTGAGCGCCAGATAATCGTGCTCGCCCAGCTGAATAAAGCGCCCTGGCGAGCCATCGAGCAAGGAGAGCAATTGGCGCAATTGCAGCACTTTGCCGTCGTCCAGCGTGATTTCGCCGTTCACCACAAACCAGTCGCCTTGCTGCTTGATGCCCATTTTCAGCTGGCTCATTGCGCGCGAGGCCTTGAGCCTAAATCGCTCGCCTTCGGGCCAGACCAGCTCGACTTGCCCGGCGGGCAGCTCGCGCAATTGGGCAAGCAATTCCAGGCACAGCTCGGGCGTATCGAGCTGCCAGTCATTGCCATCCGATTCTGCCTCAGCTAAAGCGGTGCAATGGCCCAGGATGACTTGATGGGCTTTTTTCTCGGCTTTCAGGTCGCGCTGCGCCTGGACTGTTTTGCCGTCCAGCTCGCCCAGTACATTGGCCGCGCCTTTGCCGGGGATAAACCAGCCACTCTCGGGCAGCGGGCGCACCAGAAATTGCAGCCGCAAGCCGCTTTCAATCGGCAGCAAATGCGCGTAAATCAACGGATTGGCGGCCACGCTATCAATGTGCGCCGATAATTCGGGCAGGTCGGAATGAATGGTGATGTGCGGCGCAATCGCCGTGATCGCCTCGACCAGCTGTGGCTTGGCCTCGGACGGCACCGTCAGCCCCTTGCCCAGAATACCGGCAATTTGCGTGATGTCGGGTGTAATGCGATACACCGCCAGCCGCGTTGGCGTTTCCTTGCGCCAAAGGGTGCTCTGACCGGCCGTAATGGCGGGATCGAGCTTGAGCGAGATTTTGCCCGTTGCTTCTTTCAGATTGAGCGTCACTTCGCCCGCTACCACGTCGATGCGCACATCGGGCGAATCGCTCCAGAATACGTAGGGGTGCTTGATCAGCTCAGGCAATGCCGCTTCGCCATCAAGGGTATAGCCCGCATCACCATAGTAGCTATAGTCTGTAGAGATATACCTACTGATATTGCGATCCGCATCGCTCAGGTAATTGAGCGCTGGATCACCTTGCAGCAGGCGTTTGAGCGCCACGGCACGACCCTTGCTCCAGACGCCTTTTGCATTGACCTTTTGCTCGCGTGGCTCAAGCAGCACGCCGCTGCGCCCGGCCGTGACCAGCCACGCCAGCCGCATGCTCGCTGCGGGCGCCGCCGCGGGGGATTTATTAAATTGGCTCAGCGCAGTGAGCGCACGCTGCCAGACGGGCTCCAGCTTGACGATGTCGACCAGCGGCTTGATGCCGTGCTCGGCGTGCCAGCCTGGCGTGGCCCAGCGGGTATCGAAGCTGCGATCGAGCAGCAGCGCCAGCTCTTCGCGCACCCAGCTATACGCTTGCCATTGCGCCAGCCGCGCTTCCAGCTCGTGCTGCCATTCTCGATCTAGCTCTTGTACCTGCCAATACAAGAGCAACAAATCAAACAGTCCATCCAGCCCCAAGGTGGCAGCGGGCAGGTGGTGTGCTTGCGGCGAGGCTGGAGTATGGCTGGCCAGTTGCTTGATCCACGGCAGATGGATGTCGTACACCGCTGAGTAGCGCGCCTTGTCGCCCACTTCAAACTGGGTTTGCAGCGCAGCCAGATATTCGCCATTGCGTGGCTCGGAAAACAGCGCGGCGCTGTAGAACAGCCCGGCCGGGCCGCCGATGGCCGCTTTGCGCTTATTGCTCATTTTCTTGATGGCCGCCAGCAGCTCAAAGCCAAACCTGACGCCACGGCTGTAATCGCCCTTGAGCACCATCAGCATAATGCCGATTTCGGCCTGCGTGGGCACTTCCAGCTCTTCATGAAATAAGGCAATCCGCGCCAGATCGCCGCGCAATATCGCTTGCCAGCTCAGGTATTCGGCCAGCTCGCTATTACCGGCGAAACGTGCGGTGAAATGCGCGCAGGCAAAATGGTATTGCGCCGTGGCGGGCAACAGGGCACGGCAGGCAAAGTGGAAATAATCGGTCAGCAGCGCCGCCTGCGTGGCTGCGCTGCACTGGTGAAACAGGTCTTTGGCCGCAGGCTCGAATAAAAGCTGAGTCGGGTGGCGTTGCAGCGCCTCGGCGCTCATGCCGTTGGCACCCATCTGGTACAGCGCCTGACCGCAAGCCAGCGCATCGTCGCTCAGCGCCGCCTGCAAGGCTCGCTGCGCCCATGCGCGCTGGCTGCCTGCTTCCCACGGCTGAATGGTGGGCTGGTGTTTGCGCGTGATATTGAGCCAGTTTTGCAAGCTGCCTTGCGCCTGCAAGGCGTGCAATATTGGCCATTGCCACTGGCTATCGAGCTCAAAGCCCTGAAATTGCGCCGACTTGATCATGCGTTTGAGCATCAGCCGCGCCAGCGCGGCTTTCAGGCTTTCCAGCGTAAAGTGAATGCCGCTTGGTGCTTGCGCATCGTTCACGATGCTGAACAAGCGATTTTGCGCCAGCCCCGCGCCATAGCAGGCAAATGCGGCGAGTAGCGGCCAATCATTCGCCTCCAGGCTACTTAAATCCATCTGGCTTGAGTTCTGGTTTGGAGAAGTTTGGCTGGTTTTCTGATTGCTTGGGCTTGTTTTCATTAATGCAGCTCGTTAATCAGTTCTTTAACGCGCACCGCACGCAGCACGCTCTCTGGCCAATTGCCTTCCACGCGCAGCTTGTCCTGGCCCGCCAGTTTATAGTTTTTCTTGGTCTGGATTAGCGAAATGATCTTCATCGGATCAACCGTAGTTTTGGGCAGGAAATGAATAATGATCGCAGTATCGGCCGCGTCGATTTTGCTAATGCCCAGCGGGCCCGCCAGCATGCGCAGGCGGTGGCAGTCGAGCAACACTTTGGCCGGGTCGGGCAACAGGCCAAAGCGGTCGATCATTTCCTGATGGATGTCGTTGAGCTCATCATTGTTTTCCACGCTGGCCAGGCGCTTGTAGAGTGACAAACGCTCGTTCACATCGGGGCAATATTCGTTCGGTAGCAGCGCTGGCGCGTGTAGATTGATCTCGGTCGTTACGCCCAGCGGCTGGCTCAAATCAGGTTCTTTACCGGCTTTCAGGGCCTTGACCGCCTGCTTGAGCATTTGCGAATACAGCGCAAAGCCGATTTCCTGCATTTCACCCGATTGCGAATCGCCCAGCACTTCACCTGCTCCACGAATTTCCAAATCGTGCATCGCCAGATAGAAGCCGGAGCCTAGCTCTTCCATCATCTGAATCGCTTCAAGGCGCTTTTTGGCGTCTTTTGAAATGCCATCAACGTCAGGCACCAGCAGGTAGGCGTAGGCTTGGTGATGGCTACGACCAACGCGGCCGCGCATCTGGTGCAATTGCGACAGGCCGAATTTGTCGGCGCGATTCATCAAAATGGTATTGGCGTTCGGAATGTCGATGCCGTTTTCGATAATCGTCGTACACAGCAGCACATTGAAACGCATCTGGTTAAAGTCGCGCATCACGTGTTCCAGATCAGTCGGGCGCATCTGGCCGTGCGCAACGCCAATCCGGGCTTCGGGTAACAGTAGCGCTAATTTTTCGCGCATGTTTTCAATGGTTTCCACTTCGTTATGCAGGAAGAAAACCTGCCCGCCGCGTTTGAGTTCGCGCAGCACCGCTTCGCGGATAATGCCATCGCTAAACTTGGCGACAAAGGTTTTAACCGCCAGCCGTTTATTCGGCGCGGTGGCAATCACCGAGAAGTCGCGCAAGCCTTCCAGACTCATCGCCAAGGTACGCGGAATCGGCGTGGCGGTGAGCGTCAGCACATCCACATTGGCGCGCAGCGCCTTGAGTTGCTCTTTCTGGCGCACGCCAAAGCGATGCTCTTCGTCGATGATGACAAGGCCGAGCTTGGCAAATTCAACGTCGGGTTGAACGAGTTTATGCGTGCCGATCACAATATCGACCGAGCCATCGGCCAAGCCTTTGATCGCTGCAGCGGTTTCTTTGCCCGAACGGAAACGGCTCAACTCGGCGACTTTGATTGGCCAATCGGCAAAGCGGTCAGCAAAATTCTGATAATGCTGCTCGGCCAGCAAGGTCGTCGGCACTAGGACTGCGACCTGCTTGCCGCCCGCGACGGCGCAGAATGCCGCGCGCAGCGCCACTTCGGTTTTACCAAAGCCCACATCGCCACACACCAGCCTATCCATCGGCTGCGTGGTGCGCATATCGACCAGCACCGCTTCAATCGCGGCGGCCTGATCGGCGGTTTCTTCAAAGCCAAAGCCTGCGGCAAAGGCTTGATAATCGTGTGGGCTCCATTCAAAGGCATGGCCTTGACGCGCAGCGCGGCGGGCGTAGAGATTGAGCAATTCAGCGGCGGTATCGCGCACTTGTTCGGCGGCTTTGCGTTTGGCCTTTTCCCATGTGCCTGAGCCGAGCTTATGGACATTCACATTTTCAGTCGAGCCGCCCGAGTAGCGCGAAATCACGTGCAGCTGGCTCACCGGCACATACAATTTATCGCCGCCAGCGTATTCGATCAGCAGCAATTCGGTATCGCCATCGCCCAAATCCATCGACGTTAGCCCCATATACAGGCCAATGCCGTGCGCTTCATGCACGACCGGGTCGCCGATTTTGAGCTCGGATAGATCGCGCAGCATGGCGTCGGTATTGCTGCGTTTTTGCTGCTTTTTGCCGCGTGATTGAATCACGGCCGGATACAGATCGGCCTCGGTAATCACCGCCAGTGATTCAGCCTGCCAAACAAACCCCCGGAAGATCGGCGCGGCGATCAGCTGGATTTTATGCTTGCTGGCTTTGGCCTCAATCCAGTTATCGACCAGCTCAGGTTTAAAGCCATATTCGGCGAAGAATTGCGCCATCGTCTCGCGGCGGCCTAGGCTTTCGGCGACGAGCAAAATCCGGCCCGGATAGTGCGCGGCAAAATCGGTGAGCTTGGAAATCGGGTTCGCGCTGCGGCGGTCAACATCGAGCGCTGGTAGCGGCTGCGTGATGCTGGTTGTGGGCTGATTTAACCGCGCCGACGGCGATCTTTCTCTCTCTCCTCCTTCGGATGAGAGAAGAGGGGTCAACTCAATGCGGCGATATTTTTTGATCTGACCAAGCAGCAGGTCGGGCGCAACAAATAAATCACGCGGTGGCAGCAGCGGGCGATCTTTATCGCCGATATTGAGCTTGTGCCGCTCGGCAATATCCTGCCAGTATTGCTCTGCAGAGCCCGTCAAATCTCCGTGCAGGGCCAATACCCCCTCGGCGGGCAGGTAATCGAATAGCGTCGCAGTGGTGTCGAAAAACAGCGGCAGGTAATACTCGATCCCGGCGGGGATAATGCCATTGCTCACGTCTTTATACAGGCGCGCATTGGTCGGCGCGCCTTCAAATACTTCACGGAAACGCTGGCGGAATTTGGTTTTACCCGCGTCGTCGGTCGGGAATTCGCGCGCGGGCAGCAGGCGGATTTCCGGCACCGGATACAGGCTGCGCTGCGTATCGACGTCAAAAGTGCGGATGGTTTCGATTTGATCGTCGAATAAATCAATCCGGAACGGCAGCGTGCTGCCCATCGGGAATAAATCGATCAGCCCGCCACGAATCGAAAATTCGCCCGGCCCATACACCTGCGTGACATGGTTGTAGCCAGCAAACGCCATATCGGCGCGCAATTTTTCGGCGTCGAGTTTTTCGCCTTTTTTCAGGAAAAAAGTCGTGCCAGTCAGAAACTCCACCGGCGCAAACACGCCCATCGCCGTTTGCAGCGGCACCACCAGCACATCGGCCGCGCCTTGGCGCACCTGCCATAGCGCCGCGAGCCGCTCGCTGATCAAATCCGAATGCGGCGAGAAATGATCGTAAGGCAGCGTTTCCCAGTCGGGCAGCTGCACGATGTTTTTTTCGGGCAGGAAAAACGCCATTTCATCTTTAATACGCGCCGCTTCCTGCGCGCTGGCAGTGATCACCACCAGTAATTTCACCTCGCCCACATATTCAGCCAGCAAGCGCGCATCTCCCGAGCCATGCGGCATGGCAATTTGCAGGCGTTGCACAATATTGGAAACCGGGGGCAGGGCAGGAAGCGTCATGGTCGTGGCACTACGAGAAAAGTTGCCACGATTATATCAGGCTACGCACTGCGGCTGGCTGCCGCTCTGCACGCTGGGCGCGGATGAAGCGGCTGGTGGTCTTGCCCCTAGGGCCTTGCTGAGCGGCATACTCCAGCGCGGCTTTGTTAATGGAATGGACGTCCCTTCCTAAACCGGCAACACCAGTGCCAGACTGAGAATGTCAACGTACAACTCTCGAGAGGCGTTACCATGAGCATAGCTACAATCGGTTTGGATCTCGCCAAACAAGTTCTTCAACTTCACAGTGTGGATTCACAGGGTAAAAAAGTTCTCCATAAACTAACTATCCCTACAACAACTCGCTCCATTCTTCGCCAACATGCCGCCTTGTTTAATAGGGATGGAAACCTGTGGCAGTGCGCACTTCTGGGCAAGAAAGCTAGAGTCGTTTGGCCATATAGTGAAACTGATGACCTCTCAGTTCGTGAAGCCCTGTGTGAAAGGCAGCAAAACGGATATGGCCGATGCTGAAGCGATTTGCGAGGAGGTGACTCGACCAAATATGGGTTTTGTGGCAATCAAACTGCCTGAGCAACAAACCATGCTCGCAGTACATCGTGCGCGGGCCAGTTTTGTCAAAGCCGGCACTGCTCAAGCCAATCAAATGCGCGGCTTATTGGCGGAATTTGGTATTGTCATGCCTCAGGGCTTAGCCAGACTGCGCCACCGTATTCCCGAAATACTTGAGGGCGCCGGCAACGGCTTACCTATTATGATGCGCGATTTAATCCAGTGACTTTTGAGATAACCTGAATGAATTTCATTAGCAAGTAATTGAATTTAAAGTGGAATTCATTCAGAGCGGGGTGGTCATGAAGCAACTTAGCTTTGTCAAACGCAGCAATGGCAGCCATTGGGTCGGTGATGGCTTTCCGGTGCAAAGTATTTTCTCCTACCACGACATTCACGAGACGATGTCGCCCTTTTTGTTAATGGACTATGCCGGTCCCACGCACTTTGAGCCCACGACGCAGCAACGCGGCGTCGGCCAACATCCGCACCGTGGCTTTGAAACGGTGACGATCGTGTATGAGGGCGAAGTGTCACACCGCGATTCAGCGGGCGGTGGTGGCACCATCGGCCCGGGCGATGTGCAATGGATGACGGCGGCCTCAGGTTTATTGCACGAAGAATTTCACAGCCCGGCGTATGCGCAGCGCGGCGGGCCATTTGAAATGATACAGCTCTGGGTGAATTTACCGGCCAAAGACAAAATGAGCGAGCCAGCGTACCAAGGCATACGCGATGAGCAAATACCGCGCGTCGCACTGCCTGATGATGCCGGAACAATACGCGTCATTGCCGGGCAATACGCCGACATAGCAGGTGTGGCAAGCACGTTTAGCCCGATGAATGTGTGGGATATGCAAGTCAAAGCCCAGCAAACAGTCCGTCTTGATTTACCTGCGGGCCACACCACGGCGCTCTTTGTGCTGCATGGTGCGATCCGGATTGGTGATAACCCGCAAATCGTTCGTTCAGCCGAATTGGCGGTACTGGAGCGCGAAGGCAGCGAGCTGGTATTTAGCACCGAGGAAGATACGGTTTTATTGCTGCTGAACGGTCAAGCGCTGAACGAGCCGATTGTCGGTCACGGGCCGTTTGTCATGAACACCCGTGAAGAAATCATCCAAGCCATTAATGATTTTAATGCCGGTCAATTTGGCCGCATGGCCGCGAAGGTCTAGGTAGCGATACTTAGGTTGGAAATATGAAAGGCCGCAGACCAACAGGTCGCGGCCTTGGTTTTTTAATCAAATTTCGTGCAGCTTGGCCAAAGCAGATTTTATTTCACTGCTGTTCAAAATAGTGAATGTGTCAATTAAACCTTAAGCGATTCAATTTGGCGTTCCGATCACCGCTAAAAGTCTATCCCTGATGTGCCATCCATTGAAAGTGATTGCAAGATTGGGCAGTGTGGGTCTTCGCTGGCAGGGCATTTCTCGACCAGCGCTTCTAAGGTGAGCTTCATCTTTTGCATTGATTCTATTTTGCGATCCAGTGCTTTGATGTGCTGCTCTGCTAGCAATTTCACATCAATACTGGCACGGTCTTCCTGTTTCCATAGTTGCAGTAATTGTCCAATTTGCTCCAATGAAAAGCCCAGCATACGTGCTTGATAGATAAATTGCAGCTGGCTTAGATCGAAATCATTGAAGATTCGATACCCAGCTGCACTTCTCCCTTTGGGCTTAATCAGCCCCAAGCTTTCGTAGTGGCGAATCATTTTGCTGCTAAGCCCGCTAAGTTTGGCTACCTGCCCGATGTTCATTGCATATTCCTTCGACGAATAGGGGGTTAAGTAGCCATGCAAAAATTTTGGCCTCAGGCCAAAACTTTTGCTGGTTTACTTAAGCCGCCTGACGGTTGGCTCTAGGCTTCCAGCGCCTTAATAGTAGAGCATTGGATACTACGCTAACACTAGAGAAGGCCATCGCCCCACCTGCAATCATCGGATTGAGTAATCCAAATGCCGCCAGCGGAATACCAATTGCATTAAAGATAAATGCCCAGAACAGATTTTGACGGATCTTTCGGTAGGTTCGCCGTGAGACTTCAATCGTCTGGCTCACCAGTTGTGGGTCCCCTCGCATTAGTGTGATACCTGCCACATGCATCGCCACATCAGCACCGGTGCCCATTGCAATTCCAACATCGGCTGCTGCCAGTGCAGGCGCATCGTTCACACCATCACCGACCATCGCCACCACTTTACCTTGCGATCGAATTGCTGTGATATGGGCCGCTTTTTCATGTGGCAAGACTTCGGCGATGACTTCATCAAGGTTCAATTGTTCAGCAACCCGCTGTGCTGCGGCGCGGTTATCACCCGACAACATCACCGTTTTTACTCCTAAGGCTCGCAGGTGAGAAATCGCATCTTTGGCAGTGGCTTTGATGCCATCACTAAAGGCCAACATACCGATTACGCTGAAGTCTTGTTCACGCGCTAACCATGACACTGTATAGCCTTGGCTAAGTGCTTGATCATGAGCCAATTGCATGCTGCTCAGATCAATCCCTTTTTCCTGCATCAGGCGCTGGTTGCCCAATAAGTAGCGAATACCTGCAATATCACCAGTAATGCCACGTCCAGGTAATGCTTGCAGATTTTCGGCTTGGAATGGCTGAGCGTTATCCGCTTTGGCAAGTACCGCTTTAGCTAATGGGTGCTCACTACCGCGTTGCAATGCGGCGGCTAGTTCTAATAGTTCGGCTTGCTCGTTATGATTAGCAATGAGTTCGGCAAGGTGGGGTTTACCTTCGGTCAAAGTACCCGTTTTGTCAAAAACCACCACTTGTACTTTATGAGTCAGTTCTAACGCTTCGGCGTCTTTGATCAAGATTCCGAATTTGGCTGCCACTCCGGTGCCCGCCATAATCGCAGTCGGCGTAGCCAAACCCAGCGCACAAGGACATGCAATCACCAGTACCGCCACTGCATACAAGATGCCGCTTTCAATACTACCAGTCCAGTACCACCAACCCAGCAAGGTCAACAGTGCAATCACTAAAACGACTGGGACAAAAACCGCGCTCACTTGATCAACCAGACGCTGAATCGCTGCTTTGCCCGCTTGTGCATCCTCCACCATGCGAATAATGCGAGAGAGCGTACTTTCAGCGCTTAAAGCACTGGTTTCAACCAATAGCACACCATCATGGTTAATCGCTCCACCAGTGACCTTGCTACCAGCTTCCTTCGAAACCAGTACACTTTCACCTGTGAGCATTGATTCGTCGTGCTGGCTTTCGCCTTCAAGCACCACACCATCAACAGGTACTTGTTCACCCGGCAGGATCACCACCCGATCACCCAACTGAACATGTTCCAGCGGGACTTCTATATCTCGCCCATTTTTACGTACTCGGGCAAAGGATGGGCGTAAGGCCTGCAATGCTTTAATCGCTGCCGTAGTTTCTTGTTTGGCACGCGCTTCCAACCATTTGCCGAGTAATACCAGCGTGACGATGACCGCACCGGCTTCAAAATACAAAGCACCTTGGCTAGCATCGAATAACCAGTGATACAAAGACAAGCCGTACGCAGCCGTGGTCCCCAGTGATACCAGTAAATCCATATTGCCGCGCAGATTGCGAACTGCATGCCAGGCTGAGCGATAAAAGCGTGCACCTAGCCAAAACTGCACTGGGGTTGCGAGCAGGAATTGCAACCAAGTAGGCAACATCCAGTGCACACCAAAGGGCTCAGCCAACATCGGCAAGACCAATGGCAAAGACAGCAAAGCCCCTAAGGCGATCGGCCAAAAAGGAGAAGGCTTTGTGTGTGACGATACCTTCTTCGTCTCATCTGTGATCAAACTGGCTTCATACCCAGCTGCAGCGATGGCATCGAGCAACACACTGGGATCAGAGCCTGATTGAAGTACCACTTGGGCGGTTTCAGTCGCCAGATTGACTGATGCTGAAACCACGCCATGCGTGGCCAACAAAGCTTGTTCTATCCGGCTCACGCAACTGGCACAGGTCATGCCACTGATATTTAGCTTGATCGTCTGTTCAGCTTCGAGCTTCGGCGCATTGGCCAATTTAGCCGAATAACCCGCTTTCACCACCGCCTCAAGTACACGCGCCTCATCAAGACCCGCTTTAAATTGAACCTGCGCCGTTTCCATGGCCAGATTAACAGCTGCACTGGTCACGCCAGGGGTTGCAAGTAACGCTTCTTCAATATGAGCCACACAACTTGCACAGCTCATGCCCGCAATGTTGAGCCTTAATTCTCGATCTGCGTTTAACGCTAAAGTAGAGCTTGTCATGATGAGACTCCTTGTTTGTTATTGATGAATGCAGTTTCAGCTTTCCCATCATGGGAAGGTCAAGCCCTATTTTTAGAACTCATAACAAATATTCATTGCTAATTGACCGCTAGAAAAAGAAAAGCCCCGTGCATGCACAGGGCTAAGAAAACATCGCAAATCACAAGATTGTTCGACCTTAGTGCAGCCAATTCGCCATGGCCTCAAGCGATTGGTGGGGCAAATTGGATGAGTGGATGTGTCGTGATCAGCTGTGCCTGTGTTTTCTGACGACGTATGGCCCAGAGCAGAATTTGATTGAATTGGACTGCGGAGCAACTTGTTAATGAAGTAGTTACGCTGCTTGATAGGGTCAGCGGCGCATTCAAGCATAGTTATGCTTAGCTACTTAAAAAGCATTGATCGCGAGCAATTGCAGGAAATTTGGAATAACGATCTGGAGGCTCATCGACCCGGTTTTTGCCTTGGCGATAAGGAAGTGGCTAAAATTCTATGGTGACTGTAGATGGCCGCTCAAGGTTAAATGCAACAAAGGCGAAGTGGTGGGCTATGTGGTGGGTCGTGGAAAAAAATATCAAGCTAAGTTGTTGATTTTAAGGGGTGTTTTGGCGGAGAGAGGGGGATTCGAACCCCCGATAGGCTATTAACCTATACACGCTTTCCAGGCGTGCGACTTAAACCACTCATCCATCTCTCCGCGAAGGGAGGTCGCATGATACGCAGCGCGGGCTGTTTTTACAAGCCCTGCGCCGCAGGCCCGTGGCCTAATAAATAAAGCGCGGCTGCATTTCTGCGAGCTGTAGCTCAGCCAGGATGTGCTCCATGCGCTCTTTGGCCTGCTTGCGCGGGGCGTTCGGGCTTTTGCTGGCGATGATCAGCTCGTTCTTCATCGAATGCTCCCAGCCGACCAGCTCGGTGACGGTGACCTGATAGCCTTTCGATTGCAGCAGCAGGCAGCGCAGGACATTGGTGATCTGGCTGCCAAATTCGCGGGTGTGGATGGGGTGGCGCCAGATTTCGGCCAGTGGCGTTTGTGCCAGCGATTTGGCCTTGTGTTTGCGCAGCACGCTCGCCACTTCGGCCTGACAGCAAGGCACCAGTACCATATGGCGGGCGTCTTTTTCCAGCCCGAAGCGGATGGCGTCGTCGGTGGCGGTGTCGCAAGCGTGCAGGGCGGTCACAATATCAATCTGTGCGGGCATTTCGCGCGCTGCGGCGGCGTTTTCAACCAGCATGTCCAGAAAAGTCATCCGCTCGAAGCCGCATTGCTGCGCCAGCTCGCGCGATTTTTGCACCAGCTCGGCGCGAAATTCGGTGCCGTAGATATGCCCGGCGCTGCGGGCTTTGAAAAACAGATCGTAAATAATAAAGCCCAGATACGATTTGCCCGCGCCGTGATCGACCAGTGTGATGTGCTCGTGCTGGGTGAGCACTTCATTGAGCAGCGGCTCGATAAAGTTGAACAGGTGATACACCTGCTTGAGCTTGCGGCGGCTGTCCTGATTGAGTTTGCCGTCGCGCGTCAGGATGTGCAGGGCTTTAAGGAGCTCGATAGATTGGCCGGGGCGGATGTCTGGAATCGTTGTCATGGTGTTGATGTCAGGTATCTGCTCCTAGATTAATTGACGTATGGTCTGTGGGCAGATACCTGGCTATGTATCCTGTGTTGAGAAAATTCTGCGCAGTTTTTTGCTCTTCGCGCTGTGCGTCGTAAATATTGCCAATCGGCCGCGTGATCTGGAACTTGCGCCGCGCAGATCCGGTCTGCTGGCAAGGTATTTTGCCGCGCCAGCTGTGCAGACACGCCAGTGTGAACTGGATTACAATTGCAGCCCTGTTGTTCGCCCGGCAAAAATACTGAATAGCTCAGTAAGTGTTTGTTGGGTAAGGGAAATTCGCGTTTCCCGCCAACTCTGTTAGTCTACCGCAAAGTTGTAATCGAGAACCTGCATGACGCCTATTTTACCGCAAAGCGCCGCATCCCACGCCCGGGATTTGTCTTCTGTTTCACGCCCGCGCCGTTTCGCCGCCTGGCAGCGTCAGCATTTGCAATGGCTGGCTGCTGCGCTGATTTTGCCGCTGGGCATGACGCTAACGGCCTATGGCGTCGTTGAGTTTGGCCCGCAAACGCAGGCCAATGTCAGCGTCGTGAGTGAAACGCTGGCTACGCCGGTGTTGAGCACCCAGGCCGAAACAATCAGCCCGCGCAGCCATCTGGAAGTGATTCGCAGCGGTGACACCATTGGTCGGGTGCTGGCGCGAATGGGCGTGGTCGATAGCCAGTTGCAGCAATTTATCAAAAGCGACGAGACTGCGCGCAAGCTGTTCGAGCTCAGCCCGGGGCGCATTTTGCACGCCAGCAGCAATGCGGTGGGCGATGTGAGCCAGCTGAGCTATGTCACCAATAACGGCGAAGAAGTGCAGATCGTTCGTGAGGGTAATTATCTAAGCGCCAGCAGTGGCCCGGTGAGCACGCAAACGCAAACGGTGATGAAGTCAGGCCGGATTAATAGCTCCTTCTTTGCCGCGACCGATGCCGCCGATATTCCCGATGCCATTACGCAGCAGCTGATTGATCTGTTTGCCAGCCGGGTTGATTTTCACCACACCTTGCAAAAGGGCGATCAGTTTTCGGTGATTTACGAGACCGAAGTGCATCAGGGCAGCATGATCAAGCCGGGGCGGATTATCGCTGCGCAGTTTATCAATAAGGGCAATGTGCACGAGGCAATGTGGTTTGCCGATGGCAAGGGCGGCGGTGATTATTACGCGCTCGATGGCAGCAGCCTTAAGCAGGGCTTTATCAGCACGCCGGTTAAGTTTTCGCGCATCAGCTCGGGCTTTGCCATGCGCTTTCATCCGGTGCTCTTTACGTGGAAGCAGCATCGTGGCGTGGATTATGCCGCGCCCACCGGCACCGAAGTGCAGGCCACTGCCGATGGTGTGATTACCCGCCTGGCCACTGACGCGGGCTATGGCAACTTTATCGAGATCAAGCACGACGGCAAGTACAGTACGCTGTACGCCCATTTGTCGGCCTTTGCCAAAGGCTTGAAAGAAGGTCAGACCGTCAGCCAGGGGCAGGTAATTGGCGCGGTAGGGCAAACTGGCCGCGTAACCGGCCCGCATCTGCATTACGAATTCAAAATCAATGGCGAGCAGGTCGACCCGCTTACCGTGGCGCTGCCGCAAGGCAAAAAACTCTCGGTACCCGAATTGCAAGCCTTTGCGCCGCTGGCGCGCAGCATGAAACGTCAACTTTCTCTGGCAGGACAGGTAGAATTAGCGCAACTTGAATAAGGCCATTCGGCCAAGGCGCACCATGACGATTGCAAAGCAGCCCAGCTATTTTATCGGCTTGATGACTGGCACCAGCCTGGATGGCATTGATGCGGTGCTGGTCGATTTTTCTGCGCAGCCAGCGCGGCTGATTGCCAGCCACAGTATGCCGATGCCGATCGATTTGCGCGCCAGTCTGTTGCAATTGCAATCGGCCTCGCCCAATGAGCTGCATCTGGCCCAGCTGGCGGCCAACGCGCACAGCGCTGCGAGTGCCGAAGTGGTGGCCCGTTTGCTTGATCAGTGCGGCGTGTCGGCCGCCGAAGTGCAGGCGATCGGCAATCATGGCCAGACGATTCGTCACCGACCCGAGCAGGGGTATACGCTGCAAATCGGCAACCACGCTTTGCTGGCGGAATATACCGGCATAGAGGTGGTCGGTGATTTTCGCAGCCGCGATGTGGCCGCTGGCGGGCAGGGCGCGCCGCTGGTGCCCGCATTTCATGCCGACCTGTTCGCTGCGCCTGCCATCAACCGGGTGGTGCTCAATATTGGCGGCATTGCCAATCTAAGCTGGCTGGGCGCTGATGGTCTGGTTAGCGGCTTTGATAGTGGTCCGGGCAATGTATTGCTCGATCTGTGGATCGACCGCCATCAATCCCGCCCCTACGACGCGCTGGGGGCGTGGGCGCAGTCGGGCAAAGTGCATACGCCTTTGCTGGCGCAATTTTTATCCGAACCCTACTTTGCACTGCCAGCACCCAAATCAACCGGGCGCGATCTGTTTCACGCGCAATGGCTGGATGCGCAGCTTGCGCACATGGGCGCAGTGCTTGATCCGGCCGATGTGCAGGCTACTTTGTGCGAGCTGACCGCAATCAGCATTGCCCGCGCTATCGCGCAGTTGGGCAAGGCCGACGAGGTCTTTGTCTGCGGTGGCGGTGCCTACAATCTGCACCTGATGCAGCGGCTGAATGTGCATCTGTCTTGCCGGGCGCAAAGCACGGCGATGCTGGGGCTGGACCCTTCCTGGGTGGAAGCGTTTGCCTTTGCCTGGCTGGCAATGCGCTGCAAGGCGGGTCTGAGCGGCAATCTGCCCGCTGTCACCGGCGCACGCGGCGAGCGCGTGCTCGGTGCCATCTATCCGCGTTAACTGGCTTGCCGCCGGATGCGGATACTTCTCTCCAGGCAATACGCCAGCGCCAGCGCGTAGATCATCAGCATCAGAGGTATTGCCTTGAAGCTAGTGCTGGATAAAGGCCACAATACAATACCCATCAAAAACACCCCATAGCTCAGTCTGCGCAGCCAGCGCTCGGGAAACAGCTGCCCCATATGCCGCAAGCGGCCACCGCTGGGCTGTTCAAGCCGATAATCCATCCACAGCAGAAAAGGGATAATTTTGGCCAGCATGGCGGTGATGATGGGCAGCACCCCAGCCAGCAGCCAGTAGGCCGCCAGCAAAACGGGCGTCGCTGCTGGCCAGTGAGCGCTGCCGTGCTCCAGCCATGGCACACACATCAAGGGTAGCAATAGATTGATTCCGCCCCAGGCCCAGAGTGCGCGGGTGGGGTCGGCGCGGCGCTGGCTTTGGTGCAGTACACGCAGCAAGCCTGCATACCACAGCACTACCGGCAAACCCAGTAAGTACAAGGCTCGCGCGTCAATCGCGCTGGCGAAGGCGAGCGCAAAAATAAGACCGGGCAGGATTTGCACCAGCCATCGTGGCCAGGCCGGGGCGACCAGAAACATCGGGATCACCGTAAAGCCGACGACGATAATCAGCCCGCTCAGCCAGGCTGTGCTGCCCAGCACAATATGCGCGCGCAGCAAATCGTTCAGCGCCAGCGCGGGCTGGCCGGTGCTGAGTAGGCTCACCAGTAGGCCGCCGCTGAGCGCCAGCAGTAATAAGCCCAGAATTGGCCAGAGCAGCGGGCTGTGTTGCTGCAACGCCGAGCGCAGCAGCAGTGACGCCAGCAGCCAGAGCGTGAGCCCCAGTAAAGCCGCCAGCAAAATCAGCGCAGCCAGCTGCAAAACAATCATCTGCATATGCCACAAGCCCCAGGCGAGCAAGCCGGTGCCGGTTTGTAGCGCCAGCCAGAGCACGATTGCACTGGTGGGGTGAGCGCGTACGCCCGTCAGCACGGCGCAGACTTGCAGCAAAGCCCCCAGCATGATGTTGCCAGCAAAACCGAGCATCAGCAGATGGGTCAAGGCCAGCATGGCGGGCGAGAAGCGCGCTTGCCACGCCTCGGGCGGCAATCCTAGCGCGACTAGCGACGCCAGTAGCAGCCAGCAAGGCGCAGCGCGAAAAAAACGCAAAGGGGTGCTCAATGGCAGGCTGAATTCGGGCTGGAACATGGCGGCGTGTGATTGAGCGTTTCCTGAGTGCTTATTGGTTTATTGGTCGCGAACGAGTTGCAGAATCGCCGAGCCATCGGCCTGTTTGTCACATTCCCAGTGGCAAGGGCGCATATGCAAATGCTCGTACAGCGGGTAGGGCACATGCGGCAAATGGAATAAGCCGATTTGCCCCGGCTCGGCGGTATCGAGCCAGTGCAAAATACGCTCGATCGGTTCGGGTGGCGCCAGCTGGCGCAAGTCAATCAGGGCATGCATGACGGACTATCCAAGTTGGGCAGCAAAGTCGGGAATGCTGCGATCACACATCGGGTACAGAATGTTTTCCTCTTTCATATTGTGTTGCTGCAGCAGTAACAGCAAGGTCTCGGCGCAGCCAAGGTAGTCATCGGTATCCTGCCGGACGGCGGCCTCTTGCAGTGCGCGCATCAATTCGCGCGCCTGGGCGTGCTCCTGCCGCATGACCTGAGTTGGCCCGCCAATGAGGCCGCTGGCTTGCTCAAACGCAGGAAACAGTGCGTCTTCTTCCAGCGCAAAATGCGCCTCGGTCGCTTGAATAAATTCTGCGCTGGCCTCGCGGCAGCGCGCCCATTGCGCCGCTCGCGCCGCTGATTCGGCCTGTGCCAGATATTGGTCACAGTGGCGGTGCTGATTCTGCAGTGTGCTGGTAATGCTCATGGGGGGCCTCTTGCGGGTGTGTGCAGGCAATTTTGCGTCTGTACAGGCTAAAGCGGGCTGGCGCACACGATATTGATCTGCGTCAGTGAGCTACTTTGGAGGTAGGCTTTGGAGGTAGGGCGCCCATCTTGTTCCGTTTCGCTCGCTAGCTAAGGCGCACGATTGCCAGCGCCGCAGGACGGCAATTGCAGTAATATGTATCCTAAATATGACTTCATTGGCGAGAATGTGATGCGGCTGAATGTTTTTACCGATTATTGCCTGCGCACCTTGATTTATGTGGCGATCAAGGACGGTGGGGTGGTGACGCGTGGCGAGATTGCCCAGGCCTATGCCATCTCGGACAATCATCTGATGAAAGTAGTCAATTATCTGTCCCGGCAGGGGTTTATTGACACCATGCGCGGCAAAGGCGGCGGCATGCGGCTGGCGCGCCCGGCAGCGCAAATCGGCGTGGGCGCGCTGGTGCGCCTGTGCGAGGCCGATAGCCCGATGGTCGAGTGTTTTGACCGCGAGCACAATCATTGCAATATCGTCAGCGTTTGCAGGCTCAAGCATGTTTTGCATGAAGCACTGCAAGCCATGTATGCGGTACTTGATCGCTACACGCTGGCCGATCTGATCAACAAGCCGGATGAACTCAACGCCATTTTTGTCATTACGCTGCGTCCGGCTGGCGTTGCGATTGCAGAGCAATAAGTCCGCTCTGGCTGCTAGCAATCACCACTCGTTTTTATTCAGTTTCATCCATGACGCTGAACGCAGCGAAACCGCTTAGCGTCGACTATTGGTGTGGGCTTTATTGATTTCGTTTCAGTTTGCGTTTCTGCTGTATTTCTTTAGAGGTAGACGGGCTTTGCATCTGGTTTTTAATATGTATTTTATTTGCATATTATTAAAACATGCATGTAATATGCACATTAACAGCTGTGCTGCTTTTTTCACCTTCACGGAGAATCATCATGCAAAAAACGCGCAACCTCTGGCGCTGGCTTGCGATTGTGTTTTTCCTGTCTTTTGCCGCTTTGGGCTGGCTGGGCAGGGAAATCTACCTCGACAAACCACCGATTCCGCAACACATCATCGCCAGCAATGGGCAACTGCTTTACACCGGCGAGCAAATCCAGCGTGGTCAGCAAGCCTGGCTGTCTGCAGGTGGCCAGCAAGTCGGTTCAGTCTGGGGGCATGGCAGCTATCTGGCACCGGATTGGTCAGCCGACTGGTTGCATCGTGAAGTGCTGGCGCTGCGCAATATCTGGGCGCAGCAGCAGTACAAAAAAGATTACGAACAATTAAGCCGCGAAGAGCAGGCACCGATTGACGTGCGCGTGGTATCGGTGATGCGGACCAATACCTACGATGCGGCCAAAGATACGGTGACAATACAGGCTGAGCGTGCCTTGGCGATGCAGCAGGTGGCGCAGCATTATGAAAGCCTGTTTGGCACCGATCCGGCGCAGGATAAATTGCGCGAGCAATACGCAATGATTGCTGGTTCGATTAAAGACGCCGACGATCTGAAAGCGCTACCGGCATTCTTCTTCTGGTCAGCGTGGGCGGCGGCGGCCAATCGCCCGGGTGAAAGCCATATTTCGTACACCAGCAACTGGCCGCACGAGCCTCTGGTCGACAACACGCCAACGACCGAGACTGGCCTATGGTCGATTGCCAGTGTGATTCTGCTGATTGCCGGGATTGCGGCGATGGTGCTGTTTCACAATATGCAACGCAGCGAAGAGCCCGCCGTTTGTCCGGATAAAGACCCATTGATTGCCTTGCAACTCACGCCGTCGATGAAGGCCACGTTCAAGTATTTCTATGTCGTGATCGGTTTGCTGTTGGCGCAGGTCGGCATGGGGATTGTTTCGGCGCATTATCAGGTGGAAGGCGGCAGTTTCTTTGGTATCCCACTGGCTGAAGCCCTGCCGTTTACCGTGAGCCGCACAATTCATACGCAGCTGGGTGTGTTGTGGATTGCAACGGCCTGGCTGGCAACGGGCTTGTTTTTGGCGCCGGTACTGGGCGGCAAAGAGCCGAAATTTCAGAAGCTGGGCACCGATGCACTGTTTTATGCCTTGCTACTGATTGTGGTCGGCTCGATTGCCACCGGTTGGATCGGTACGCTGCAACGCCTGGGCACTGAATACAGCTTCTGGCTGGGTAATCAGGGTCTGGAGTACACCAGTATGGGTCGCGTATGGCAGATTCTGCTGTTTGTCGGTCTGTTGATCTGGGCCACCTTGCTGGGGCGTGGTCTGTGGCCTGCGCTGCGTAAACCGTCCGAGTCTCAGGGCTTGATCGCGATGGTGTTTATTTCTGCGGTCTGTATTGGCCTGTTCTACGCATCTTCGCTAGTTTGGGGGCAAAAAACGCACTACGCGATGATCGAATACTGGCGCTGGTGGCTGGTGCACCTGTGGGTTGAAGGTTTCTTCGAAGTATTCGCCACTGCCGTGATTGCCTTGCTGCTGAGCCGTCTGGGGCTAGTGCGTACTGCGTCGGCCAATCGTGCGATTGTGCTGGAAACGATAGTGTTCCTGTTTGGCGGCATCTTGGGCACTTTGCATCATCTGTATTTCACCGGTTCACCGACTTCGGTCATTGCAGTTGGCGCGATGTTCTCGGCGCTCGAAGTTGTACCGCTGGCGCTGATTGCCGCCGAGGCGTATCACACTTATCGCCATACCCGCGCAACGCCATGGGTGGAGAAATATCGTTGGGCCATTATGTGCTTTGTTGCGGTGGGCTTCTGGAATTGCGTCGGTGCTGGCCTGCTCGGCTTTGCCATTAATCCGCCGATTGCGTTGTACTACGTGCAAGGGCTGAATATGACTGCGGCGCACGGCCACGCTGCGCTGTTCGGGGTGTACGGCATGTTGGGGATCGGCTTGATGCTGTTCTGCCTGCGTGGCCTGGCACCAGCGGCGAAATGGAACGATGGCCTGCTCAAGCCCGCGTTCTGGAGCATGAATATCGGCCTCTTTATGATGGTGTTTATGTCGCTGCTGCCAGCCGGGATTTATCAGGCCGCGGCGAGTGTTGAGCATGGATTGTGGTATGCGCGCTCGGCTGAAATCATCCATTCGTCCGTCATGGAAACGCTGGTGTGGTTGCGCGTACCGGGTGACATCGTATTTGCAGTGGGTGTGTTGTATCTGGCGCTGTTTGCGATTCGTCTGCTGGGCAAAGACCGCAGCCAAACCGTGGCTGTTCCTGATGCTCGCTTGGCTAAAAATCAGGTTTGATTAATCTATAGGGTATATGGCTGAAGATACTTTCATCATTGATCTGCAGCGATATACCCGCCAATAAAAGGAAATAAGTATGTCTTCATGTGCAAGCTCTCACGTCACTCTGGATGGTGTCTATGGTTTTGATGCGCGTGGCGTTGCTAAACGCTTTCGTCATGCGGCGATTTTCGGCGCGCTTGAGTCGCTTTCTGAGGGTGAAACGATGCGCTTTGTGAACGATCACGACCCCTTGCCGCTGCTGGCGCAAATCGAGCAGCGCTACGCGGGCCAGGTGAAGGCGACGTATTTGCAGCGTGACGCGCAGGCGGTGGTGATTGATTTTTCCATCCATCCTGCACAGGCTGCGGCGGGTGAAGGTTGCGGCAGCGGAGGTTGCGGTTGTAGCGGCCAGTAACGCGGTCGATTGGCCGCGCAACAGCGTTCCAGTCAATAGCGATCCAGTCATTCACTTTGCTGGATGATTACGCAACAACGGCGCCTTGGGCGCCGTTGTTGTTTTCTCGACTTTGGTCAGATCAATTACTCGGTAAGCGTGCTTTCGGTATCACGGGCGGCATATTGAGCCAGCACGGCAATCATGTCCGATTGGGCAATCATGCCGACCAGCTCGCCGTCTGCCACCACCGGCAGATGATGCACGCCGCCGTCGGAAAACAGCGGAACCAGTTCGAGCAAGGCCTGCTGGGGCGCAGCGGTGTGGACTGCGCGAGTCATCAGCTTGGCCAAAGGCTGGCTCATTTGTTGGCTGGAGCGCGCCTGCTGGGTGTGCGGGTCTACCATCAGGTTGTGCAAAGTGACGATCCCGACCAGTTTTTCTGCGCTGCCTACAACCGGCAGCGCCTGCACGCGATGAAAAGCCAGCTTCTGCCAGGCGTCGCTGCCGCTGTTTTGGACATCGATGCTGATGATGGAGCGGGACATGACATCGGCGCAGCGCAGCTCTCTCAAATTCTGTTGCCGGGCGTGGCGTTGTGCGTCCTGCAGGATGTGCTGCAAGTCTTGCGGGCTGATATCGAGTAACTGTTCCTGTTGTTCAAGCGCGTAGGCAATATCTTCCTCGCTCGTGCCCACCCGCTGGCTGGGTAGTGGATCGCTGGTATGGTGCGGCGCTGGTGGCGGGGTGTAATTTGGGTAGCGTCGCCCAGCCAGCCGGCTATACAGCAATGCAATCAGCAGCAGCAGGGCAGAATTGATCGCTACCGGTGCCAGTACATACTGAAAGGCCAGCGAGCTGATCTCGGGGCCGCCAATGACCGCGCTCAAGGCCACCGCGCCGCCGGGCGGGTGCAGGCTGCGTGTTAGCAACATCAGGGCAATCGCCAGCATGACGGCCACGCCCGAGGCCAGCGCCATATTGTCGATCAGCATCGCACAACTAACGCCAACCAGCGCAGACAATAGATTGCCGACAATCAGCGACCAGGGTTGCGCCAGGGGGCTGGCGGGCGCAGCAAAGAGCAGCACGGCCGATGCGCCCATCGGGGCAATCAGCCAGTGCGGTCGCACGCCTAGCAACCATTGGCACAGTAGCTCGGTGCCGATCAGCCCCAGTGCGGCACCTAGCGCGCCAAGCAGGCATTCTTTGCGGTGAGTTGGGGGTAAGGCAGGTAGAAAGGCTTTGGGGGACATCAGCTTGGGCCGAGGATAAAACCATTATCTTACAAGGCTGGCCGGTTTTTGCGCAGCGCATTGTGGGTAGCTGCGGCGCAGCGCTTTGCACAAGCGGGGGCTATGGCCTGTTCGTTTGTCCGGCTGTGCTGCTGCGGGTAGGGATACGGATCACGGTCAATGCACCAATTAAGGCGACGGCCAGGATGGAGACCTGAGCCAGTGGCTGACTCGATAGTTGCCAGATCGACAGGCCGGACATCAGCAGCATCAGGCCGATGGCCAAATATTTCAGCCGCAGCGGCAGGCTGCGGTGTTGCTCCCAGTCGCGGATCAGTGCGCCGCACCAAGGGTGATCGAGCAGGCGTTGATGCAGACGTTGCGAGCCTTTGGCAAAACAATACGCCGCCAGCAAAATAAAAGGCGTCGTCGGCAGCCCCGGCAACACAATGCCAATCAAGCCCAGTAGCAGCGCCAGCACGCCGCCGAGTGTAAACAGGATTTTATAGATCGGTTTCATAGCCCTGACCCGTTCCCGAAAGGGGTTGATGGCTAAAGCATAGCGCAAGCAGCACGGCGATGGCATGGATTTACGCGTGGAGTGACTGTTGGTGGTAGGGTATTTTGTTGCAGCAACTGATTCAATTGAGTTATGGGCATATACCCTTGATCTCTATTTGGGATCGTTGCGTGCAGTCTTGCCTTAAAACACGGCCCAGGGTGTGGAGGCAGATCCTCGCTATTTGCCAGTCTGGAATGGGGTTTTTATGCCTTGGATCAAATTAATTAACCTGATTGTCAGCAAAGGCTGTGTTCATGTGCCTAAATAACTTTCGTGCGGCAATAAATATTGCACGCGGGGAAGCGGGTTTTTTCGTCGGGCTATCTTGGAGGTGTGCAATGTCTGGCACTCGGTCTATGAAGGTGTCAACCCAGCTGGGGCTGGGTTTTGGTGTGGTGATTGTATTGCTTTTACTGATCGGGCTGATGTCGATCAACCGGCTCAATACACTCAATACGACGGTCGACAAGCTGGTGCATGAGCGCTACCCCAAGGTGGTGGCGACCTATGAATTGATCAACACCCTGAGTCAGGTCGCCATCAGCAATCGCAATATGCTGATTATGGGTAACGAACGTGATGTGCAGCAGCAGCTGGATAACGTCACGCAATACCGTGCCAAACTGAGCGCCGGTTATGCAGAGCTGGAAAAAAACGCCAGCAATGAGCAGGAAAAAGCCATGATCGCCAGTGTCCTTGAGATACGCGCTGCCTATGTCAAAAACCTGGAGCGCTATCTGGAGATGATCAAAGCAGGGGAGAAAGAGCAGGCGGGGGCATTTATTACCGCTGATCTGGCGACCAGCTTTAAGGCTTATGTTGAAGCCTTGCATGAGTTGATTAGCTTTCAGTCCAAGGCCATGAATACGGCTGGCGAAGAAACCGAAAAAGTAGGTGAGGCGGCCAAATGGCAGATTATGGCGCTGGGTTTGGTGGCCGTCCTGTTGTCGGTGCTGGTCGCCTGGCTGATTGTACGCGCCTTGATGAAGCAACTGGGCGGCGAGCCAGCTCAGGCCGCTGCGGTGGCGCTGGCGGTGGCCAATGGCCGCGTAGACAATCAGATTTCGCTGCAGGAGCATGATAAAGCCAGTGTGATGTATGCGATGAAGCAAATGCAGGACACCATTCGCGCCTTTATTGTCGAGCAACAATTGATGGCCGATCAGCACGAGCAAGGCTGGATCAAGGTGCAGATGGATGCTGGCAAATTTAATGGCCAGTTTGCCATGATGGCCGAGCAGATCAACAAGCTGGTTAATGCGCATATCGCGGTCAAAATGAAAGTCGTCCAGATCATCGGCGAGTACGCGCGTGGCAATTTCCAGCCGGATATGGATAGATTGCCTGGCGATAAAGCACAGATTACAGCCGCGATTGATCAGGTTAAAGCATCGCTGCTGGCCATTAGCAGCGATGTGAAGCTGCTGGCTGAGTCAGGCTCGCGCGGTGATTTCAGCCCGCGGGCCGACGCCAACAAATATCAGTTCATGTTCAAAGCCATGATTGATGATCTGAACCAGCTGATTAGCACTTGCGATCTGGGTTTCAACGACGTCTTGCGGGTGTCCAATGCGCTGGCAGCGGGCGATCTGAGCCAGTCGATTACCAAAGAATACCCCGGTTTGTTCGGTGAGACCCGTCATGGGGTGAATGCAACCGTTGAGGCTTTACGCAAAGTGGTGGCGCAAATCGAGCAAGTCGTCGAAGCCGCCGCCATGCAGGGGGACTTCAGCCGCAAAATCGATTTGAGCGATAAACAAGGCTATACACGGCGTTTGTCCGAGCTGCTTAACCAGCTCTCCGAAGTTACCGATACCGGTTTGCGCGATGTGATGCGGATCGCCAATGCTTTGGCCGCTGGTGATTTGACACAGACCATCAACAAGGATTATCCGGGACTGTTTGGCGAAACCAAGCAAGGGGTCAATGCCACGGTAGAAAACCTGCAGCGTTTAGTGAGCGAGATTCAGGCGTCCGGTGCGTCGATTAATGCGGCGGCCAAAGAAATTTCACTTGGAAATAGTGACTTGTCACGTAGGACGGAAGCGCAGGCGGCCAGCCTTGAAGAAACGGCTTCCAGCATGGAAGAGCTGACCAGCACCGTGAAGCAGAATGCGGAAAACGCCATTGTAGCCAGCCAGCTGGCGCGTACTTCTTCTGATGTAGCGACCAAGGGTGGCGAGGTAGTGAGCAAGGTGGTGGAAACCATGAGCTCGATTAATGATTCCTCACGCAAGATTGTCGACATTATTAGCGTGATCGACGGCATCGCCTTTCAAACCAATATTCTGGCGCTCAATGCCGCAGTCGAGGCCGCACGCGCAGGTGAGCAAGGTCGCGGTTTTGCGGTGGTGGCGGCTGAGGTCAGAAATCTGGCGCAACGCTCGGCGCTAGCGGCCAAAGAAATTAAAAATCTGATTGGCGATTCGGTTTCCAAGGTAGAAGGTGGCGCCAAACTGGTTGCCGAGGCCGGAAGCACCATGAGCGAGATCGAGAGCAGTATCAAGCGCGTGACCGACATCATGGGCGAGATTTCTGCTGCGTCGGCCGAGCAAAGCGCAGGTATCGGCCAGATCAATCAGGCGATTATCCAGATGGACGAGGTGACACAGCAAAATGCGGCGCTGGTGGAAGAAGCTTCTGCCGCAGCCGAGTCGCTGGAAGAGCAGGCACAACTGCTGGCCGAGGCAGTCAGTGTCTTTAAATTAAACCACGCTCAGTCGATTGCTTTGCCAGGGGCTCGACCTGCCGTTGTAGCTAGGCGCAACGTCGCTCGGCTTGCGCCATCAAGCCAATCGAAGTCCCCTGCAAGCAAGAGAGATTCGGCAGCACGCCCTGTGTCCTCGCAAGGTGCACTGGCGCATCATTCGGCTCAGGACGAACATTGGGAAGAGTTCTGATTGCCCAGTACAGGGTAGGTCTGGCCTAGGCTGACCTACCCCGTTGATTTATTGGCCGCTATCGATAACGGCCCGTTCAAACAAACTTTGCAAGGGGCGGGCATTCATTGCAAATTCCCGCTTGAAGCGGCTGATTTGCTGGGCTGACAGATGAATGGGCTGCTTTAAAACAAACCAGCGTACGCCTTCAGTGCACGGCGGGGTGGTTAATGAACCCATGAAGGTCCAGTAGGCCTGATTGCCCGGCAGCAGATTGGCCGCACTGTACTTGTTCTGGTCAAAAATCCGCGTTTCATAGTGCTCACCTGGCAATTTGGCCCAGAATTGTCGAATCAGCGCATGCTCGCTCTTGCCCTGATTGATCAGTACGGCGACCACGGCCAATTGGCCCGCATCATTCCTGTGCACCATATGCGCAACCATAGGATAACGCTTGCCGCCTACGGCCTCTTCGCTTGGCGTGTGAAAGTGAAATTGCAGCAGCTGATATTTATCCTGGCCCACCATCAAAAAACTGCCCGGATCGTAATTGAGCTGAATCGTGTGCCCATTGTTTTGGATATTCAGTTTGCTGGGCTGGTAGTCAAACTGCAGCTTATCGAGTGACTGCGAATACACTTCGCTGATATTGATGGGTGATTGCTGGGTGCCCGATTTGCACAGAGCAAATTCAGGTTTCATATTGCCCCAGTGCTCGGCCCCTGTGCTGCCTTCGTAGCCCCAGTGTGATGGATCATGCGGTGCGGCATGCTTGGTCTTGCCGTGATTGGTGGTGCTGGCGCTGCTGGCCAGTGATATACCGGGGAATAAAAACACGCTGCTACAGAGCAGTGCGGCAAGGCGGAAGGTTGGCATAATTATTGGACTCGGTTGTGTTGGTATTGCATTTTAGTCATAACATCAGTGCTGTGAACTATTTCAGGTTCGCTCTTCGCATTTACTCGTTGAATCCGCCCCCGAAAGCACTTTTTCAACGATATAATCGCCCAAAACTATTGAGGTCTGTTTGCGTGTGATCAATCCCATCTCAGGTCCGGCATTTTCCGCAAGCTTGCCTTTTTGCTGGCAGGCGCAAGACGGCGGCGTACATGATTGTGGTAGTGATGAATGGGAAGCCATTCGTTACTTGCTGGTGCTGGCTGATTTTGAGCAAAACAGCGAATCGATTGAGCTGGCGCAAGCGAGGCAGGATTTGCTCTTGCTCTGGCTGGCCAGAAGCCAGACTATGCAACTGCCAGCAGCGCAGGCGCTGACGGTTGGTTTATCCCGGCTGGCCTGGCAGACCTGCACTGCACCGCAGCTGGGTGAACAAGGGCTGATCCGCCTGGCGTTTTCTACCCGTTTTCCGCTGGTGCTGGGCATTCAGGCCCGAATCTGTGCGGTGCAGCCTGATGAGCAGGGGGCTTTGTGCGTGGCCGAGCTGATCTTCAATAGCCCGCAGTTGCAAGACCAGTTTGAACAAACGGTATTCCGCTATCACCGGCGTGCCATTCAATTAGCGAAACAGACCCAACCATGAATTTGTCGTCATTGATTCCTGCTGACTGGCAGGCGCCACTCGCTCAAGCATTATCCCACCCCAAAATCGCCAGTCTGGAGCGCTATCTGGCGCAGGAAATCACTGAGCAGCAGATTTTCCCTCCGCGTGAGTGCTGGTTTAATGCGCTGGCGACCTTGTCTCCAGCGCAGGTGAAAGTGGTCATTCTGGGGCAAGACCCTTATCACGGCGCAGGCGAAGCGCACGGGCTGGCTTTTTCTGTGCCGCATGGCGTGAAAACGCCGCCATCTTTGCGCAATATCTGGCAGGAACTGGCGCGCGATTTTGGCCTGACGCCGCCGCAGCATGGCAATCTGGCTGGCTGGGCAGAGCAGGGCGTTTTATTGCTTAATACCTCGCTGACTGTGCGTGCTGATTGTGCCGGATCGCACGGCAAGCTGGGTTGGGAGGTGATTACCAATGCGGTCATCGAGCATCTGGCACACACGCAGCGCAATCTTGTTTTTGTATTATGGGGCGCGCATGCGCAGAAGCGGGTAGCCCTGATTGATGAATCACAGCATTGCGTGCTCAAATCGGCGCATCCATCGCCCTTGTCGGCGTATCGGGGTTTTCTGGGCTGCGGCCATTTTTCTGCCGCAAATGCCTATCTGGCCGAACACAATAAAACGCCGATTGACTGGGCTCGTGCTCACGTTATCGGGCAGGTTTGAGGTAAAAGATGAATCTAATTGCTTTTGATATTGGCGGTACGCAAATCAAATACGGCATCGTGGATGAAACCGGGCAGGTATTGTCTGCCGAGCTATGTGACACGCCCAAGCTGGACGGTGGCGCGGGTCTGCTCAAGGTGCTGATTGCGCTGGCCGAGCCACTCAAGGCGGCCTATCAGCCCGCCGGGATAGCGATCAGCAGTTTTGGGCTGATTGACGCTAAAAACGGCGCTGTACTTGGCGCAGCCGAAGCGATTGATGGCTACACCGGCACGCAAGTCAAAGCCGAGCTGGAAGCGGCCTTGCAATTGCCTGTGGCGATTGATAATGACGTTAATTGCGTTGCGATTGCTGAAGGTTGGCGCGGCGCGGCACAAGGCGTGGAAAACTATATTGCCGTTGCCATCGGCACCGGCATCGGCGGCGGCATTGTCATTAATGACCGCATTTACCGAGGTCACCGTGCAGCCGCAGGCGAATGGGGCTATATGCTGGTCGATGGCCTGATCTGGGAAGACTACGCGTCCATGCGCGGCTTGCAGCATCGGGTGCAGGCGCTGGATACGGGCCGCTCGCTCGATGGTCGCGCCATTTTTGCCCTGTACGATCAGGGTGACGCGCAAATTAGCCAGGTCGTTGATCAATGGTTTGCCTTTCTGGCGACAGGGCTGGCCAATTTGATCTATGCACTCAACCCGGAGCGGCTGGTGATTGGCGGTGGCATCACCGCGCGTGGCCCGGTGTTTCTGGCCGAGCTGTGCGCTGCGGTGGATAAGGTTTTGCTACCCGATTTTAAAAACATGAGCCAGATCGTGCTCGCCAGTGCGGGCAATCATGCCGGCATGATTGGTGCGGTGAAAAACTGGCTCAATACCTATCCCGTAGCGGTACGTTAAGCGGGTGCGTACCAGCAATTTTATTGATTGAAATTATCTAGTGAGTCAATTTTGAAAATCATTCTAAATCACCTCGGTTTCGAACCGCGTGGCCGTAAAGCCGCCATTATTGATGCGCCTGCTGATGTACTCAATGGTAAATCCTTTACCGTATATGATGCTAGCACGCGTCTGGCTGTTCATCGTGGCTCAATACTCCCGCAGGGTACTGTGGCCAACTGGACGCATGATGGCAAGAAACGCCATTACTGGCAGGCTGATTTTTCCGCACTCGATACCGTGGGCGAATATTTTATTGCGGTTGACGAAATGCAGCCGCCACTGGTGTCGAATACATTCAAAATCGCAGCGCACCTGTTGGGCGAGTTGCTGATTTCCGACATCGTGCACTACATCAAAGGCCAGCGTTGCACCGGCATTTTTGACGTCGCTGACCGGGCTGCGCCGGTGGTCGAGTCGGACAAAGTACGCGATGTGCACGGTGGCTGGTACGACGCTTCGGGCGATACCTCAAAATACATGTCGCATCTATCCTTTGCGCAGTACATGAATCCGCAGCAAACACCGCAAGTTGTCTGGAATCTGATCGACGGTTTGCAGCAATTTCCTGCGTGCCCGGTGTGGATTGAAGACCATATCAAACTGGATTTAATCCCCGACGACGCGGAAAAAATCGCCTTTTTTAATAAATGGTTTTACGAGCGTATTACCGACGAAGCCTGCCACGGTGCCGATTTCCTGCTGCGTATGCAGGACGAAACGGGCTTTTTCTATATGACGCAGTTCGACCAGTGGAGCAAAGATCCGGCTCGCCGCTCGCTGTGCGAATACAAAACCAATAAGGGCGATAAATACGCCACGTATCAATCGGCGTATCGTCAGGGCGGCGGCGCGGCAATTGCTGCGCTGGCGCGCGCTTCAAGCTTGGATCGTGACGGCGACTTTAGCCGCGCGGATTATCTGGCGGGCGCGAAAAAAGCTTTTGCCGATCTGGAAAAAAATAACCTCGCTTACCTTGAGGACGGCGTTGAAAATATCATCGATGACTACTGCGCTTTGCTCGCAGCCAGTGAGCTATTGGCCGCCAGCGGCGATGCGCAATACCAGACCACTGCCGAGTTGCGGGTAAACAAGCTGCTGGCCCGCCAGCAGGCTGAGGGCTGGTTTGTTGCCGATCATGCCGGCCAGCGCAGCTTCTTCCACGCCGCTGAAGCGGGCTTGCCGTATATCGCGCTGATGCGCTTTATCGAAGTTTGCCCAACCAGCGCCCTAGTCGAGCAAATCAAGTCGGCGCTGCGCAAAGCGTATCAGTATGAATTCAAGATTACCTTTGCTGAAGTAAATAACCCCTTCGGGTATCCGCGTCAATACGTTATGCAGCAAGGTGTACAGGGCAATACCCAGTTTTTTATTCCGCATGACAATGGTACGGGCTACTGGTGGCAGGGCGAGAATGCGCGGCTGGGATCGATTGCCGCTGCGGCTGCGCGTGCACAAGTGCTGTTTGCCAATGAAACCGAGCTTGTTCAGCAGTTAGCTCGCTATGAGCAAGCAGTGCTCGATTGGGTGCTGGGGAATAATCCGTTTGATGCCTGCATGCTGCAAGGCTGGGGCCGCAATAATCCGCGTTACGAGCCGGGCTTCTTTAATGCGCCGGGTGGTGTTTGCAACGGGATTACCAGCGGGCTGGATGATGAAACCGACATCGATTTCCGTCCAAGCGAGATCGCGACCATGGCCAATAGCTGGCGCTGGACCGAGCAATGGATGCCGCACGCAGCGTGGCTGTACCTCGCCCTATGTACGCGGATTAAAACGACAGCAACTCTTTAAATAACCATCCAAAAGTTCTCACGCAAGGCACGAAGTCGAAGACAGTACAATCGTACGGCGAGACGAAGTAACGATGCGTGAGGACTTTTGTCTTGCTACTTAGCAATAAGGATAAATCATGGCGATCATCGTTACCGGCGCAGCCGGTTTTATCGGCTCGAACATCATCAAGGCGCTCAATGAGCGCGGCGAAACCGACATTATTGCCGTCGACAACCTGACTCGCGGTGATAAATTCCGCAATCTGGCCGATCTGCAAATTGCGCATTACCTCGACAAGCACGACTTTATCGAAGAGCTCGCCACTGGCACATTCGATGGCATGGTCAGCGCGGTGCTGCATCAGGGCGCTTGCTCGGATACGATGGAGCACAACGGCAAGTACATGATGGACAACAACTATCAGTACACGCTGAGCCTATTTGAATGGTGTCAGGCCGAAGAGGTGCAGTTTCTCTATGCGTCGTCGGCAGCGACCTATGGCAATGGCGAAAACGGCTTTATCGAAACCCCTGATTGTGAGCAGCCACTGAATGTTTATGGCTACTCCAAGCTGCTCTTCGATCAGGTGTTGCGTCAGCGCATTGCGGCGGGTGAGATTACCGCGCAAGTGGCCGGTTTCCGTTATTTCAACGTCTACGGTCCGCGTGAATGGCATAAAGAACGCATGGCGTCGGTCGCTTTCCACCATTTCAACCAGTATCGTGCCAATGGCAAAGTCAAACTGTTTGGCGAATACGGTGGTTATCCGGCTGGCGGCCACACGCGCGATTTCGTGTCGGTTGAAGACATTGTCAAAGTGAACCTGTGGTTTCTGGAAAACCCGGAAGTGTGCGGCATTTACAATGTCGGCACCGGCCGTTCGCAGCCGTTTAACGATATTGCGATTACCGCAGTCAATACTTGCCGTGCGTTTGAGGGCAAGCCAGCGCTCTCGCTTGACGAAATGCTGGCGCAAGGGATTTTGGAATACACCGAGTTTCCCGAGGCGCTGAAAGGCAAATATCAGTGCTTTACCGAAGCCGATCTGACCTTGCTGCGCGAGGCCGGTTATCAGGACAAATTCCTGACGGTTGAAGAGGGCGTCAAACGCTACGTTGAAAGCCTGCTGGGTTTGCGCTAGAACGGTATTTTTGCGGCACCGCTCAGGCGCTGAGAAATACCTCATCGTGCCGGCCTAGGGTCTGTGTTAATGTCGGCGCATCTTAGTGCGCAATTTGGGAGTTAATCGCATGCGTATGACTACATGGCTTTTGCTGGCGGCCAGCCTTGGCACCATTTTGAGTGCGCAGGCTCAGGTGTATAAATGGGTCGATGCCAATGGGCGCGTTATTTATTCGGATCAGCCTCCGCCTGCTGGTGTGGCCAAGGCCAAGACGGTGAATGTCAAAGATACCGCGGTGACCAGTGTGGCGGCGCCCAAAAAGGCCGATGCTTCGGCAGTGCAAGCCTCTGCACCGCAAACTGCAAGCGCGCCAGCGCCTAGCCCAAAACCCGTGCGCGATGAAGCAGCGTGCTCGCAGGCACAGAAAAGGCTGAGCTTTTTGAATAATGCAAAACTGTTTAAAGAGCGTAACGAGAAAGGCCAGCTGGAGTTTCTGGATGCCGAGCGGAAAAAACAGGAAATAGCCGAAAAGCAGGCGTTTATCGAGAAAAACTGTCGATAAGCAGCAGGTCAACAAAAAGGGTGCTTTCAGCACCCTTTTTATTTGCATTGATTAAATAAATTGATTAAATTAAATCATTGCTGCTCGCCGCGTAGCCGCCGAACCTGATCTTCCAGCGTTTGCCGATCGGCCTGCTCTGCTGCAATCGGCGTATCGATCACCAATCCAATCCGCGCAAACAGCCGCCGTGGAATCTTCATCATCGCCGCGCCATCTTTGCGACTGAAAAAGCTGCCCCACAAACCTTGCAGCGCCATCGGAATGACCGGTACGGGTGACTCTTTCAAAATGCGCTCAATGCCCGGCATAAAGCGGTACATCTCGCCGTTGTTCGTAATCCTTCCTTCGGGGAAAATAGCGACCAGATCACCGGCCGCCAGCGCATCGGCAATCGCGGTAAAGGCCGCTTCCTTGATCTCCGGATTCTCTTTAGCGGTGCCGATCGGGATAGTGCCCGCAGTGCGGAAAATGAAATTGAACAGCGGAATTTTGTAGATCTGATAATCCATCACAAAGCGCACCGGGCGGCGGATTGATCCGGCAATCACCAAAGCATCCATATAGCTGACATGATTGCACACCAGTACAGCCGCACCTTGCTGTGGAATGTGCTCCAGCCCGGTTTTGCGTACCCGATACAGCGTATGCGTGAGCATCCAGATCAAGAAACGCATCAAGAATTCCGGAATCAGCGTGTAGATATACACCGCAACGATGATATTGAGGATCGCGACGATCAGCAGCAGCTCGCGCAAGCTAAACCCCGCGCTGAGCAAGGCGATGCTCATCAGCGAAGCAATCACCATAAAGAGCGAGTTCAGGATGTTATTGGCTGCAATGGCGCGTGAAGTGAATTCGCGTTCGGTGCGCGTTTGAATCAGTGCGTACAGCGGTACAATAAAAAAGCCGCCAAAAACACCGATCAGCAGTATATCGCCCAACACCCGCCAATGCGCCCAGTACGAGACAAACCCCTCCAGGGTATATTGGTTTGGCAGTAAATTGGCCGTGGCAAAATACAAATCAATGCCAAATAGCGACAAGCCAATCGAGCCAAACGGCACCAGCCCCAGCTCAATCTGGCGGCCTGAGAGTTTTTCACACAATACCGAGCCCAGCCCCACACCCAGCGAGAAAACCGCCATCAGCAAGGTATACACATCGGCATTGCCGTGCAGTACCGATTTGGCAAAATCTGGAAATTGCGTCAGGTAAACGGCGCCAAAAAACCAGAACCAGGAAATGCCCAGCAGTGAATTGAAAACGGTTTTGTTTTGCTTGACATGCCGGACGATTGCGACCGTTTCACTGAAAATATTCCAGTTAATTTTCAGCTCTGGCGCGGTGGGGGGGGCAGAGGGCATGGCGCGGCTGGTGAAGTAGCCGACGATGGCCACGCCGACGCAGGCAAAGACAATCATGGCTTCGCCGGTACTGCCCGAATCAGCTGAGCCACCGGATTGCACAATCATTGTGCCGGCAATCTGGCCGAGCAAAATGGCAATAAAAGTGCCCATTTCAATCAGGCCATTGCCACCCAGTAGCTCCTGCTCTTTGAGGTATTGCGGCAACACCGAATACTTGAGTGGACCAAACAGCGCGGAATGGATGCCCATCAGAAACAGGCAGAACATCAGCAATGAGGCGTTATGCCAGATAAAGCCAGCGCCAGCGGCCAGCATAATCCAGATTTCCAGCGCCTTGATCCAGCGTGCCAACACCGCCTTGTCGTATTTCTCGGCCAGTTGGCCTGCCAGCGCGGAAAACAGAAAAAACGGCAGCATGAAAATACCAGCGCTCAGATTCACAATCGTTTGCGCATTCATGCCCATCATGGCCAGGCCGTGAAATGTCACCAGTACCAGAAATGCATTTTTAAACAGATTGTCGTTAAACGCGCCCAGAAACTGGGTCAGAAACAAGGGCAGGAAACACCGCTGACGGAGTAGATCAAACTGGTTGTCCTGATGCTGGGGCTGGCTCATTCGATGTGCTCTGTGCTAATTGGGTGGCTAAAGTCTAATTGAAAGTGCTGGCTTCGGCATATTTTTCCGGCGTGTCATTTTCTATTCAATCGGCTTCACTTAATGCTTGCCTTGATGGCACCGTCTGCGATGCCGCTAGTCGGGATGTTGCAGTCGCACACGGAGTTTGCTGACTATCTTGGCAGCAAGTGATGGCGACAGGGGAAAGCCAATGTCAACGAGCACATTTTTTGCCGCGCTATGGGCAGACTATCTGGCGCTGGCACCGCAGGCCGCCGATATTCGCCAGCTATTTGGCGGCGAACACGTCATCAACGATCATGTGGCTTTTCGCACTTTTGATCACTCGGCCATTTGCCTCACTGTACTCGAGCAGCCTTTGCTTGAGCTGGGGTATCGACGCGATGCGCATTACGAGTTTCCCGATAAGCATTTGTCGGCTTGGGGCTATATTCCTGCCAGCGCTGATGATCCGCTGATTTTTCTGAGTCAATTGCATCTGGCGCAATTATCGGCCGCTGCACAGGCAATCATCGCGCCCTTACTGGCCCACCTACCAGTGCCATGTGTGACAGGAGCTGACTTTTTCTACTCGGGCCGGCACTGGCCAGCACTCAGCTGGGCACAATATCAGGCACTGGCTGCCGAGAGTGAATACGCGGCCTGGCTGGCCTTGCATGGTTTTCACGCCAATCATTTCACTATTGCAGTGCACCGCCTAGGGGTATCGCTCGCTGAGGTAGTGGATAAAATAGCTGCAGCTGGATACCCTATGAATACGGCTGGCGGCGTGATTAAAGGCAGCGAAGACGTGCTGCTAATGCAAGCCGCCACGCTGGCCCAGCCGGTGTCATTTGATTTTGCCGATGCGCCCGGCCAGTTGGTGCCGGGTTGT
This sequence comes from Chitinibacter sp. FCG-7, assembly GCF_040047665.1. Taxonomy (NCBI): domain Bacteria; kingdom Pseudomonadati; phylum Pseudomonadota; class Betaproteobacteria; order Neisseriales; family Chitinibacteraceae; genus Chitinibacter; species Chitinibacter mangrovi. The sequence continues at coordinate 3,448,600 of NZ_CP157355.1, forward strand.
TATTACGAATTTGCGCAGCGTTTTGCCGATGAGTCGGGCCAGCTGTATCAAGGCTTTGTGGCGGCCAGCGCCAGCCGCATTTTTGAATCAACGCACTTGCAACGCGAGTGGGGTGCGACATGAGTGCGCCCACCCCAGCCATTCCCGTTCCCATCCCGGTCACCATTGTGGGCGCAGGCAAAATTGGCAGCAGTATCGCCAAGCTGTTGGCTTTGAGTGGTGACTACCAGCTTCGCGTGCTCGATCCCAATGCCGATGCGCTCAAGGCGCTGCACAGCAAAGTGCCGCTAGAGACGCGGCAAATCAAGGCCGATGAGCCTTTGCTGCCCCATCTGGAGCAGCAGGCCGCCGTGCTTGCCGCCACCGCATTTGATAAAAATCCGGATATTGCCCGAGCCGCGCTGCAAGCCGGGTGCAGCTATTTTGATCTGACCGAAGACACCGCCACCACGCAAATCATCCGTGAGTTGGCGCAACATGCCCGCGCCGGGCAGATTTTCATGCCGCAATGTGGCCTGGCGCCGGGTTTTATCGGCATTCTGGCGCACGATATGGCCAAGCGCTTCGAGCGGGTTGATTCTGTGAAAATGCGCGTTGGTGCGCTGCCGCAATATCCGAGCAATGCCCTGAAATACAATCTGACCTGGTCCACCGACGGCCTGATTAACGAATACTGCAACCCATGTGATGCTATCCGCCACGGCCAGCTGCTTAGCGTTCAGGCGCTGGAAGGGTTGGAGCATTTTGCGCTCGACGGGCTGGAGTACGAGGCCTTCAATACTTCGGGCGGTTTAGGTTCCTTGTGCGAAACCTGGCTGGGGCGTGTGGCCAATATGGATTACAAAACGGTGCGCTACGTCGGGCATCGCGATTTGATGGATTTCGTGATCAATGGGCTGCGGATGGGCGCCAGCCCCGCCAGTCGTCAGCAACTCAAGCAGATTCTGGAGGCGGCTATTCCGCTGACGCTGCAAGACGTTGTGCTGGTCTTTGTCACGGTATCGGGCTATCTCGATGGCCAGTACCGGCAGATTAGCGATGCGCGCAAGGTGTATCACCGCCAGCTGCATGGCGAGGCCTGGAGCGCGATTCAACTCACCACCGCCAGTGCGGCAGCGACGGCGCTGGATCTGCATTTTCAGGGGCAATTGCCCACAAGGGGTTTTGTTAGTCAGGACGCGATTGCGCTTGATCAGTTCCTGGCCAACCGTTTTGGCCAGCATTATGCAATTGATCGCTACGCTGAGGAGATTCCGGTATGAGCGCCCGAAAAACCGGCTATGGCCTGCCTGCCGTGTGTGAAGCGCTGGACATTGCCGTCTGGCAAAAATCCGGACTCTGGCCAGCGGCCATCATTGCGGGCACACCGTGCTATCAGCACACGGCAAGCCGCGAATTATCCAGCCCGATTGATGGCGTCTCGCACGGCAAAATGGCGCTGGCTGAGCCCGACGACGCGGCGCTGGCGATCAGTGAGGCGCAGGATGCTTTTGTGCAGTGGCGCAGCTGGCCGGCACCCCGGCGCGGCTTGGTGATCAAGGCCATTGCCGAGCGGGTCAGCCAGCATAAAACCGCGCTGGCGCGGCTGATTGTGCTTGAAGCCGGGAAAATTGAATCCGAAGCGCTGGGCGAGGTGCAGGAGTGGATCGATCTGTGTGATCTGGCGCTGGGGCAATCGCGCCAGCTCTATGGCCTGGTGATCGCCAGCGAGCGCGCCGAGCACCGGCTGATCGAGCAATGGCATCCGCTGGGCGTCGTTGGTGTGATTACAGCGTTTAATTTTCCGGTAGCAGTCTGGGCGTGGAATGCGATGCTGGCGCTGGTTTGCGGCAATGCCGTGGTCTGGAAGCCATCAGAAAAAACCCCGCTGTGCGCGCTAGCGTGTACCCGGATTGTCGCGACGGTCTTGCAAGAGCAGGGCGCGCCAGCTGGGTTGGTCTCCGTCTTGCAGGGCGATGCGGCGCTGGGGCAAAGCTTGGCGCAGCATCCGGCGATTGCCTTGCTCTCCGCCACCGGCTCGTGCCGGATGGGGCGCGCCGTAGCGCAGCAGGTGGCGGCGCGTTTTGGTCGCAGCCTGCTGGAGCTGGGCGGCAATAATGCCCTGATTGTGACGCCAAGCGCCGATCTGGCGCAGGCGCTGCCCGCCATTGTTTTTTCAGCGGTAGGCACTTGCGGTCAGCGTTGCACCAGCCTGCGGCGGCTGATTGTGCACGAGTCGTTGGCCGATCAGTTGTGCCAGCGTCTGGTCGGTCTGTATGCGCAGCTAAAAATTGGCGACCCGCGCGATCCGGCCACGCTGGTGGGGCCAATTATTGATGGTATTGCCCTGCAGAATATGCGTAACAAAATCTCTGAGGCAATACATGATGGAGGTATCTTGCTGTGTGGCGGCCAGATTGTGGTGGGCGTCCCCACGGGCCATTATGTGCAGCCCGCCATTATCCGCATGCCGCAACAGAGCGCGACGATGATGGACGAGACTTTTGCCCCCATCCTGTTTGTGCTGACGTATACCACGCTGGACGAAGCCATCGCCTTGAATAATGAAGTGCCGCAAGGCCTGTCTTCGGCAATCTTCACCCGCGATCAGCGCGAGGCCGAGCTGTTTATCAGTAGCGCTGGTTCTGATTGCGGACTGGCCAATGTGAACGCGGGCACCAGCGGAGCCGAGATTGGCGGCGCGTTTGGTGGTGAAAAGGCGACAGGTGGAGGGCGGGAATCGGGTTCTGATGCGTGGAAAAATTATATGCGCCGCAGCACCAATACCATTAACTACGGTCAGGGCCTGCCACTGGCACAGGGCGTGAATTTCTCGCTTGATGGCTAATGGACTGGGGTATATTGCTGTATGGTAATTTGCAAATGTCCTGCAGCAATATACCCCTGGTGGCGATAATCAGGTCTTAGGCAGGGTCACGCCATGTTGGCCCTGATATTTTCCGCCGCGATCACGGTAGCTGGTTTCGCAGATGTCGTCCTGATCGGCTTCAAAAAACAGCACTTGCGCTACGCCTTCGTTGGCGTAAATTTTGGCTGGCAGCGGCGTGGTGTTGGAAAATTCCAATGTCACATAGCCTTCCCATTCGGGCTCGAACGGCGTCACATTGACGATAATACCGCAGCGCGCATACGTTGATTTACCCAGACAAACCGTCAGCGCGTTGCGCGGGATGCGGAAATATTCGACGGTACGTGCAAGTGCGAATGAATTGGGTGGAATGATGCAATAACCTTTGCCAGACACATCAACAAAGCTGTTTTCATCAAAGTTTTTCGGGTCAACAATCGTTGAATTCAGATTGGTAAACACTTTGAATTCATCTGCACAGCGAATGTCGTAGCCATAGCTGGATGTGCCGTAAGACACAATGCGCTCGCCATTCACTTCCTTGACCTGCCCGGGAATAAACGGCTCGATCATCCCATGCTCTTGCGCCATGCGGCGAATCCACTTATCTGACTTAATGCTCATGCTGTCACACGCCTGTAAATATTTTGCCCGTATTGTACTCGCAAAGCGTGTTCAGGCTAAAGAGAGTTGCAGTGGACTGATTGCAGCTTGATTCGCCGTTCACAATTGCCGACAATAAAGCAAGGCATTCACGCTGTAAGCATTTTGGAGAATTCATGAGCTCTGCCCTTTGTATGGCACTTCAACAACCCACCACCAACGCTGGCCACTTCGATTTATCCCAACTGGCCACGCCCTACGCAGTGATTTATTTTTACCCTAAAGACAATACGCCGGGCTGCACGACGGAATCTGCCGATTTTCGCGACCAGCACGCACGATTTTTAGCTGCGGGCGCTTCGGTATTTGGAGTGTCTCGCGACAGCATGAAAAGCCATGAAAACTTCAAAGCCAAATTGGGGCTGGAGTTCGAGCTGATTTCCGACCCAAATGAGGCCGCTTGCGAAGCGTTTGGCGTGATGAAGCTGAAAAATATGTATGGCAAGCAGGTCAGGGGTATCGAGCGCAGCACCTTTGTGATCAATAAATCTGGCGAGATACTCCGTGAGTGGCGCGGTGTGAAAGTACCGAATCATGTGGCCGAAGTGCTCGGCTTTGTTGAGAGTTTGCAGTAAATATCAGCGGCCATTGAGCCGCTTTTTGTTGTCCAATCAAGTGGAGGAACGCATCATGGCTGCCAAAAAAGCACAGAAAGTCAGCAAACTATTCGTACTTGATACCAATGTTCTGATGCATGACCCTACCTCGCTCTATCGTTTTCAGGAGCACGATTTATTTGTGCCGATGATGACGCTTGAAGAGCTCGATTCCAACAAAAAGGGCATGACCGAAGTTGCCCGCAATGCGCGGCAAGCCAGCCGTTTTATGGAAGAGCTGGTCGCCGGGATGGAGCACAATCTGTATGACGGTGTTTCACTCGAAGAAGCCAGCAAGGGGCAGGCGAGCGGGCGGCTTTTTCTGCAAACCGAGGCGATCACCAGCGTTTTGCCATCGCAATTACCGATGGGCAAAGCCGATAACCAGATTCTGGGGGTAGTCCATCACCTGCAGGCGATGCAGCCCAAGCGCGAAGTGATTCTGGTTTCCAAAGACATTAATATGCGCATCAAGGCGCGCACGCTGGGCTTGGCGGCGGAAGATTATTTCAACGACAAGGTGCTGGAAGACACTGATCTCTTGTACAACGGCATGCGTGAGATCGATCAGAAATTCTGGGAGCGCAATAGCAAGGATCTGGAGAGCTGGCAGGAGAGCGGGCGCAGCTACTGGCGCATCAAGGGGCCCGATGTGGCCGAATTGTATGTTAATCAAATGCTGTACCAAACCGGCGATACGCCGCTGCAGGCGCGGGTGCTCAGCATTGACGGCAAATCGGCGGTGATCGAAAGCCTGAAAGATTACAGCCATCACAAAAATGCCATCTGGGGCATTACCGCGCGCAACCGCGAACAGAATTTTGCCCTTAATCTGCTGATGAATCCGGATGTCGATTTTGTCTCATTATTGGGGCAGGCCGGTACCGGCAAAACGTTGCTGACGCTAGCGGCGTGTCTGGCGCAGACGCTGGAATCGAAAATCTACACCGAAATCATTATGACCCGCGTCACGGTGCCAGTGGGCGAAGACATTGGTTTCCTGCCGGGGACTGAGGAAGAAAAAATGCTGCCGTGGATGGGCGCGCTGGAAGACAATCTCGACGTGCTCAATCAAACTGACGCCGAAGCGGGCGACTGGGGCAGGGCGGCGACGCGCGATTTGATCCGCAGCCGGATCAAGGTCAAATCGTTGAACTTCATGCGCGGCCGCACGTTCCTCAATAAATTCCTGATTATCGACGAGGCGCAAAATCTGACGTCCAAGCAGATGAAAACGCTGATTACCCGCGCTGGGCCTGGCACCAAAGTGGTTTGTCTCGGTAATATCAGCCAGATTGACACGCCATATTTAACTGAGGGCTCATCCGGTTTGACCTATGTGGTGGATCGCTTCAAAGGTTGGGATCACTCTGGGCATATTACGCTAACGCGCGGCGAGCGCTCGCGTCTGGCTGATTACGCGGCTGAGGTGTTGTAACACTGAAATGCTGTGTCTGTTGCTGCGACTTTTAACCGCGCTATTTCCGCAGTGAATGGCGCGGTTTTGTTTTTGCTCAAAGCGGCGCTTTACAATTAATAGTATATTTATTTGTATATTATTGATTGGCAAGGAGTTAAAAATGAGCGGGCAATATCACCAAATCGTACGCGACATTACCGGCAAGCTGCGCGAGTTTCACCAGGAAATCCCCGACACCGCGCAGGCGTTTACCGCGATGGCCAAGGCCACGCACGGCGACGGCGCATTAAGCAAGAAACAGAAAGAACTGATGGCGATGGCCATTGCCATTGCTGCACGCTGTGAAGGCTGCTTGGGCTTTCATGCTCAGGCCTGCGTCAAGCTGGGCGTCACACGCGCCGAATTTCTGGAAATGATCCAGGTGGCGGTTTATATGGGCGGCGGCCCCAGCATGATGACCAGTGCCGAGGCGCTGATGGCTTATGAGGAATATGGCGGCGAGAAAGTGTCAGAGTGATTTCAGGGGTATGTGTCTGTAGATTATGCTGAATATAAACTGTATACATATACCCCTATATTGATCCTGGAGCAGAATAATGCTGCTCACACCTCACACCTCACACCTCACACCTCACACCTCACACCTCACACCTCACACCTCACACCTCACACCTCACACCTCACACCTCACACCTCACACCTCACACCTCACACCTCACCTCAAGGCTTCCGATCAAACTCGGTGGTGGCTTTCAGAATGCCGCGCAGAATATCGACTTCTTCGCGTTCCAGCTCGGCGCGTACATACAGTCGGCGCAGGCGCGGCATCAGGCGTTTTGGCGCGTGCGGGCGCAAAAAGCCGATTTTCAGTAACACTTCTTCCATATGCTCGAACAACTTTTCCAGCGATTCATGCGTCGCCAGTTCGCGCTCTTCCTGCAAATGCTGCACATCAACCAAATCGGTCTCGTAGCAGCTGGTGCGCAGCTCGTAGCACAGCACCTGCACCGCTTGCGAGAGATTCAGGCTGGAATACTCCGGATTGGTTGGAATCGTCACGCGATCGCTGCATAGCGATAGCTCGTCGATGGTCAGCCCGCTGGTTTCGGCGCCAAACACCAGCGCGACTTCTTTGTCGGCGCGTGCGGTGGCGATTACTTCGGGGGCGATCTGGCGCGGTGTTTGCAGGGGCTGTGATAGCTCGCGGCGACGTGCAGTGAGCGCCACTTGCATGGTGGTTCCGGCCAAGGCTTCGGCCATGCTGCTGACCACTTTGGCGTTCTGCAAAATATCGTCAGCGCTGGAGGCCAGCGCGGTCGCCACTTCGGATGGAAATTCTTTCGGATTGATCAAATACAGCTCGGTCAGCCCCATGGTTTTCATCGCACGCGCGGTTGAGCCAATATTGCCGGGGTGGCTGGTGTGCGATAAAACCACGCGAATTCGCGGTAAACACTCGGTTTCGCTACCTTGATAGAGATTTTTCTTGATTTCTTTATTCATTGTCGGGTTTATTCTGGAGCCAGAGGCGGGTAGAATACGTGCTTAATTACGTTCTTTCAAATTGAGAAACCATGCATCCAATGCTCAACACCGCGGTGCGCGCTGCGCGCCGTGCTGCGACTGTTATCCAGCGTGCCTCCAATAACCTGGATTTGATCACCCCCGAGAAAAAAGGCCACAACGATTTTGTGTCCGAAGTGGATCGCGCTGCCGAGCAGGCGATTATCGACACCATCCTTGAGGCTTATCCGAATCACGCGATTCTGGCTGAAGAATCCGGCTCGCGCGGCAACTCGGAATACGTGTGGATTATTGACCCATTGGATGGCACGACCAACTTCTTGCATGGTTTCCCGCAATACGCGATCTCGATTGCACTTGAGTACAAAGGCGTGATCACGCAAGCCGTGGTTTACGATCCAAACCGCAATGACTTGTTCACCGCCACCCGTGGCGTCGGCGCTTTCCTGAACGATCGTCGTATTCGTGTTTCTAAAGTGCGTGAACTATCTGACGCGCTGGTGGGCACCGGTTTCCCGTACACCAAGTTCGACAACCTTGAAACCTATCTGAATATTTTCCGCGACATGGCGCAAAAATCAGCAGGCGTTCGCCGCCCTGGCGCTGCTGCACTTGATCTGGCTTATGTTGCTTGCGGCCGTTTTGATGGCTTCTTCGAGTTTGATCTGAAACTGGTTGATATTGCCGCCGGTACGCTGCTGGTGCAGGAAGCGGGCGGTCTGGTGACCGACATGAACGGCGAAGAGAAATTCCTTGAGTCTGGCGACGTGCTCTGCGGTACGCCACGTGTTTTTGGTCAGATGTTGTCGGTGATTCGTCAGCATTTGAAATAAGTAGGCAAATAGGCGGCGATGGTTTCGCATTTTGCGTATCTGCCGACTTTTCGGAATCTAAACCGGCCTTAGGGTCGGTTTTTTTACGCCCATTGCAGGATGGCGACTTGGTGCCTATTGATTATCGCTATCTGGTTTGCGCACTTGATTTGCATTCTGAATCTGGCCTTACTAAAGTAATGAATGTTTAAATTGTGCCACATTGCTGGTGGAGATTTTTTATGTTGGGAAGTATTTTGCGATGGTTATCGGCTCGCGATGTTGTTAAGGCAATTAACAGTGCGCAGGCCGTGATTCAATTTCGCGCCGATGGTGTTATTGAAGACGCCAACCCTATTTTCCTGCAATTAATGAATTACACGCTCTCCGAAATTAAAGGTCAGCACCATAGGATCTTTGTCGATCCAGCCGAGGCGAGCCAGTCTGATTATCAGGCGTTCTGGAATCGCTTGCGTGCCGGTACAGCGCAGACCGCCCAATTCAAACGGCTGGCCAAGGGCGGCAAGGAAGTCTGGATTCAAGCCTCTTATGTACCGGTAGTTTCGCAAGGCAAGGTGTGTCGGATTATTAAATTTGCCACTGATGTCACTGCGCAAGTCATGGCGCAAGCGGATATGCAAGGGCAGATCGAAGCGATTAGCCGCGCGCAGGCCGTCATTGAATTTGATCTGGATGGACGGATTTTGACGGCCAATGATAATTTTCTGCGTTTAATGGATTATCGGCTGGCGGAAGTGCAGGGGCAGCAGCATCGAATGTTTGTTGCTGCAAGCGAGGCATCCAGCACGCAGTACGCGGCATTTTGGGAGGCGCTGCGCCGTGGCGAATATCAAACCGCCGAATTTCGCCGGCTAGCCAAAGGCGGGCGTGAAGTCTGGATTCATGCAACCTACAACCCGATTTGCACGCCGGATGGTCGAGTTATTAAGGTGATTAAATACGCCAGCGATATTACTGAAGAAGTTGCACAACGCGCCCAGTTTAAGCTGCTGTCGCTGGTGGTAGATCAAACAGATAATGCGGTGCTCGTTTGCGGTGCTGATCAGCGGGTTTTGTATGTGAATCACGGGTTTGAGCGACTGACTGCTTATCGTCAAGCCGATGTGCTGGGGAAGGACGTTGCCACTTTGTTGTCGGGCAAGCAAACTGACCCGGTCGAGTTGAAGTCCTTGCAAGATGCCATGCGCAAGCAGCAGGCATATGTGGGTGAGCTGTTGAATACATCGCGCGATGGGCGAGACTATTGGGTTTCGGTGGCCATCAATCCGGTGCTTTCTGCGTCGGGCGGTTTGACGCATCAGGTGGTGGTGCTAAGCGATATTTCGCATACCAAAGCGCGTGAACAGGAATTTGCCAAGCGTTTTGTGGCGATTGGCCGCACCAATGCGGTGTGCGAATGGGACTTGGCGGGCCGCCTTGTCGAGGCCAATGCCTATCTGATAGAGCATTTGCAAGAGTCGGATTTTAAAACTCTGCAGGCCAGAAGTCGCTTGCTGCCAGAGATCATTGGCGCAGACCTGTTTGCACGTCTCTTGGCTGGCGAGCAGATCAACGGCGAATTCCGGATGTATCGCTCGGATGGTACTGAGGTATTGATGAATGGCACGGCTTGCCCTATCACCGATGCGGTGGGAGAGATTAAGCATATTGTCAGTTATGGTGTTGACGTCACGTCCAAAATCGAAGCCGAAAGGGTGACGGATCAGGAAATGAGTCAGGTGATTGCTTCAAGCGAGAAAATTCGCGTGATTATTGAGGTGATCAACCAGATTTCATCGCAAACCAATTTGCTGGCGCTCAATGCGGCGATAGAGGCGGCCAGGGCTGGCGAGCAAGGGCGTGGTTTTGCGGTTGTGGCCGATGAGGTGCGCAAGCTGGCCTTGCAGTCATCGGAATCAGCCACCGAGATTTCTGCGTTGGTGGCCGAGTCGATTGAGCGTATTCACAATCTGGAAACCTCGCTGCGTCGGCTGAGTGGTAGCGATTAAAACTTTTGCAGCTCGATTTTGCTTCGATGGGTATATTGCTCTGGCCTTTGTTGGGTGTGAGCTGTAGCCGTATACCCTGTGGAGCTAACGAGTAAGTAATTGCTGGTAAACTTCGGGCTTGAAGCCGACCTGAACCTGCTGCCCGCTCATCAGTACTGGGCGCTTGATGATCGAAGGGTTGGCAAGCATCAGCCGGATTGCGCTATCGGCATCAACCACACTTTGCTTGCTTACCTCGTCGAGTTTTCGCCAGGTGGTGCCTTGTTTATTGATCAGTGCCTCCCAGCCGATTGCATTAATCCAGGTCTGGATTTGTTCGGTGCTCAGGCCTTGTTTTTTAAAATCGTGCCACTCGTATTCAAAGCTATTTTCATTAAGCCAGCTGCGGGCTTTTTTTACGGTGTCGCAATTGGGGATGCCAAATAATTTAATCATCGATGGTCTTGCTCGCTAAAAATAAAACGGCGCGAGACGATCTGAACGCCTCACGCCTAGTGCAGCGGCATATCGAAACTCAGATCGGGCTCGGGGGTATTTTCTTTGGCTTTGCTGATTTTGCTGGCCTCCTGCTCATCAATACTTTGCGCATTATTGACCATCCATGAAAGGTTGGTGGCCGAATCGGCATTGCGCAATGCTTCGTCAAGCTCGATTTCGCCGGCGCGATACATGCGATACAGCGATTGCTCGAATGTTTGCGATCCTTCTGCCAGTGATTGCTCCATTGCGTCCTTGATGTCGGCCAGATCACCACTACGAATCAGCTCGGCGATCCGGTTGGTGTTCAGCATGACTTCGACCGCAGGTTTGAGTTTGCCGGTTTTGGTTTTAACCAGGCGCTGCGACACGATGGCCTTGAGTGATGTTGACATATCGTAAAGCAGCGATTCACGCGCATCTTGCGGGAAGAAGTTCACAATCCGGCTCAAGGAGTGATAGCTGTTGTTGGCGTGCAGGGTTGAAATACACAGATGCCCGGCCTGCGCGTACTGCATGGCGTAGGTCATCGTTTCCTGGTCACGAATTTCACCCAGCATCAGCACATTCGGCGCTTCGCGCATGGCATTACGCAGTGCGTCGTGATAGCTGTGCGTGTCTGTGCCTACTTCACGTTGGCTGACGATGGATTTTTTGTGTGAATAAATAAATTCAATCGGGTCTTCAATCGTCAGGATGTGGCCGCTATGGTGTTCGTTGCGATGTTCCAGCATGGCCGAGACGGTGGACGATTTGCCCGAGCCGGTGGCACCGACCAGAAGAATAATCCCGCGTTTCTCCATGATCAGGTCTTTCAGCAGCTCCGGCATGAATAACTCTTCCAGCGTGGCTGCTTTGGGCTTGATGTAGCGGGCAACCAGTGCCACCGAGCCGCGACTTTTGTATACATTGATCCGGAAGTTGCCGAGCTCAGGGACTGGATAAGCCATATTGAGTTCCAGATCTCGCTCAAAGGTGGCTACCCGCTCGGGGCCCATGAGTTGATAGGCCAGTTGTTTAACGTGCTCGGCGCTTAAAACCTGATTATTGACCGGATGGCAGACGCCTTGAAGCTTGATCACAATCGGAGAGCCTGCCGCCAGGAATAGATCGGAGGCGCTGCGCTCGGCCATGAGTTTGAAAAAGGGTAATAAATTCATCTCGGGCTCACTGTTTTATTATGTTCGCAGCTCTCTGCGTAGTATTTTGCCGACATTGGACTTGGGTAAGCTATCGCGAAACTCTATCACGCGCGGTATTTTATAGTTGGTTAAATGTGTGCGGCAATGCTGCAAGACAGCCTCGCTGGTCAGTGATGGGTCTTTTTTAACAATAATCACTTTCACCGCCTCACCGGTTTTTTCATCCGGAACACCAATGCAGGCCACTTCCAGTACGCCATCGAGTTCGGCGACCACATTTTCGATTTCATTCGGATAAACATTAAAGCCGGACACTAGTACCATGTCTTTTTTGCGATCAACAATCTGGAAGTAGCCGCTAGGCTGCATGATGGCGATATCGCCTGTCGCCAGAAAGCCATCTTCACCCAAGACTTCTTTGGTTTCTTCGGGGCGTTGCCAGTACCCTTGCATGACTTGTGGGCCGCGAATAAAAAGCTCGCCGGTTTGTCCTGGTGCAAGCACGTTTCCATCGCTGTCGCGGATTTGTGCATCAGTGTGTGAAATAGGCAGGCCGATCATGCCGTTGTATTCTTTGATATTGATCGGATTGATGATCGCGGCGGGTGAGGTTTCGGTTAAGCCATAAGCTTCGGCCAGTGCGACGCCAGTCACTTTTTTCCAGCGGTCGGCCACCGCGTGCTGAACCGCCATGCCACCACCCAGCGCCAGCTTCCATTTGGAGAAATCCAGCTTGGCAAAATCGGCATTATTTAATAGCGCGTTAAAGAGCGTGTTGACGCCGGTCATGCACGTCACCGGATAGGCTGCGATGGTTTTAACGAAATCAGGAATGTCGCGCGGATTGGTGATCAGCAAGTTGGTCGCGCCGATTTTGCTAAAGACCATGCAATTGGCGGTGAGTGAGAAGATATGATAGAGCGGCAGTGCGGTCACAATCAGCTCTTTGCCTTCCTCGACGGCAGGTTTGATCCATGCGTGCGCTTGCTGCATATTGGCGACAATATTGCCGTGGCTGAGCATGGCCCCTTTGGCGAGGCCTGTTGTGCCGCCTGTGTATTGCAAGAACGCTAGGCTACTATGATCTAACTTAGGTTTGTTGAGGGTATATTGCTGGCCGTAGCTTATAGCTTGATTGAATTTAATATGCCCTGGTAGGGTATATGCTGGCACCATTTTCTTGATGTATTTGACGACGGTGTTAACAATCCAGCCTTTGGGCTGCCCTAGTAGATCGCCGATCTGGCATAGCACAATGTGCTGAATGTCGGTCTGCTTGATGATCTGTTCGAGTGTGTGAGCAAAGTTGGCCAGAATAACGATGGTCGTTGCGCCAGAATCTTTGAGCTGATGTTGCAATTCGCGCGGGGTATAAAGCGGATTAACATTGACGACCACGTAGCCTGCACGCAGGATGCCGAAAATGGCGACGGGGTATTGCAGCAAGTTGGGAAGCATAACCGCAACGCGGCTGCCGGCAGGAAGTTTCAGATGTTGTTGCAAGTAGCAGGCAAATTGCAAAGAAAGGCGGTCAAGCTCTTGGTAGTTGATTGCTTTGCCCATATTAATAAAGGCCGCCCGCTCGGAGTATTTTTTGACACTTTGCTCGATGACTTCGGGAATTGAGGCAAATTCATCAAGATTAATTTCTGCAGGTACGCCTGTTTGATAATTGGCCAGCCATGCTTTTTCAGTGCTATTCATAACCACTCTCCGTTGCGACTTTTTCTAATGTAGGGTGAAACGGTGTTTGAATTCAACTGATTTGCGCGCCAGTGGTGTTTCGTTGACAGCAAGTTTCTGTTAGAATCAGCAAAAATCTCGTAGTTCCAACAAAGGTGGGCACATTAATGGTGCGCTCGCCGAGGGATTCGGGAGTGCTTACAAATGGGCGCAGGTATTGCAGCCCATTTTTTGTTTCTGGAGTTTACATAGAAGCCATGGCGGTTAATTTACAGTCTGTTTTGGATAACACTTTGCCCGGTTTGGGCTACGAGCTGGTCGATTTTGAGCTGGGCGGTAACGGCTTGATGCGGATTTTTATCGACAAGGAAGGCGGCGTCACGATTGACGACTGTGTGGCGGTGAGTAATCACCTTACACGCTTGTTTATGGTTGAGGAAATTCCGTATGACCGCTTGGAAGTGTCATCGCCAGGCTTGGATCGCTTGATTAAAAAGCCGGCTGATTTTGAGCGATTTGCCGGTCAGATGGTGAAAGTAAAGCTGCGCTTGCCGTTGCCGGATCGTCGGCGCAATTTTGTTGGTCAGCTCAAAGGGCTGGTTAATGATTGTGTGGTGGTTGAGGTGAATGGCGAGGTGTTGAACCTGCCATTGTCGCAAGTGGATCGTGTTCGCATAGAGCCTCAGTTTTAAAGCTCAGATTAAACCGTTTGCCGCAGTTTTAATGCCGCAGTATTTACAGTTTGCCCGACTATAGGCATAGCATGACGCCGGAGGAAAATATCAATGAATCGTGAAATTCTGGTGCTGGTTGAAGCACTTGCACACGAAAAAAATGTTGCTAAAGAAGTGGTGTTTGGTGCGCTGGAAATGGCGCTCGCTTCTGCTACTAAAAAACGTTACGAAGAAGAAGTTGAAGTTCGCGTTTCGATTGATCGTGTAACCGGCGAACATCGCAGTTTTCGTGTTTGGGAAGTGGTTGAAGACAACGATCACGAAGAGCCTTCGCGCCAGATCGCCATCACTGACGCGCCTGACTATAGCGCTGACTTGAAAGTGGGCGATGTGTGGGAAGTTGAGCTTGAGCCTATCGAGTTCGGCCGTATTGGTGCACAAGCCGCGAAACAAGTAATTTTGCAAAAAATCCGCGATGCCGAGCGTGAGCAAAACCTGAATGATTTCTTGCAGCGTCGCGAGCATATTATTTCCGGCAGCATCAAGCGCATTGAGCGTGGCAATGCCATTATCGAAATGGGTAAGCTCGAAGCAGTGCTGCCGCGCGACCAGATGATTCCAAAAGAAAATCTGCGCGTGGGTGATCGTATCAAGGCTTTCCTGTTGCGTATCGATCGTATGGGCCGTGGCCCGCAACTGGTGCTTAGTCGTGTTGCACCAGAATTCATGGCCAAATTGTTTGAATTGGAAGTGCCTGAAATCGAAAACAGCCTGATCGAATTGAAAGGCGTTGCCCGTGACCCTGGTATGCGAGCCAAGATTGCAGTTAAGTCAAACGATCAGCGTGTTGACCCGCAGGGTACTTGTATCGGCGTGCGTGGTACCCGTGTCAACGCCGTAAGTAACGAGCTGGCTGGCGAACGCGTAGATATCGTGTTGTGGTCGAGCGATGCGGCTCAATTTGCGATTAATGCGCTGTCACCCGCTGAAGTGAACTCGATCATCGTTGACGAAGATAATCACAGCATGGATGTCGTGGTTGATGAAGACAATCTGGCGATGGCCATTGGCCGTGGCGGTCAGAATGTGAAGCTGGCTGCCGAGTTGACGGGCTGGAAGCTCAATATCATGACTGTTGATCAGGCAGAGCAAAAGCACGAAGAAGAGTTCACCAAAGTGCGCGCCTTGTTTGTCCAGGCGCTTGATATTGATGAAGATGTGGCCAATGTTCTGGTTCAGGAAGGTTTTAATACGCTGGAAGAAGTAGCGTATGTGCCTTTGAACGAGATGTTGGAAATTGAAGCGTTTGATGAAGAAACCGTAAACGAGCTGCGTTCCCGTGCTCGCGATGCCTTGCTTACGCAAGCTATCGTGCGTGAAGAGAAACTGGAGCACCAGTCGGAAGACCTGAAAACGCTGGAAGGTATGACGCCAGACTTGGCTGCAGTATTGGCCGAGAAAGACATACATACCCGTGATGATTTGGCAGAGTTGGCTGTCGATGAATTGACCGAAATGACCGGTATCGACACGGAAGCTGCCAAACAACTAATCATGAAAGCGCGCGAACATTGGTTCGCTTAAGGCGCGGGAGAGTAATCTATGAGTGAACCCAAAGTCAGCCAATTTGCTGCTGAATTAAAAATGCCAACGCAAGAGCTGATCGAGCAATTGCGTGCGGCTGGCGTTGAGAAACGCACTGCTGAAGATACATTGACTGCCGATGACAAAGCGCGTTTGCTGGATCATTTGAAGCAAAAGCATGGTCAGGCGGGCGATAAGCCAAAAATTGTGATCGCGCGCAAAGAAACCACTGAAATTCGCAAAACAGATGCTACGGGTAAGGCCAAAACCATCCAGGTTGAAGTGCGTAAAAAGCGTGTTGTTGCGCCTGAAATGATTGCTGCTGCGCCAGTTGCTGCGCCTACACAAGAAGCTGTTGCGGCCACGGCGGCTGCGCCCGTGATTGATGAGGCAGAACGTCAAGCCCGTGAAGCTCAAGCCAAGCGTCAGAACGAGCTAGCAGAGCGTCAGGCCGCTGAGATGCGTGCCAAACAGAATCGTGAAGCCAAGCCTGCAGAAGTTGTCAAAGTTGAGGCTACCGCCCCTGTTGAAGCTAAAGCAGAAGTTGCTGCTGTGGCGGTTGAGGCCGTAGCTGCTGTCGAGCCTAAGATCGAGGCGAAATCTGAGGTGGCCGCTCCTGCGCAAAAACCAGCGGTGAAGCCACATGTCAAGCCAGGCCACGAAGCGGACCGTCCGCGTATCGGTGCGCGGGTAGACTTCCGTCGCCCTAAAGATACGCCGATGCAGGCGCCAGAAAAAGCTGCGCCAGCGCCTGTTGCTGCCAAGCCCGCTGATAAAAAACCAAGCGCGCCAAAGAAGGACGAAAAAGGTGGCTGGAATGATGGCCGCAATAAAAAAGGTATTAAAACCCGTGGTGGCGATGCCGGTAATGACTGGAAAAGCAAAAAGGGTGGCAAAAAGCAATCGCATCAGCAGGACAACAATGCGCACGCCTTCCAGACGCCAACCGAACCTGTAACGCATGAAGTTGATGTGCCTGAGACGATTTCGGTTGCTGACTTGGCGCACAAAATGGCCGTTAAAGGCGTTGAAGTTGTAAAAGCGCTAATGAAAATGGGTATGATGGTGACGATCAATCAGGTGCTGGATCAAGAAACCGCCATGATTGTCGTGGAAGAAATGGGTCATATTCCAAAAGCGGCCAAGCTGGATGATCCGGAAACGTATTTGGGCGATGAAGAAAAATCCGATCACACCCAGGTTTCACGCGCTCCGGTTGTCACGGTGATGGGTCACGTTGACCACGGTAAAACTTCGCTACTCGATTACATTCGTCGCGCCAAAGTGGCTGCAGGCGAGGCGGGTGGTATTACCCAGCACATCGGTGCCTACCACGTTGAAACTGGCAAGGGCATGATTACCTTCCTGGATACCCCAGGTCACGAGGCGTTTACCGCGATGCGTGCCCGTGGTGCCAAGTTGACGGATATCGTGGTGCTGGTCGTTGCTGCCGATGATGGCGTAATGCCGCAAACGATTGAGGCGATCCACCATGCGAAAGCCGCAGGTGTGCCGATTGTTGTTGCGGTTAATAAAATTGATAAGCCAGAAGCCAACCTTGAGCGTATTCAGCAAGAGCTGGTTGCGCAGGAAGTGGTTCCAGAAGAGTGGGGTGGTGACACCCAGTTCATTCCGGTATCGGCCAAAAAAGGCATGGGTATCGATGAGTTGCTGGATGCGATTCTGTTGCAAGCCGAGGTTCTTGAGTTGACTGCACCGGTTGATGGTCCAGCTAAGGGTATCGTGATCGAGGCTCGTCTGGATAAAGGCCGCGGTCCTGTGGCTTCGATGCTGGTTCAATCGGGCACGCTGCGCAAAGGCGACACCGTCTTGGCGGGGCAGGTTTATGGCCGCATCCGTGCGATGCTGGACGAAAATGGTAAACAGATTAACGAAGCGGGTCCGTCGATTCCGGTCGAGATCTTGGGCTTGTCGGAAGTGCCAGCCGCAGGTGAAGACGCGATGGTTCTGGCTGACGAGAAGAAAGCCCGTGAAATCGCCTTGTTCCGTCAAGGTAAATTCCGTGATGTGAAGTTTGCCCGCCAGCAAGCTTCGAAGCTGGAAAACATGTTTGCCCAGATGGCCGAAGGCGAAGTACAAAACTTGCCTATCATCATCAAGGCCGACGTTCAGGGCTCAAGCGAGGCTCTGGCGCAAAGCTTGCAAAAACTGTCGACCAGCGAAGTTCGTGTTCAGGTTCTGCATTGTGCGGTGGGTGGTATTTCCGAGTCCGATGTCAATCTGGCCTTGGCATCAAAAGCCGTGGTCATCGGCTTTAATGTGCGTGCCGATGCTGCTGCGCGCAAATTGGCAGAAACCGAAGGCGTTGATCTGCGTTACTACAACATCATCTACGATGCGGTCGATGAAGTGAAAGCAGCCTTGTCCGGCATGTTGGCGCCTGAGCGTCGCGAACAGATTCTGGGTATGGTTGAGATCCGTCAGGTCTTCACTGTGTCGAAAGTGGGCACGATTGCCGGTTGCTTGGTGATGGAAGGTCTGGTGAAGCGCTCGGCAGGTGTACGTTTGGTGCGTAATAACACTGTGATTCATACTGGCGAGCTGGAAAATCTGAAGCGCTTTAAAGATGAGGCGAAAGAAGTGAAAGCCGGTTTCGAATGTGGTTTGCAGCTCAAAAACTACAACGATTTGCAAGTGGGCGACCAACTGGAAATCTTCGAGGTTATCGAAGTGGCCCGTACGCTGTAATGCATGGAATGTGAGGAGGGAGGTGTGAGGTGTAATACCTTCCTTTCGCACGCAGGCGCAGATTTTTCTGCGCCTTTTCCTTTTTGTAGTTTTTATCAACACCAGGGTGGTGGTAGATGCACCTCACGCCACACCCTTACTCCTCACAGAGAAAATGGCTAATAAACAATTTACCCGTGCAGATCGTGTGGCACAGCAAATCCAGCGCGATTTGGCGCAAGTGATTCGTGCCGAGCTCGATCATCCGCAAGCGTCGCTGATCACGATTACCGACGTTGAAGTGACGCGTGATTATTCGCACGCCAAGATTTTCTACACCTTCATGGGTGATGAAGCGTTGCGCAAAGAAATCGCCGCCTTGTTGTTGCGTGCAAAAGGCTTTTTGCGGGCGCAAATTTCTCGCGGCATCTCGCTTTATAAAATGCCCGAACTGCATTTTGAATATGATGTTTCAATTGAATATGGTGTGAATCTGGCCAGGAAGATCCAGGAGGCCAATGCTTTGCCCAAAGCCGTTGACGATGGCGAAGACGATGGCCAAGCGTAAACTCAATGGCGTATTGCTGCTTGATAAGCCGTTTGGCATCAGCAGTACCTCGGCACTGAATAAATGCCGCTGGCTGTTTCAGGCGGAGAAAGGTGGCCACACTGGCGTGCTTGATCCATACGCAACGGGTTTGCTGCCTTTGTGCTTTGGCGAGGCGACCAAATTTGCCCAGCGTATGCTCGATGCTGATAAGGCTTATCGTGCGCATGTGCGCTTTGGTGAAACCTCAACAACGCTGGATGCCGAGGGTGAAATTACCGTCACTGGTACGGCACCTGAATCAATTGAAGCGGTAAAAGCGGCGATTGCCCGATTTATCGGCCCCATTATGCAAACCCCTCCGATGTATTCAGCGCTAAAGGTTGCGGGCAAACCGATGTACGAATATGCCCGTGAGGGCATTGAGCTGGAGCGTAAGGCGCGGCCGATTACGATTTACGCTATCGAACTCATTTCCTATGATGCTCCCGAGCTGGTGATTGATGTGCGTTGCTCCAAAGGAACCTACATCAGGGTATTGGCTCAGGACTTAGGTGAGACTTTGGGTTGCGGCGCATACCTGACTGGTTTACGTCGTACTTTAACGGGTGGCTTCAGGCTTGAAGATGCGATCTCGCTCGATGAGTTTATTGCTCTGGATCTTGAAGCGCGCGATGCTTTATTATTGCCTGAAGAGTCTTTGTTAAGTAATTTGCCCGTACTCCAGTTAACTGGAGCGCAGGCAAAGCTTATTTGCAATGGTATGCCAGTGCGCGATATTGAAAGCGGGGTTGTTGGTGAAGTTAAACTTTACGCTGCCCTTGAAAATCAGGATAATGCTCGTTTTGTCGGTTTGGGTGAAGTGGGCGCTGATGGCGTGCTGCGATCCAAACGTCTGCTGGCGACCGCTTAACTGGCGTCGGTTAATGGAGCCACACCGGGCGCAAGCTCAGGTCTGGCTTGTCTAGTGGCCTAGCCACTTCTTATGGAGTAGTAAAATGACTGTAACAGTTGCACAAAAAGCTGACATCGTTAAAGAGTTCCAACACGCCCCAGGCGATACCGGCTCTTCTGAAGTTCAAATCGCATTGTTGACTGCCCGCATCAACGATCTGACACCTCACTTCAAAGAACACAAGAAAGATCACCACTCACGTCGTGGTCTGTTGAAACTGGTTTCTCGTCGTCGTCGTTTGCTGGACTACCTCAAACGCACTAACGTAGACAGCTACCGCAATGTGATTGCTAAGCTGGGTCTGCGCAAGTAATCAGCCCCAAAGTCGCAGCCGCAAGCTGCGACTTTTTCATTTCTAGTCTTTCCCAGTTTCTCTCCAGATTTCTCATTCTTTGCTTCTACCCAATAGCGATTCCGGCGGTAGAGCAAGGATCAGTTGTGCCGGAATCGGCCTTGGGCAAATCACCGCATTTTCCACTGATTTGGCTGACCCCCATCGCAGCAATAAACCATTATCCAGGTCGCGGATATATTGAAAAAGGACAGAACGTGTTCAATAAAATCAGCAAATCTTTTGCCTTTGGCAAACATAACGTCACCATTGAAACTGGTGAAATCGCACGTCAAGCTACTGGCGCTGTGATGGTTAATATGGACGATACTTGCGTCCTGGTAACTGTCGTTGCTGCTCGTGATGTAAAACCGGGCCAAGATTTTTTCCCGCTGACTGTTGATTACCAAGAGCGTACTTATGCTGCTG
The DNA here is from genome assembly GCF_040047665.1 of Chitinibacter sp. FCG-7. NCBI lineage: Bacteria > Pseudomonadati > Pseudomonadota > Betaproteobacteria > Neisseriales > Chitinibacteraceae > Chitinibacter > Chitinibacter mangrovi. The sequence goes on from NZ_CP157355.1 coordinate 3,468,982, forward strand.
GTAAAATTCCAGGTGGCTTCTTCAAGCGTGAAGGCAAGCCAAGTGAAAAAGAAGTACTGACTAGCCGCCTGATCGATCGTCCGATCCGTCCGCTGTTCCCTGAAGGTTTTTATAACGACATCCAGATTATTGCGACAGTAATGTCGATTAATCCGGAGGTTGACTCTGATATCCCTGCAATGATCGGTGCTTCTGCGGCGCTGATGATTTCTGGCGTGCCATTCGACGGCCCAATCGGCGCAGCGCGCGTGGGTTACATCAATGGCGAATACGTATTGTGTCCAGACCTGTCAGAAATGAAAGGCAGCGAAATGGATCTGGTTGTTGCTGGTACTAGTCAAGCTGTGCTGATGGTTGAGTCTGAAGCCAATGAGTTGTCAGAAAGTGTGATGCTTGGTGCCGTGGTCTTTGGTCACGAACAGATGCAAGCAGCGATTAATGCAATCAATGAATTGGCCGATGAAGTGAATCCAGAATTGATGGATTGGTCTGCGCCAGTGAAAAACGAAGAATTGATCGCAAAAGTACGCGCTATTGCTGCCGAAGGCGTTGCGCAAGCGTTTAAGCTGCGTCACAAACAAGTTCGTACGCAAAAAATCAATGAAACTTGGGCTTTGGTCAAAGCTGCGTTGATTACTGAAGAAACTGGCACGCTGGAAGCCAATGAAATCAAATCGATTTTCAAAGGTCTGGAAGCTGAAATCGTTCGCGGTCAGATTCTGGCCGGTGAGCCACGTATTGATGGTCGCGATACTCGTACCGTGCGTCCAATTTCGATCCGTACTGGCGTCCTGCCTCGCGCACACGGCTCTGTCTTGTTTACTCGTGGCGAAACGCAAGCGATTGCTGCTGCAACCTTGGGTACCAAGCTTGATGAGCAAAAAATCGATGCATTGCATGGCGGCTACACTGATAACTTCATGCTGCATTACAACTTCCCGCCGTATTCAACTGGCGAAACTGGTCGCGTAGGTGTGCCAAAACGCCGCGAAATTGGCCATGGTCGTTTGGCTAAGCGTGCTCTGGTGGCGATGTTGCCGAGCAAAGAAGACTTTGCTTACTCAATGCGCGTCGTGTCTGAAATTACCGAATCAAATGGTTCGTCTTCAATGGCGTCGGTTTGCGGTGGTTGCCTGGCACTGATGGATGCAGGTGTACCGATGAAAAATCACGTTGCGGGTATCGCAATGGGTTTGATCAAAGAAGGCAACGCTTTCGCGGTATTGTCGGACATCTTGGGCGACGAAGATCACCTCGGCGATATGGACTTTAAAGTGGCGGGTACTGAAAACGGTATCACTGCACTGCAGATGGACATCAAGATCACCGGCATTACCAAAGAAATTATGTCGGTTGCGCTGGATCAGGCCAAAGAAGGCCGCGTTCATATCATCGGCATTATGAAAGGTGCTCTGGATGGCGCGCGTGAAGAAGTGAGCGAGCACGCGCCACGTCTTTACACGATGAAAATCAATCCGGAGAAAATCCGTGATGTGATTGGTAAAGGCGGCTCGGTGATTCGTTCATTGACCGAAGAAACCGGCACGCAAATCGACATCAGCGAAGATGGCACCATTACCATTGCATCAACTTCATCGGAAGGTGCGTCTGAGGCGCGTCGTCGCATCGAAGAAATCACTGCTGAAGTTGAAATCGGCCGTATCTACGAAGGCCCGGTCGTGAAGATTCTCGACAAGAACGTCGGCGCAATCGTTTCAATCATGCCTGGTAAAGATGGTCTGGTGCACATTAGCCAAATCGCGAATGAACGTATTGCTAATGTGGCTGATCACCTGCAAGAAGGTCAGATCGTGCGCGTGAAAGTGATTGAGCAGGACGAGAAAGGTCGTATTCGTTTGTCGATCAAAGCCGTTCTGAATGATGAGGCTCCGGCAGCTGCGCCAGCAGAAGAAGTGCCTGCAGCTGAGTAATTGTTGGTCAAGGGCGCTCAGAGCGCCCTAAATAAAAAAGGCACCTAAAGGTGCCTTTTTTATTGCCCGTTGCTGTCTGTGCTAATTAATTGCTGCCATTGGCTGTGCTGGCTTTTTTTGCGGCCGTTTTTACTGCATCAGCAGTCGCAGTTGATGCCGCTTTTACCGAAGCATCAGCAAACTCGGCAACCTGTTTGGCCGCTTTGGTCATGCTGTCAACGGCTGCGGCAGTGGCTTGTACCGTTGATTTTACGGCGGCAACTGCAGCATCGGCGCCAGCTGGTGCGTTTTTAACGAAGCGATCCAGGCCCGATACGACGTTTTTGTTGAAGTCAACATTGCGCTCGTCGATCAGTTTTGAGTATTCGGCCTGAGCTTGAGAAGAGATTTCGTACAGGCTGCGTGAGTACGCAGTCGCTTGCTCAATTGCGGCGTCAGCAATTTTCTGACGTGCAGCCAGGGCTTCTTGAACATCTTTGACTGCACTCAGTTGTTTCAGTGTTTTGGCGCTTTCTTCGAGTGAGGTTTTAGCTGTTTCTACTTGCAGTTTCGCTAGGCGATCAAGTGAATCCAATGAAATGCGTGCAAAGCGCAGCGCTGTTTCTACTTGCTCGGTGGCAAAGTTGGTGTACTGTTGTTGTGCTGTGGTCATGTCGAAATCTCCAAGGATAGGTTTATCTGTAAAGCTAACCGGAAGACCCGGTTGTATGGTGCGATGCACAATGCAAACCTATTCTGGTACAGCTTGCCGGTGTTGTCAAATGTATTTTGCTGCGTTGCAGCATGTGTTTGTACTGGCATTGCGCGGCTTATCGCTAGATAATAGAAGCCTGCATAAAATCGGCGAAAAGGATAGATGAGTATGGAAAAGCGGGTCATTAAGAAATACCCAAATCGTCGTCTCTACGATACGACAACAAGCTGTTATATCACTTTGGCTGATGTTAAACAGTTGGTGCTGGATGGTATCGATATTGCGATTCAGGACGCCAAAACGAACGAGGATTTGACCCGCAGTGTTTTGTTGCAAATCATTCTGGAGGAGGAGGCCGGTGGTATGCCGATGTTCTCTTATGATGTGCTGACGCAAATTATCCGTTTTTACGGCCACGCCATGCAGGGCTTGATGGGCAACTACCTTGAGAAAAATATGCAGCTGTTCGCCGAGATGCAATCAAGGCTGCAAGATCAGACTAAATCCACGTTGGGCGCTGATAATCCGATGTTCAGTAATGCCAATTTGTGGGGAGAATTTATGAAATTCCAGGGGCCTGCCATCCAGAATATGATGGGAAATTACCTGGAGAGCAGTACCAATATGTTTGTTGAAATGCAGCAACAATTGCAAGAGCGTGCCAAGCATCTGTTTACGGGCTTTGGGATGCCTGGTGGGCCAAAATCAGCGCCTGCTGGTGACGATGCCTTGCACCCCACTGCGCCGCCCCCGGCAATGCCGGATGAGCCCGCTGCTGCCAAGCCTGCTGCGCGAAAACGGACGGTAAAAAAAGCAGTTGAGTAGGGTATTGCCGTGAGAGTTATGGCCTAGCTGCTCTTTGGATCAATACACCGTTGGAGTATGTTCAGCCCCGTGTGGGGCTGATTTGTTTTGAAGGAAATAAAGTGAGTTTGGAAGGTGATTATCAGCGGCGTTTTGCCGGTATTGCCCGTCTGTATGGCGTGCAGGCTTTATCCCGCTTTGCGGTGGCTAAAATCTGTGTCATCGGGATTGGTGGTGTGGGATCGTGGGTGGCCGAGGGCTTGGCGCGCTCTGGAATTGGTGCGCTGACTTTGATTGATCTGGATGATGTGTGTATTTCCAATACCAATCGCCAACTGCCAGCGCTGGAAGGGCAAATTGGTCGAATGAAAGTGCATGCAGTGGGTGAGCGCATGCGGGCGATTAACCCGGAAATTGAAGTTAATGCGATTGAAGATTTTGTTGCTGAAGATAATTTTGCGCAATATTTGGCGGGTCACGATTATGTGATCGACTGTATTGATAGTGTTAAAACCAAGGCCGCTTTAATCGCGTATTGCCGGCGAAATAAAATCAAAATTATTACGGTAGGTGGTGCTGGTGGGCAAATTGATCCGACACAAATTAAAGTGGATGATTTAAGTAAAACGATACAGGATCCGCTGGCAGCCAAATTGCGTAATATTTTGCGGCGCGATTTTGGTTTTGCGAAAAATGGTAAAAAAATGGGCGTTGAATGCGTTTATTCAACCGAGCAGCTGGTTTATCCTCAAGCGGACGGTTCGGTTTGCGTGGCCAAGCCGTCTGTGGGCGAGGGTGTACGCCTTGATTGTGCGGGTGGTTTTGGTGCAGTGATGACGGTAACGGCCACATTTGGTCTGGTGGCGGTATCGCGGGTTTTAAAATACTTGCAAACAAAAGCGCTAACACAATAAAGGCATTGATTGTCGCCAAATAAAAAGCCACGAATTAATCGTGGCTTTTTATTTGGCGTTTGCTTAATAAATTAAGCAGCTGCGCCTACAACTTGCAATTTGATAGTGCTAACTACGTCGTGGTGCAGAGCCAAAGCAACTTCGTATTCGCCGATTGCTTTGAAAGGACCATTTGGCAGGCGCACTTCAAATTTTTGAACCGCAACACCAGAAGCAGTGATTGCTTCAGCGATGTCGTGGTTCGTTACTGAGCCAAACAGACGGCCATCAACACCCGCTTTTTGAGCGATAGTGATTTCAGCGCCTTCCAGTTTAGCAGCGCGCTCTTGCGCTTCAGCCAAGATTTCAGCTTGTTTCGCTTCCAGTTCCGCACGGCTAGCTTCAAATGCAGCCATATTGGCTTCATTTGCACGTTTAGCTTTACCTTGTGGGATCAAGAAGTTACGAGCGTAACCATCTTTAACTTTAACGATATCGCCCAATTGACCCAGATTCGCTACTTTCTCGAGCAGGATAATTTGCATGATTAGTTTCTCCCGTTCGTCTTAGTGTTGATCAGTGTAAGGCAACAAGGCCAAGAAGCGAGCCAATTTAATGGCAGTCGACAATTGACGCTGATATTTGGCTTTAGTGCCAGTGATACGTGCAGGAATGATCTTGCCGTTTTCAGAGATGAAATCTTTCAGGATGGCTACGTCTTTGTAGTCAACTTGAGCGATACCTTCGGTTGTGAAGCGGCAGAATTTTCTGCGCTTGAAGAGTTGGCGAGACATTGTCTAATCCTCAATTCAAATATTCAAAAGCGGTAATGTGTAAAACCATGCTTTGTCGATACTTGCTGCTGCGAGCGGCGAAAAAACCTTTGCATTTAATTGCTTGTTGCGTGGGCGTTTTGATCAATTGATGACAAATATCGCCAAGCGCAACAAAAGGTATTTCACAATCCACTTTGCGCTGCGCGCCAGCTTCGCTTTGTTCTGATTGATGAATAATCCATCCTTCAATCATTGCAATGCCCGCTGGTGTGCGCCGTATCGCGTCTCTGATCAGTAAATGACCTTCGACTAAAGCCTGATTTCGTAGATTCAATTTTTCCGAATTAAGCAGCTTGTACTTCAGCGCCTTGAGTCAGAGATTTTGATTTCTCTTCTTTCATCATCGGAGATGCTTCAGTTACGGCGCCGTCTGTTTTCAAAGTCAGGTGGCGAAGAACTGCATCGTTGAATTTGAATGCGTGTTCGATTTCTTCCAAAGTTTCTTGGCTGCATTCAATGTTCATCAACACATAGTGTGCTTTGTGGATTTTTTGAATTGGGTAAGCCAATTGACGACGGCCCCAATCTTCCAAGCGGTGGATAGAGCCAGCACCAGTAGTGATTAGTGATTTGTAGCGCTCGATCATTGCTGGAACTTGTTCGCTTTGATCTGGGTGCACGATAAACACGATTTCATAATGTCGCATGTATTGCTCCTTGTGGTTTGCAGCCTGCCGTTAGCGACCACGGTCAGGCAAGGGTTGGAAGTCCGCGATAATAGTCGCTTTTAGTTGCCAAATCAAGGTTTTGACGAATTAGCGCTCAATTTGGTCTATTTTTCCTTGAACCGCTGCCCATTCCGCATGCTCTGGCAATGGGGGCTTTTTCTGGATGATGATGGGCCATTCTTTGGCTAGGGTAGCATTGAGATTGATGTATTCCTGCATCTCTGCCGGTACGTCGTCTTCTGCGTAGATGGCCTCTACAGGGCATTCGGCAACACAGAGCGTACAGTCAATGCATTCGTCAGGGTCAATAACCAGAAAATTGGGGCCTTCCCGAAAGCAATCAACTGGGCAGACATCTACGCAGTCAGTGTATTTGCATTTCACGCAAGCGTCGGTCACAACGTAAGTCATTGCTTGTCCTTGTGCTTAAAAAAAGTAAAATCGGTGCCGTCTATTCTAACAGAGCATCGGTCCGGGCATGTCCTGCTTGATCGAGATGAACGGGGATGTGGTGATTAAGTCTGCGTATGTGGGGCGTTTTGCCCCTAGTCCAACAGGTTTGTTGCATATGGGTTCACTCATGGCGGCTGTAGCGAGCTATCTGGACGCTAGAGTTGCTGGCGGGCGGTGGTTGTTAAGAATTGAAGATCTTGACCCTCCGCGTGAATTTTCAGGCGCGTCGAACTCGTTTATTGAGACGCTACTTCGTTTTGGCTTTGAATGGGATGGCGAGATTGTTTGGCAGAGCCAGCGAGGTGCGCGTTACCAACAGGTTCTGGACTCCTTGCTTGAGCGCGGTTTGGCCTACCCCTGTTCTTGCACAAGAAAAATGCTACAAGCGGCGGGGCGGCGTGGGGTTGATGGCTTGGTCTATTCGGGGCTCTGTCGCTCGGGTGTCTCTTCTTGCGCTAGCCAGCTGGCTTATCGTCTGAAGGTGCCCGATGAAGTGATTGCTGTTGTTGACCGGGTTCAGCAAGTCACCGCACACAACCTGTGTTGCGATGTTGGTGATTTTATTCTTAGGCGGGCAGATCAACTCTGGGCCTATCAGCTAGCGGTCGTGGTGGATGATGCCGATGCAGGTGTGACCGATGTTGTGCGCGGTGCAGATCTGCTGGATTCGACGCCCAGGCAGGTGTATCTGCAGCAAGTGCTGGGCTTCTCCACCGTTCGTTATTTGCATATTCCGGTCATTACCAATATGCGGGGGGAGAAATTGAGTAAGCAAACCTGTGCGCCCGCCTTGCGGGATGGCCAGGAGGTTGAGCAGTTATGGTTTGCCTTGAGTCTGTTGTATCAAAATCCGCCCTTATCGCTGCGCCGCGCTTCGTTGGCCGAGTTGTGGTGTTGGGCTATTGATGCGTGGGATGTTGCGAAATTCCCGCAAAAACGTAGCGTAGCTGTGACGATTGATGACAATTTTGAATTTAAATTTCAGCTCTAGATTGAAATGTCCGTATTATTGGCTTTATTCTTAAATAACTGTGCATTTAAAATGCGTGTGCAGGTTATTGCTTTCCCACTGCGAAAGATCATCGTTTGTGGTAAATAAAAGTATGTGCGTGTGCGCCTACTGATTGATGAAAGCGCTGCCTCATTTCGGAGATTGCTCGTGCAAAAAACACCTCGATTTAAAGCTTGTGTTCTGGCTGTTGCCATGGCGGCACTACCCTTGTTTGGGCATGCTGCCGGATTGGGGCGATTGAATGTTTTATCGGGTTTGGGGCAGCCGTTTCGTGGCGAGATAGATCTTGTTTCCGTACAGCCCAATGAGGCTGATTCTCTGGTTGTTAGCTTGGCACCACCAGAAAGTTACAGCAATGCACGCATCGAATACCCTCCTGCGTCATTAGGCTTGCGCTTTAATATCGAAAAGCGCCCGAATGGACAATATTATGTTGTCGTCAATTCCTCTCTGCCTATCGCAGAACCTTTCCTTGATTTGCTGGTTGAGCTCAACTGGGCGACTGGTCGCATCCAGCGCGAATACACTGCGTTGATTGATCCTGCTGATTATGCCGGTGGCGTCAATTCAAGCGACAAAACCCGATATGCCAGCTCGGATCTTCCTGGTACGCAAACGCGGGGAGGGATCAAAGGTGCAAAACCAAAGCGGACCAAACCTGTTGTCAGCAATCAGACTCCAGTAAATCCAAGTCGTGACGAAGTGGCTTCGTCAAGCGATGCAGCCAGCGCCTCGACTGCGACAGATTCGCATCGCGTTCGATCTGGGGAGACTCTGGGCTCGATTGCCCGTCAAGTTCAGCCATCTGGCGTAAGTCTGGAGCAGGTGCTGGTGGGTCTATACAAGGCCAATCCATCGGCCTTCGATGGCAATATGAATCGCTTGAAGAGTGGAAAAATTCTGAATGTGCCAAGTGCGGCCCAGTTGCAGCAAACTTCAAAGTCCGAGGCCGCCAAAGAGATCCAGGTTCAGGCTGCGGATTGGAGTGCTTATCGTGGCAAATTGGCTGAGTCCGTGTCGAAAGGCCCTGCCAAGGTATTGAGTGAGCAGTCTGGTGCCGGCAAGATTACCGCCAAAGTTCAGGATCAGGGCGCGAACACCAGCGATGCAAATAAAGATGTTCTTAAGTTGTCAAAAGCTGCTGATGCAGCCAAAAAATCTGGCGACCAGGCCAAGCTGAAGGCTCTGGAGGAGGAAATCGCGACGCGACAAAAAGCGCTTGATGAAGCCAATCAGCGCGTGGCCGCTTTGCAGAAAAATGTCAGTGACATGGAAAAGCTCGCGACTTTGAAGGCTGGAGCGACGGCATCACCTGTGGCAACTGCGCAAGCTACTTCTGACCCCGCGCTGGTTGCCAGTGCTGCCAGCGAAGTGGCAAGCGAAGCAAGTTCGGAGGTGGTTGCAAGTGCTGTGGCTACTGCCAAACCTAAGCGCAGAGTGCAAGTAGAGGCTCCAGTGGCTGAAGAGCCGGGCTTGTTTGATGGTCTGCTTGATAATTCGCTTGCCTTGGGTGGTGGTGCTTTGGCGCTGGTTCTCGGCGGAGCGGGTTTGTTGTGGGCGCGTCGTCGGCAAAATCCTGGTGTGTTTGAGGACAGTATTATCACGGGCGGCGATCTAAAGGCGAATACAGTGCTTGGAAGTACTGGCGGTGGCGTAATCAGTACGCAAGCGACTGAAAATTCGTTCTTGACCGACTTTAGCCGTCAAGGTCTGGGCACGATCGATACCGATGAAGTTGATCCGATTGCCGAAGCGGAAGTTTATATGGCTTACGGTCGCGATGCGCAAGCCGAAGAAATTTTGAAAGACGCCTTGCATAAAGATCCTTCCCGTCATGAAATCCGGATGAAGCTGCTGGATATTTACGCCGCAAGACGTGATGCTACTTCATATGAAGAGCATGCTTCTTCATTGTTTGCGGTGACTAACGGCCAAGGTGATTTGTGGCGCGAGGCGGCTGCCAATGGCCGCGCTATCGATCCAGAAAACCCTTTGTATCGCAAGGAGCCTGCTGGTGTGGTCGATACCAGTTTGGCTGCGCCTGCTGTTGTGGTGGGGGCGTCCGCACTTGAGGAAGTCACTGCGCCGGATTTGAGTGCCGTAGCAAGCAATGAGCTGGACTTTGAGTTGGATTTTGATGCCGAGCAAGGGGCTGCGCCAGAGGCGCTGGATTTGTCTGTGTCGCCTGTCGATCTCGATCTTGCTGTTGAAGCGTCGCCTAGTCCTGCTGAAGCTACGCTAGATGCAGGCGACGATTTGGCATTGGATGCAGCCTTGGATCTGGATGTTGTCGAGCCTGAAAACGCGCCTATCGAGTTGGCTGCAAGTGCAGATGATGCACTGTTGTCTCTGGATCTGCCAATTGATACGGGGTCTGCGGCTGAAGAACTTTCGGCAATTGATCAGTTGCTTGATCTGGATCTGGATGCCGAATTGAATATGAGTGCCCCAGAGGCTTCGGCGATTACTGCTGCGAATGATTTGACTGAAGATTTTGCCGCAACAACCGAGCTTGATGCTTTCGGGGGCTTTGAACTAGGCGCGGATAAAGAGGCCGCCCAATTGGCAGAGCTGCCTGCGGAGTCCTTGCCGATTGCTGAAGATTTGGCAGCTGAAGAGGACGATCTGAAGCTTGATTTTAATTTCGATCTGGAATCGGCAGAAGAAGTGTCAGCATTCGATGTGGCTAGCGCCAGTGAAGCTCCAGCTCTGGATTTGGATAGTACGGGTGTGGATAGCACCTTTGGCGATATCAGCCTTGATCTGAGTGAAGCCGCGGCTGCCGGTGATCTGGATTTTGCTGCTGACGATCCTGTGCAGACCAAGATTGATCTGGCCAAGGCCTATATCGACATGGGTGATGTCGAAGGTGCGCGCGAGATCTTGCAAGAGGCACTGCAGGAAGGTTCGGATGCGCAGCAGCAACTGGCAAAAACACTGCTGGCTGATCTCTGATAATTGAAATTACACGCTGTTAATATTCTGGCGCTCTGGTTTTGGCTGCTTTCTCTGCTGCCATGGCTTGAGCGCCTTTCTCTTTTTCTGCTTGCTGCGTTGCTGTTCTGTATGGCGCTGTTTTTTGCGGGTACGCGGCTAAGCAAAAGCTTGCCTAGAATGCGCTGGCTGTTGCTGGCCGTCTTTATGATTTATGCCTGGTCAACGCCGGGTGTCTATCTATGGCCGCACGCACTTTCCCCTACTGTAAATGGCATCAGTCTGGCTATCGAGCAGCTTGCTCGTCTGGTTTGTGTAGTAGCCAGTTTGCAAATCATGCTGACGTTTTTGTCGAAGAGCGCTATAGTCGCGGGTCTGTATTATTTGCTTTTGCCGCTGGATTGGATTGGATTTCGTCCTGAGCGGATGGCGGTGCGCCTGAGCTTGACGCTGGACTATGCAGAACAATTGCTTGAGCAGAAAAACCGCTTTGCCGATGTGCTTGGCGACTTGATGCGAGCCCCGGAGCCATCTGGCGAGCAGCTGGCCATTGAGTTTAATGGTTTGTCTCTGACGCAAGCCGTGTTTCTGGTGGTGCAGCTGGGGGCAATTGCACTCACTATTTTGATTGGGAATGCCGCACTTTGGAATTGAAACGCTACGCTTTAGCTGTTGAGTATGATGGCAGGGCTTTTAATGGCTGGCAAATTCAGCCTGATGTTGCAACAGTGCAAGGTGAAATGGAGCGCGCCATTGGCCAAATGGCTGGGCACGCCTTACGCGTCCATGCTGCAGGGCGGACCGATGCCGGGGTGCATGCCACGCGGCAGATTGTCCATTTTGACACTGCAGTTAACCGGCCGATTACTGCGTGGGTGCGCGGGGTGAATAGCTTTTTGCCGTCGGGCATCGCCGTCCTTTGGGCTCAGCAGGTGTCGGACGATTTTCATTCGCGTTTTGTCGCAACAGCGAGGCATTACCGCTATCTATTGTTGCAGCATCCGGTGCGACCCAGCCTGCTGGCTGGGCAGGTAGGCTGGATTCACAATTCGCTGGATCTGGAAAAAATCTCGGCAGCCAGCCGCTTTTTGCTGGGCGAGCACGATTTCAGTAGTTTTCGTGCCGCTGAGTGTCAGGCACTCTCGCCGGTGAAGCAAATGCTGAAAATTAATATTGGTCAGCAAGGCGATCTGATTTATTTTGATTTTTCGGCCACCGCTTTTCTGCATCATATGGTTAGAAATATCATGGGTGCCTTATTGCATATTGGTAAAGGCAATGAGTCGCCAGAGTGGATGCAGTGGCTCATTGCACAGCAAAACCGCAGTGTGGCACCGCCGACGTTTATGCCGGATGGTTTATATCTGACCGGGGTGAGTTATCCCGAGAAATACGGTTTGGCGACTGAGCCGATCCAGCGTTTTGGTCTGATTTGAGGTTTTCCATGGCTATTCCCCGTATTAAGGTTTGCGGTCTGCGTGATCGCGAGACGCTGCTACAAACTATTGCATTGGGTGCCGATGCGATTGGTCTTGTTTTTTATCCACCCAGCCCACGCTATGTCACCATAGAGCAAGCCAAAGAGCTGGCGGCGGCTTTGCCTGCCTTTACAACGGCGGTGGCGTTGTTTGTGAATGCAGAGGCTGATTTTGTCAGCGCCGTGTTGGAAAACGTCCCGATCGACTTACTGCAGTTCCACGGCGATGAGAGTTTGGCCGATTGTGTGCAATTTGGTCGCCCATTTATCAAGGTGCTCAGGGTAAAACCTGACATAAATTTGGTAGAATACGCGCAAAGTTATGTTCATCCTTTGTGTCGTGGCATTATGCTCGACGCTTGGGTTGATGGCGTTCCCGGCGGCACTGGTGAAGCGTTTGATTGGCAAATTTTGCCCGAAAGTTTGCCGCTGCCGCTGATTTTGTCGGGTGGTTTGCACGCTGATAATGTGGCCAATGCAGTGCGGCAAGTGAAGCCCTGGGCTGTTGACGTCTCTAGTGGCGTTGAGAGCAGCAAGGGGGTTAAAGATTTAGAGCGGGTTTGTGCATTTATTAATGCTGTACACAGTGTGAGATAAAGATGAACGATAAATATCAGCAACCGGATCAGCGTGGACACTTTGGTCAGCATGGCGGCATTTATGTCGCTGAAACTTTGATGCCTGCGCTGGACGAACTCAAGCAAGAGTTTGAGGCCGCAATCAAAGACCCGGTATTTATGGCCGAATATCGCCACGATCTGAAACATTACGTTGGCCGTCCTAGCCCGATTTATCATGCCGAGCGGTGGTCAAAGGCTATCGGTGGCGCGCAAATTTATCTCAAGCGCGAAGATTTGAATCACACTGGCGCACACAAAGTCAACAACACCATCGGTCAAGCCTTATTGGCGCGTCGGATGGGTAAAAAACGCGTGATTGCCGAAACCGGCGCAGGTCAGCATGGCGTGGCTTCAGCGACCGTCGCTGCGCGTTATGGCATGGAATGTGTCGTGTATATGGGCGCAGAAGACGTTGCGCGCCAGGCGCCGAATGTATTCCGTATGAAATTGCTCGGCGCGACCGTTGTTGCCGTTGAATCCGGCACGCGGACGTTGAAAGACGCAATGAACGAAGCCATGCGTGACTGGGTCACCAATGTGGACTCGACGTATTACATCATCGGTACTGCGGCAGGCCCGCACCCGTATCCGCAATTGGTGCGCGATTTTCAGGTCGTGATCGGCGAAGAATGTAAAGCGCAAATGCAGGAAATGCTAGGCCGTCAGCCTGATGCGGTGATTGCCTGTGTCGGCGGTGGCTCGAACGCGATTGGTATTTTCCACCCTTATATCGAAGTGCCTGGCGTGCGCCTGATCGGCGTTGAAGCCGGTGGTGACGGTGTAGAAACCGGCCGTCACGCCGCACCGCTGACGTCGAACGCTAAAGCCGGCGTGCTGCACGGCCAGCGCTCTTACCTGATGCACGACGAAAATGGCCAGATTTCCGAGACGCATTCGATGTCGGCGGGTCTGGATTATCCGGGCGTTGGTCCGGAACATAGCTATCTGAAAGACATTGGCCGCGCAGAATATGTGGCGATCAATGACGATGAAGCGATGCAGGCTTTCCACGATTTGTGCAAATACGAGGGGATTATCCCGGCGCTTGAGTCCAGTCATGCGCTGGCCCAAGCAGCGAAAATGGCCGCCACCATGCGCCCGGATGAAATCCTGCTGGTGAATTTGTCGGGGCGTGGTGATAAAGATATTCCGACGATTGCGAAAAAACTCGGCATTCAACTCTAAATGTGATCTAGGGGTATCTGCCCCTAGCTCAGTCTCAGTATAGCTTTGGTAGATATACCCTATGTCACGTATTGAATCGGTAATGCAAAACCTCAAGGCGGCCAATCGCCAGGCCTTGATTCCGTTTATTACTGCGGGCGATCCTGCGCCTGCCAGTACCGTGGGTCTGATGCATGCGCTGGTCGCTGGCGGCGCAGATATTCTGGAATTGGGCGTGCCGTTCTCTGATCCGATGGCCGACGGCCCGGTGATTCAGCGCGCGTCCGAGCGTGCCTTAAAGCACAATGTTTCGCTACGCGATGTGTTGGCTTATGTGGCCGAATTTCGCCAAACCAATGCCAGCACACCGGTGGTGCTGATGGGTTATGCCAATCCGGTTGAAGCGATGGGTTATGAAGCTTTCGCAACTGCCGCCGTTGCTGCGGGTGTTGACGGTGTTCTCACGGTTGATATGCCGCCCGAAGAGGCCGAAGAGTCCGTCTCCGTCTATAAAAAACACGGCCTTGATCCAATTTTCCTCTTGGCGCCGACAACGCCGGAATCGCGCGTCAAGGAAGTGGCACGAATGGCCAGCGGCTATGTGTATTACGTTTCATTGAAAGGCGTCACCGGCTCGGCCAATCTGGACGTTGCCAATGTGGCCGAAAAGCTTGATTTCCTAAAGCAATATCTAAATATTCCAATTGGTGTCGGTTTTGGCATTCGCGATGCCGAATCGGCCAAAAATGTCGCCAAAATTGCCGATGCCGTCGTGATCGGTTCGCGTTTGGTGCAAGAAGTTGAGCAGGGTGAAGCAGGGCTTGCAAGCCGCCTCACCGAGTTCCTGTCTGGCGTACGCGCTGCAATGGATACAGCCCGCGTCTGATCAGACCGTAGAGGATAAAAAATGAGCTGGTTACAAAAACTATTACCCCCAAAAATCAAAAGCCGCACCACACCGAATACCTCGGCCGTGCCGGAAGGCTTGTGGAGCAAGTGTTCGGCGTGCAGTGCGGTGCTGTATCGCTCCGATCTGGAAAACAATCTGGAAGTCTGCCCAAAATGCAATTTCCATAATGCCGTTCCGGCGCGTGCGCGCTTGAACCAGTTGCTGGATGTAGAAGGGCGTTATGAAATCGGCTCCGAAGTCAAACCAGTCGACGTGCTCAAGTTCAAAGCCAATAAACGCTACAGTGACCAATTAACTGCATCAGCCGCTGCAACTGGCGAAGATGATGCGATGGTTGTGATGCAAGGCAGTATTTTGTCGGTGCCTGTGGTGGTGGCGGCGTTTGAGTACAAATTCATCGGTGGCTCAATGGGCTCGGTGGTGGGCGAGCGTTTTGTGCGCGGCGTGAAAGTGGCGATTGAAAATGATTTGCCCTTTATTTGCGTTTCGGCTTCAGGCGGCGCGCGAATGATGGAAGGCCTGAATTCCTTGATGCAGATGGCTAAAACCAATGCCATCCTGACCAAGCTGGCCGACAAGAAGCTGCCGTTTATTTCCTTGCTGACCGACCCGACCATGGGCGGTGTTTCGGCTTCGTTTGCCTTTATTGGCGACGTTGTCATGGCCGAGCCAGGTGCACTCATCGGTTTTGCTGGCCCGCGTGTGATCGAGCAGACCGTACGTGAAACGCTGCCGGAAGGCTTCCAGCGTTCGGAATTCTTGCTGGAAAAAGGCGCGATTGACATGATTGTCGATCGCCGCGAATTGCGTCAGCGTCTGGCTGATGTACTGACCTTGCTCAATAATCAGGCAGCCGTGAATTAATGAATGTAGCAACTGGGGCTGGTCTGGGCCGTGACGCCACCTTGGCCGAATGGCTCAATTATCTGGAACAACTGCATCCTGTCGCCATTGATATGGGCTTGAGCCGGGTCAAGACGGTGCAGGAGCGCATGGCGCTTTTTCCGTACTGCCCGGTGATCACCGTGGCCGGAACCAATGGCAAAGGCTCGGTTTGCGCGATGTTGACGCGCATACTGACCATCGCCGGTTATAAAGTGGGTACTTACACCTCGCCGCATCTCTTGCATTACAACGAGCGCATTGCCATCAATGGCGTGCCGGTGGGTGATGCGGCGATTGTGGACAGCTTTGCGGCCATTCAGGCCGCGCGTGGCGATATTTCCCTAAGCTACTTTGAATTTGGCACGCTGGCCGCCGTGCATCAATTTATCGCGCAGCAAGTTGACGTGATGGTGCTTGAGGTGGGGCTGGGTGGTCGGCTCGATGCGGTGAATATTTTCGAGCCAACCGCTTCTGGCGTGGTCAGCATCGGGATTGATCATCAGGCCTATCTGGGTGATACCCGTGAAGCAATTGGTGCCGAAAAGGCGGGTATCTATCGCCAAGGCAAGCCAGCCTTGTGCTCTGACCCTATACCCCCACAAACACTGATTGATGTCGCACATGCTGTTGGTGCAGACTTGCAATTGATCGGTCAGCACTTCGGCTTTGAAATGCAGGCCGAAGGTCAGCAATGGGTGTGGTGGCATCGCAATGGATTACGCAAAAATGCCCTGCCGATTCCGGCGCTGCGCGGCAAATACCAGATGAGCAATGCGGCGATGGCGCTGGGTTTGCTCGAAGCGGTGAAAGAGCAGCTGCCCGTCTGCCTGGGCGACATCAAGCGCGGCCTGCTGGAAGTGGAATGGCCGGCGCGTTTCCAGGTATTGCCCGGCAGACCCATCGTGGTGCTCGATGTGGCGCATAACCCCCATGCAGCCGCGGTATTTCGCGCCTCGCTCGATAATATGGGCTTTCATCCGGTGACGCATGCCGTGCTCGGCATGATGCAGGACAAGGACATCGACGGCGTGATCAAGCTGGTGGCCGACCGGATCGACGTCTGGCATCTGGCCGCTCCCCAATTGCCACGTGCGGCCACTGCGGCGTCTTTGGCGCAAACCGTGCTGGCGATCTCGCCGCGCGCCAAGGTGCTCGAGCACGAAAGCGTAGAAAAAGCCTACCGTGCAGCCTGTGAGGCAGCGAACGAAGCTGATAGAATTCTGGTCTTTGGCTCTTTCTTCACCGTGGCCGAAGTCATGCAGGCACGTGGACAGTAAAAAATATGGCGAATGTTAGCGACGAGTTGTTGCAGTTAAGAAAACGCGCGCGCCGCCGCCTGCTCGGTGCCATTGCGCTGGTGGTGTTTGCACTGACAGTGCTATGGACTGCGCTGGATGGTGAGCCGCCCAAGTCGCTGCTGGAAAACCAGTCTGTCGAAATTATTTCCAGCGCACCTGCGCTGTCATCCGTGGTTTCGCTCGATCAGCCGCAAGTGGCGAGTGCCGTAGCGCCCGCCGCATCCGAGTCGGCTGCGCAGGAAGTGCTGCCGGTGGCTGCTGTTGACGCTTCCCGAATTGCTCCCGTTGCGCTGCCAGGCAAACTGGTCACGCATCAGGAGTCCGCCCCGCAGGTGGTCGCCGCTAATGAATCGATCAATGCCGAATCGGTCAATGCCGCCCAGCGCGCCGCCACCAATGAAGCCGCTAAGCCTACGGCCAGACCCGACATTGTGGCCACCGCCAAACCGAGCGCACGCCCCACCGCTGCGGTTAAAGCCAGCCCTAAACCCAGCCCGAAGCCAACGGCCAAGCCCGCTCTGGACCCCAAGGCCATTCTGGAAGGCGCGCTGGATAAAACCGCCGAACCCAAAACCGGCAAAATCTATTACATCCAGATTGGCGCTTACGCCGACCCGGATAAAGCCGCACAAACACTTAAAAAACTGAAAGACGCCGGCATTCCGGCGCGTAGCGAGCAAGTGTCAACGCCCAAGGGCGAGCTGACCCGCGTACGCATTGGTCCGGGTAATGACGAAGCCAAGGCCAAGGCCTGGATGCAGCGTCTGGATTCGCTGGGCGTACCGGGTACGCTGGTAGTCAAGGCCGCGCAATGACGCAGTTTGACTATATCGCGCTGGGCATTCTGGGTTTGTCGATGCTGCTCTCGGTGATGCGCGGGCTCACGCAGGAAGTGCTGGCATTGGCAGCCTGGGTGCTGGCTTTTTGGACTGCGACGCAATTTGCTGACGATGCTGCTGGCATGATGCCATCGGCGTTGTCATCCGACAGCTTGCGCTATGTCGCCGGTTTTATCGTGGTGTTCTTTGTAACCTGGCTTTTATCTGCCATTGTTCGCATTACCCTCAACCAATTTCTGAAAGCCAGCGGCCTTAAGCCGGTAGACCGGTTTCTGGGTGCGTTTTTTGGCGTGGTACGTGGTTTTTTGCTGATGTTGACGCTGGTGGTCTTGTCCGGTTTAACCAGTTTCCCCAGTACGGCGGTTTGGCGTGATGCCATGTTTAGTCCGCTGTTCGAGCAAAGCGCGGAATTTGTAAAACCGTGGTTGCCCGAAGTGCTGGCGTCGCGGATTAAGTTTGAATAATTTTTGTAAGTCTAAGGGTCTGAGCTAATGTGTGGCATTCTAGGTGTGGTCGCCAAAACGCCGGTTAATCAAATGTTGTACGACGGTCTGCTGGTGCTTCAGCATCGCGGCCAGGATGCAGCCGGTATCGTTACAGCCGAGCAACAGGTGTTGCATATGCATAAAGGGCAGGGGCTGGTGCGCGATGTATTTCGCACCCGCAATATGCGCTCTTTGCAAGGCAATGTCGGCATTGGTCATGTGCGCTACCCGACTGCCGGATCGGCGTCGAGTCTGGCTGAAGCGCAGCCGTTTTATGTCAATAGTCCGTTTGGTATCGTGCTGGCGCACAATGGCAATCTGACCAACGACAAACAGCTTAAAGAAGATATGTACCGCACCGACCTGCGCCATATCAACACCAATTCGGATTCCGAAGCGCTGTGTAATGTGTTTGCCCATGAACTGTCGCGCCGTGTGTCAGGCCCGCAGCTCGATGCTCAAACGGTATTTGACGCGGTCAAAGCCGTGCATCGCCGTGTGAAGGGGGCCTACGCGGTGGTGGCGATCATTGCCGGTTTTGGCATGGTGGCTTTCCGTGATCCGCACGGCATCCGTCCACTGTCGCTCGGCGTGCACGACACGGCTGATGGCCGTGAATACATTGTGGCCAGCGAATCGGTTGTGCACGATGTGCTGGGCTTTAAATTCGAGCGTGATATTGCACCGGGTGAAGCGGTTTATGTCACTTTTGACGGTGAATTCTCTAGCCAGCAATGCCATTCATCACCAACGCTGATTCCCTGTATTTTCGAGCATGTGTATTTTGCCCGCCCTGATACCGTCATCGACGGCATTTCGGTGCACGAAGCCCGCCTGAAAATGGGTGAGCAGCTGGCAGAAAAAGTGCGCAAGCAAGTGCCTGCGCTGGATATTGACGTGGTGATTCCAATTCCCGATACCAGCCGCGATTCGGCGCTGCAACTGGCCGATGCACTGGGCCTGCCGTATCGCGAAGGCTTTATGAAAAACCGCTATATTGGCCGCACCTTTATCATGCCGGGCCAGGCCAGCCGGAAAAAATCGGTACGCCAGAAGCTGAACCCGATTGCCGTTGAGTTCCGTGGCAAAAACGTCATGCTGGTTGACGACTCGATTGTGCGTGGCACGACTTCCAAAGAAATCGTGCAGATGGTGCGCGATTCGGGCGCGAAAAAAGTCTATCTGGCTTCAGCTGCACCGCCGGTTAAATTTCCGCACGTTTACGGCATTGATATGCCAACGCGCAATGAATTGATCGCAACAGGCCGTGACGCGGCGCAAATTGCCGCTGAAATTGGTGCCGATGGCGTGATCTATCAGGATCTCTCCGCGCTGATCCAAGCATGTACCGATGCCAGTGGTGGCAAAATCACGCAATTTGAAACCTCGTGTTTTGATGGCCACTACATCACCGGCGACATTACCGACGCTTATCTGGACGAGCTGGAAGCCAAGCGCCTCTCACCATTGTCGACCAAGGCAGACAATGTGGGCTCGGTAGTCGATCTCAATATTGGCGTTGCCGAACAAAATTTGATTTAATTGTGCAAAGCACACAAAAACGGGAGCTACGGCTCCCGTTTTTATTTAAGTACCAAGCCAGAAGTTTTCCCTTGGCGCCTCGAAGTACAGTGAGTACAAGCAAGTACAACGGTATGACGAGGCGGCAAAGCGTGAACACTTTTGTCTACTGACAAGGAAAAAACATGCTCGATTTTGACGATCTTCATCCCGAAACCCTCGCCGTACGTGCCGGTACGATGCGTTCCGAATTTGGCGAACATTCGGATGCCATGCATTTAACGTCGAGCTTTGTCGTTGGGTCGGCCGAAGAAGCCGCGCTGAAATTCACCGGCCAAGTGCCCGGTTATATCTATTCGCGCTTTACCAACCCGACGGTGAGCGCTTTCGAGCAACGTCTGGCGGCGTTGGAAGGCGGCGAGCGTTGTGTGGCCACGGCATCGGGGATGAGCGCGATTTTGTCCTTGTGCATGGGCTTGCTCAAATCGGGCGACCATATCGTGTCGTCGAACAGCCTGTTTGGCGCGACGATCCAGCTGTTTAACGCCTACCTAGGCAAATTTGGTGTCACTGTGACGTATGTCTCGCCAACCGACGTCAATGCTTGGGCGCAGGCCGTTACCCCCGCAACAAAATTATTTTTCCTTGAAACACCGTCCAATCCGCTGACCGAAATTGCCGACGTGGCCGCGATTGCTGCTGTTGCGCATCAACACAATGCCTTGCTGGTGGTTGATAACTGCTTCTGCTCGCCAGCGCTGCAGCAGCCGCTTAAACTCGGCGCCGACATCGTTGTGCATTCAGCGACCAAATACATCGACGGTCAGGGGCGGGTGCTCGGTGGTGCAGTAGTCGGCAATCACGCGACGCTGGAGCCCATCTATTTATTCCTGCGCACGGCAGGCCCGACGCTGTCGCCATTCAATGCCTGGGTGATGCTCAAGGGCTTGGAGACGCTGGGTATCCGCATGAAAGCGCATTGCGAGAAAGCGCTGGAATTGGCCACTTGGCTCGAAGCGCAGCCGCAAGTCGCCAAAGTCTATTACCCTGGACTGAAATCTCACCCGCAGTACGAGCTGGCACAGCAGCAACAAACCGGCGGCGGCGGCGTGGTGTCGTTTGATCTGGTTGGCGGCAAAGACGCCGCCTGGGCCCTGATCGACAAAGTCGAGCTAATGAGCCGCACGGCTAATCTAGGCGATACGCGAACAACGATCACGCACCCAGCCACCACCTCGCACGGCCGTCTGACGCCAGAAGCCCGCGCAGCGGCAGGGATTGGTGATGGTCTGGTGCGGATTTCAGTGGGGCTGGAGCATGTTGGGGATTTGATTAAGGATATTCAGCAGGGGTTTTGATTGAGCTTTTGATTCAAATAAATAATGGCGCTGTGGCGCCATTATTTATTTGAAAAGAAAAATTATTTTTTCTCTAGATTGTTCGTTGCGCTAGGTTTTGGAATGTCAGTGTTTCCTTTGAAAATAACGTTTGAGGGCCCTGTCGGTTTTGTGCTTGGTATTGGAGCTTGTAAAGGTGCTGTTGTAGGCGTGTTGGTATTGGAGTTGTTTGAGTTGTTCGACACGTTTTTTTCCTTTGCTGATTGATTCGTTGGTTGAATAAGTTGTACTTGGTATGTTTTTTCTTCCGATGTAGCTTTGTTGTGAATATAGAGTAAACCCGATGGAGCTAACATTAAGATTGAAATTGCAACTGCGGCAGTCGAACGATGTAAGTAGTTTCCTCTAATTATATTGTTTTGGCTATTCCAGTCGGCTGCATCGGCTAGCAGATTGTTTAAATAGTTTGAGAAATCAAAGTTTGTGCTTTCTTCTGCGGTTGCAGTTGAGTTTGATGTTGGGTTTTTTGTGTGCCATTCAAGTAGATCGGCGCGATATAGTAAAAGTGATGCTGAGTTAGGTAGTTTTTTGTATTCATAATCTAAGAATGATTTAAATGTAAAGAAAACTGATCGTGCAATAAATATTGCTGTGAGAGTTATGAAGAATAAGAAGATGTATGTCTTGATGCTTGAGTTGTACTGATAGTCAATTGATATTATTGATGCAGCACTTGAAACAACAGTTACTGCAACGATAGGTATGTTGATTGCAGATGCAATGGAGTTTCTTTGTTCTAGCTCAAAGTCATATTGTTTTTGAAGAAGTTCGTTGTGCATCTTATTTGAGATATCTTTTTGGGATGATTTTATTTCAAATATTGTAATGGTTTTATGTGCCTTCGGCACAATGTTTTCAATGCGCGTTCCGCCGCGCGCACGGGTTCATTTCTTTTGCTTCGCCAAAAGAAACAGAACCAAAGAAAAAGCGACCCCGGCATCTGCATCCCGCTTCGCGGGATACCCTCACTGCGGACAGTCGAGGCGGCGGTTGCGCTTAACAAAACAGGCGCAACCGAAACCCCGCCCCGCCTGTTCCTCGCTCGGCGCAGATGCAGGGGAATCCACGTGGCACAACGATCTGTGCATATACGTGCTAGGGTATTGTTCGGAAGGTTAATTTTATTCTTGATTTGATCGATATACCCCTTGATTGATTGGCGTGTAGGCTGGGCTAAGCCTGCGCAGCCCAACGTCAATCGTGACAAGTGACAAATAAACTGCAGGATTATTCCGGCGGTTTTGTTTTATGTGTCTTCGGTACGATATTTGCCCACGCGTTCCGCCACGCGGACAGGTAAGGGCTTTGCGTTGTAGCCAAAGCCGACTGCGACCCGGGGCGTAGTCGGCTCCAGCGTGCCCTCTCTCGTTAAGAGCCAAACGATAAAACTGCTTATCTCGCGTCTCGCTCGGCCTGCTTGGACGGGATGTTAAGCCCCAGAGCAACGCCAGCGGTTTCTTATTAGTGCGTATTAAGAATATTGCCCTGGATATTAATCACAGAGCAGCACTAAGCAAAGCTCTGCCGCCAGTTGATGTGTGCTTGTATCCAGACCGATTCAATGCTCTCGCCAGCCAGCAGTGCAATGATGTGGCGCAGGCTTTGTGCGGCCAGTTGCTGGCTGTCTTGTACCACAGCGTTGATCGGGCGTGGCATGCAGTCGAGCAGGCGGTGGTCGTCAAAGCTGAGCAAATGCTGCGGCGCTGTTTTGAATTTGTCTTTTTCATTGATAAAGGCCAGCACGCCTTCCAGTAGCGAGATGGATGCGGTAAAGACCGCCTCCGGGTAGCGCCCCAGTTGCTGGTAACAATCGGCCATCATCGCGTAGCCGCTGTGCTGCTGGTAGTCACGATGAAAAATCAGTGCCAGGTTGGCTTCGGCGTGTACTGCCTGCCAGGCTTGCTCAAAGCCTGCCAGCCTGTCCACGCTGGGCGAGAGCGCAATCTGCCCGCCAAAATAGGCAATTTCGCGCACGCCATGCGCCAGAGCGCTGCCGATCAGCTCCTGGACTTTGTCCTGCGCATTGCTCACGACAAAGGGCAGGGTGCTGCCGATCACGCGGCGGTCAACCAGCACCAGCGGCAGCCTTTTGGCCCATTTGGCGTACAGTTTGGCGTTGGTGGTGCACGGCACCAGCATCAGTCCGTCCACCTGACGCGCCAGCAATTGCTCGACGGCGGTGACTTCCATCGCCGCCTGATCATTGCTGCAGACCACAAACAGCTGAAATCCAGCCTCGCGGCACAGTGCTTCCAGCGCCTGCGCCAGCATGGCATGGGCAAAATTACCCAGCTCGGGCACGACCAGACCCAGTGTGCTGCTGCGCCGGGTGCGCAGCGAGCGCGCGGATGTTGAGGGCTGGAAATGGTGCTCGGCGGCAATCTGCTTGACGCGCTCCACCGTGGCCGGAGCGATGCGATATTGCTCGGCGCGATCGTTGAGCACCATGCTGGCCGTGGTTTTTGAAACTCCGGCCAGGTGGGCGATATCGGCAATGGTGAGGCGTTGATAGGCTGTCATTGGATTCCTGTTGAGCCCTATTGGGCACCGATGCGCTCATCGGCTGGGCTGTCTTGCCGGGGCGAAGCAGGGAAACCAAGCAACTTTTCCACTGCTACTGTTCCGCTGCTTCATCCGGCAAAACGTATTGCTGCTTATTGTTTGACTACATCCAGCGGCACGGGGATAAAGGCATCAACCGCTTCGCCCTTACTCAGCTTGATGGCCGTTTCGACGCCCATTTTACCAATCAGCTCGGGTTTTTGCTGCACTGTGGCTGCCAGCTGGCCCGCTTTCACTGCATTCACCGCGTCGGTGGTGGCATCAAAGCCGACTACCACCACATTTTTCAGCCCTGCCGCTTCGATGGCTTTCAGTGCGCCCAGCGCCATTTCATCGTTATGCGCAAAAACGCCTTTCACGTCCTTATTGCCCTGCAGGATGTTTTCCATCACCGAGAGGCCTTTGGCTCGGTCAAAGTCGGCAGCCTGTTTGGCGACCAGCTTTAAATCCGCCTTGCCATCAACGACCGAATGAAAGCCCTGGCCGCGTTCACGCGCAGCTGAAGAGCCAGGAATACCTTCGAGCTCGACGATACTGCCTTTGCCGCCGATTTTTTCCAGCAAGAATTCTGCGGCCATTTTGCCACCAGCGATATTGTCCGAAGCAATATGGGCGTTCACTTGTGCGCCATTGACGCTGCGATCGAGCGATACCACTTTGATCCCGGCTTTGAGTGCTTCATTCACCGCGCCAGCTACGGCATCCGAATCGGTCGGGTTGATCAGGATGACCTGAACTTTTTTCTGAATCAGATCTTCAATATTTGAAATCTGCTTGGCCGAATCGTCCTGCGCGTCGACGGTAATCAGCTTAACGCCTTGCGTGGTGGCTTCGGCAGCTGCACCGTCTCGCAGCGCGACAAAGAAGGGGTTGTTCTGGGTGGAAATAGCCAGCCCTACGCTCAGTTGGGCGCTGGCGGGCGCAGGCTCGGCTGCGACCTGGGTATCTGGGCCTTGTTTTGAGCAGGCGATCAGACCCGTGGCCAGCAGGCCAATCAATAGGGGAGAAAGAATGCGTTTCATGGGTGACTCCGTAAATTGTAAGAGAAAGTAAAGCAGGGTATTTCGCTCTGTATCAATCAAATCAATATTTACCGGGCAATACCTCTTGTTGTCCTGATAAAAAATCAGGCTTTTTTTCCTGAGCGATCAAGCAAGACCGCCAGCAAAATCACGACACCTTTAATCACCTGCTGATAGAACGACGACACGCCCAGCAGATTTAAGCCATTGTTCAAAATCCCGATCAGCAAGGCGCCAACCAGCGTGCCAAAGATCCAGCCACGGCCACCGGTCAGGCTAGTTCCGCCGAGTACCACCGCTGCAATTGCATCCAGCTCATAGCCCGTTCCGGCCGTCGGCTGAGCAGAATTGAGACGTGAAGTCAGAATCATCCCGGCCGTTGCGGCCATTGCGCCCGATAGCGTATAGACCCAGATTTTGATGCGATCAGTTTTTATGCCCGACAAGGCTGCCGCTTCTTCGTTGCCGCCGACGGCATACACGTGGCGGCCAAACACGGTGCGTTTGAGTACAAACCAGAACACGGCAAACATCACCAGCATCAGAATGACTGGCACCGGAATAAAGCCCGCCACATAGCCGCCGCCGAGCATGGCGAAAAAGTCGCTATTGAGGCCCGTAATTGGGCGGCCTTCAGAGAACACCAGCGATAAGCCGCGCAAAATCGTCATCGTTCCCAGCGTGGCAATAAACGGCGCGACTTTGCCCTTGCTGATAATCAGGCCATTGACCATGCCCATACCCGCACCGGCCAGCACGCCAACGCTGGTTGCGACCACCGGATCAATCCCGTGGCTGAGCATCAGCGCGGTCAGTACCGAAGACAGCGCCAGAATCGAGCCGACCGATAAATCAATCCCGCCGAGCAAAATCACCAGCGTCATGCCAAAGGCGATCAGCGCATTGATCGACACCTGGCGGAACACATTCAGCAAATTGCCGACGGTCATAAAATCCGGGCTGGTGATCGCCAAACCGGCCACCAAAACCAGTAGCGCCAGAAATGGGCCCAGTTTTTGCAGGGTCGCTTTGTGTTGTATCGTCATATTCATCATTTCAAACCTCCAGTTGCAGCAGTCATTACCGTTTCAGCATCGGGCTGGCTGAAAATCCCCGCCTGTGTCCCCTGATGCATCACCAATACGCGATCACTCATGGCCAGAACTTCCGGCAATTCGGACGACACCATCACAATCGCCACGCCTGACTGCGCTAATTCATTAATGATTTGATAGATTTCAGCCTTGCCGCCGACGTCGACGCCACGGGTAGGCTCATCAAGAAACAGGACCTTGGGCGCAATGCCCAGCCATTTGGCAAACACCACTTTTTGTTGATTACCGCCCGATAGGGATTTCACTTCCAGCTCGGCATCGCGAGTGCGGATGTGCATCCGGTCGATTTCCCGCTGCACTACCGCCATTTGCTCTGCGTGATTGATCACGCCAAAACGCGCGTATTTCGATAGATTGGCCAGCGTGGCGTTTTCGCGCACCGACAAGCCCAGCACCAAACCTTGGCTTTTACGATCTTCGGTGACAAAACCAATGCCAGCGGCAATCGCTTCAGCGGGATTACGCGCATGGAGCTCTTGGCCATCGAGCTCAACGCGGCCTGATCCTTTTCGATTAATGCCAAAAATGGTTTTCAGGATTTCACTGCGCCCCGCGCCCATCAAACCGGCGATGCCCAGAACTTCACCGGCACGTACTTCAAAATTAATCCCGCTAATGGTGGCATCGGCCAGATCACTGACTTTCAGTCGCACTTCGCCTAGCGTGGCCTGCCGCTGCGGAAAACGATCACCAATTTCACGGCCGACCATCATGCGGACGATTTCGTCAAAGTTGGTCTGTGCAATCACCCGCTCGCCAACGAATTGACCATCACGCAGTACCGAGATCTTGTCGCAGACTTTGAAAATCTCTTCCATCCGGTGCGACACATACACAATGCCGACGCCGCGTGATTTCAGATCGGCAATGATGCCAAACAGCTTTTCGGTTTCACGCTCGGACAGCGCCGCAGTCGGCTCGTCCATAATCAGCGTCTGCGCATTGAGCGACAGCGCTTTGGCGATTTCGACCATTTGCTGCTGGCCAATCGACAGCGTGCCGGCTTCGACATCGGGGTCGAGGTTTTCAATCCCCAGCAATTGCAGATATTCCAGGCATTGCGAGCGCATTTTGATCGTGTTGATCACGCCAAAACGCCGTGGTTCACGCCCCAGAAACATGTTTTCCATCACCGACAATTGCGGGATCAGGTTCAGCTCCTGGTGAATGATGGCAATGCCCTGCTTTTCGGCATCGCTGGTGTTTTTAATGGGGGTATTGCTCCCATCCACAGCAATGGTGCCGCTATCAGCTTGATACACACCGCACAAGATTTTCATCAAGGTGGATTTACCCGCGCCGTTTTCACCCATCAGCGCATGAATCTCGCCGCGCTCCAGCGCAAAATCGACGCCTTCCAGTACCCGGACGGGGCCAAAGGCTTTGCTGATGCCTTTCATTTGGATCAACATGCTCGGCTCCTAAAAGATCACACCGGAATACAGCACGATATTGGCGTAAGGGCTGGCTTCACCGGTGCGGATAATCGCGCGAGCTTGGTGGGTGAGCTGCTTAAATTGCTCGTGCGGCACATAGTCGATCTGTACGCCGTGCTGCGCCATGCCTTCGGCTTGCTCGGCGACGGCGGGGTTTTTGCTCTGGCATTCGCTGGCGAGTACGGCGCGCTCAACCTGAAAATCGGCCAGAATGCTGTCCAGTGTGGCGAAATACGACGGTGTGCCAATTTGTAGCGATAAATCGATGCACTCCACATGATCGGGGATCGGCAGGCCACAGTCGGCAATCACGATGCTGTCGGTGTGCCCCATGCTCGCCAATACGCGGCTGATGTCACGGTTGAGATGACCTAGCTTTTTCATGCTGCTTCTCCTTGTTCACTCAGAAATGCCAGCAATTGCGCTTGTGTTGGCATGCCACCTTGAGCACCGGCTTTGGTCACCGATAAAGCCGCTGCCGCACAAGCCATACGGCTGGCTTGCGCCAGGCCTAGATCCCAGAAGGCGGCCAGCGCGCCATTAAAGGTGTCGCCCGCGCCGGTGGTGTCGAGCGCTTCAACCTTGAAACTCGCTTGCTGCTGCAGTTGTCCGTTTTCATCGCAATACCACGCGCCATCCTGGCCTGCGGTCATCAGCACTTTGCCTGGGCGCTGCTGCAAGGCGCTGCGCCATTCGCTTTCCGGGATTTGCAAAGCCATGCCCAGCTCGAATTCATTGGGGGTCAGCAGGCTCACTTGCGCCAATAGCTCGGCAGGTAAAGTCATCGCCGGGGCGGGGTTGAGCACAAAAGGTTTGCCGTGTCGTTGTGCCAGCTCGGCCACTTGGCAAATGGTGGGTAGCGGCGTTTCCAGCTGGGCGATCACCACATCGGTATCAATAAAAGCCGCTTCGGCCGCCAGAATGTCTGCGGGGCTGAGCATGGCATTGGCGCCGGGCACTACAATAATGGCGTTGTCGCTCCCCGCCAGTGTGATCATCGCGATTCCGCTGGCGATGCCCGTGCTGGTCTGTATCCAGCGCGTATCAATCCCTTCGGCGATCAGGCCGGCTGTGAGCTGCTGGCCAAATGCATCATCGCCGACCCGGCCGATCATGCTGACCTGAGCGCCCAGCCGCGCTGCCGCAACGGCCTGATTGGCACCTTTGCCGCCGTGGTGGGTGGTAAAGCCACTGCCCAGCAAGGTTTCTCCCAAGCGCGGGTAGTGCCCCACCTGCGCGACCAGATCCATATTGATGCTGCCAACCACCAAGACCTTGCTCATGCTGCCTCCTGAAATATGCTGATTCGATTTAGCCTGCTGTTGGATAAATGCTAAACCGTAATCAGCAATGCGGATTGATTTATATCAAGGATGTGTAGTGAAAATATATACACTACATCCCTGATGCGAAAATCACTTATCGGGCTCTGGTTTGATCCTGATCTAGGTGCTAAGCCGTGTTTTGCGGTGCAATGCTGTTGCGCCTTTCATCCTGAAAGGGGTATGAATATCTGGAGGCAATATGCTGTCATTGGAAATGGCCGAACGCCTGGCGTCGGCGCAAGAGGGGGCTGGAATGGCACGCGAAAACCTGCTGGCGATTGCCGACGAGTTGCGCAGGCTGGCTATGGAAAACGAGCGCTTGCAGGCACAATGTCAGCAATGCGTGCAGCTAAAAAATATCGCCCTGACTATGGTGCATGACTACGCGGTGAACGCCTGAGCGAGCCAAAGCAAATCCGGCTTAAGTCAGTCTGCTTGGTGTTGCAGGGGTATGTGCACGTGGCCATTGTTGGGATTTAATTTCAAACATATACCCATGGATGTATTTAATGAGCGCCTTGTATTCGGTTTTAATGGTCTGCACCGGCAATATTTGTCGCAGCCCGACTGCTGACGGTGTGTTGCGGCAAATGCTGGCTGATCAAAATCTTGCGCAGCAGGTGATGGTTGATTCGGCCGGGATTGCCGACTATCACGTGGGCGAAGCGCCGGATCGACGCTCCCAGCAGCATGCCAAAAAACGCGGCTATGATTTGTCCAGCTTGCGTGCCCGTGAAGTGCGCGCGGCTGATTTTGAGCGTTTCGATCTGATTCTGGCGATGGATCAGGGGCACTTTAATCATTTGCATCGTCGCTGCCCGGCGCATTTGCAGCATAAAGTGCAGTTGTTTCTGGACTATGCCAGCGAGGCGGGTGAGCGCGAAGTGCCTGATCCGTATTACGGCGGCTCTGATGGCTTTGAGCATGTACTCGATCTGATTGAAGACGGCTGCACGGGGGTGCTCAAATGGGCGCAGCAACGCCTCGCCGATCAGTCGCGATAATCCCTTACTTGTAAGTATTGCGCTGCCTGTTTTAGAATGTCGGCTTCCTTCGGGGGAGTAATCGCTGGCCGTTTGCCAAAATGCAATTGAGCCAGGTTTGCGTCAACAAACTTGAAGCTGCTGATGTTTCGCTAATGCAGCTTCATGGCGCCTACAGTGCGCTGGGTTTTGTCTTTGCGGTCTGTGCGACCGCGGCAAGTTCAGTGCGCCTGATGAGACCCGAGGCTGACCATGCGGTACCCTTGTGGGGTGGGCGGCGTGGCTGGCCTCGTCTCGTTTGCCCACCCCGGAGCCTGTTCAATGTTTGATGCTTTACTGATTTCTACCGGTGTTGTCGCAGTGGCCGAAATGGGGGATAAGACCCAATTGCTGTCACTCATTCTGGCTGCCCGGTTTCGTCGCCCGCTACCTATTGTTGCGGGCATTTTTGTTGCTACAGTATTAAATCACTTTGCTGCCGGCTGGATCGGGCAGCAGGTGGCGGGGCTGATTTCCCCGGAGATTCTGCGCTGGATTGTGGGTTTGGGCTTTCTGGCGATTGCGGCGTGGGCTTTGATTCCGGATGTGATGGAAGAGGGCGAGGCCGTCGTCAAACCCTATGGCGCATTTATTGCGACCTGTATTGCTTTTTTTCTGGCCGAAATGGGTGACAAAACGCAAATTGCCACTGTGGCGCTGGCGTTAAAATACACGCCACTGTGGCAGGTGGTGCTAGGCACCACCGTCGGCATGATGCTGGCGAATGTGCCTGCGGTCTATCTGGGCGACTGGATTGCCACGCGTATGCATATTTTGCGCATGGTGCGATTTGTGGCTGCGGCCATTTTTGCGCTGATTGGTGTTCTGGCCTTAAGCGGTATCGGGTATTAAGCAGGGCGCAATATGATGGCGAGCGCAGGCGGCATAACACGCTGCCTTCGCTCGCTTTTTGTATCAATTTGATTCATTAAATGAAACGGGGAAGAGACATGCTGGACGCTTTTTTCAAGCTCAAAGAGCATGGGACTGATGTTAAAACCGAAGTCATCGCGGGTTTTACAACATTCCTGACCATGGCCTATATCGTGTTTGTCAATCCGTCCATTCTGGCGCTGACCGGCATGGATTTTAACGCGGTCTTTGTGGCTACTTGTCTGGCTGCGGCGCTGGGCACGGCGATTATGGCGCTAGTGGCCAACTATCCGATTGCATTGGCACCCGGCATGGGCTTGAACGCCTACTTCACCTTTACCGTGGTCAAGGGTATGGGCGTGTCATGGCAAGTGGCCTTGGGCGCCGTGTTTGTTTCCGGCATTATTTTCCTGATTGTTTCGCTGTTTAAAGTGCGCGAGGCGATTGTGAACGCGATCCCGCACTCGCTCAAGCTGGCGATCTCGGCCGGGGTGGGGATGTTTCTGGCGATTATCGCGCTGAAAAACGCCGGTGTCGTAGTTGGCTCTCCCGCCACTCTGGTGACTTTGGGCGATATTCATTCGCCGACCACCTTGCTTGCGATCTTTGGTTTCTTCCTGATTATTGCGCTGGAATACCGCAAGATTCATGGCTCGATCATCATTTCCATTCTGGCAGTGACGGCGATTTCAATTGCGCTGGGCCTGTCCGAATTCAAAGGCGTGTTTTCTGCGCCGCCGTCAATGGCGCCAACATTCATGCAAATGGATATCGCAGGTGCGCTCAATGTCGGCCTGCTGGGAGTGGTGTTTGTCTTTTTCTTTGTCGACCTATTTGATACCACTGGTACTTTGGTGGGCGTATCGCACCGCGCCGGTTTGCTCGATAAAGATGGCAAACTGCCACGCCTGAAAAAAGCCTTGCTGGCCGATTCGGTCGCCATTACTGCCGGTGCAGCTATGGGCACATCGTCTACGACAGCGTATATCGAGTCGGCGGCGGGCACTGCCGTTGGCGGGCGTACAGGCCTGACTTCATTGGTGGTGGCCATCCTGTTTCTGCTGGCGTTGTGGTTTTCGCCGCTGGCGGCAACTGTCCCGGCCTATGCGACGGCACCAGCGCTTTGCTATGTTGCGGTACTGATGACACGCGGTCTGGCTGAAATTGAATGGAACGATCTGACCGAGTCCGCGCCAGCGGTAATGACCGCGCTGGCGATGCCATTTACCTTCTCGATTGCCGATGGTATTGCATTTGGTTTTATCAGCTATGCTGTGATCAAGTTGCTGGCGGGCCGCCGAGACGATTTAAGCCCGGCAGTGCTGATTATTGCCGGTCTGTGGGTTGTTAAATTTGCCTTTTTCCACTGAGATTGACTGATGACTTCGCCACTGATTGTCGAGCCGCAGATCGTTGAGCCCCCGTACGCTGGATACATTCGCTCGCGGATACGTACCGTGCCGGATTGGCCGCAACAGGGCGTGATGTTTCGCGACATTACGCCGCTATTGCAGGACCCAAAAACATTCCGGGTACTGGTGGATATATTCGTGCATCGCTATATGGACCAGCAGCTGGATGTGGTCGCTGGCGTTGACGCGCGCGGTTTTATTCTGGGAGCGGTTGTGGCGTACGAGCTTAATCTGGGTTTTGTGCCGGTGCGTAAAAAAGGCAAGCTGCCGTTCGATACCGTGGCCGAAGAGTACGAGCTTGAATATGGTTCGGCCACCGTTGAGCTGCACGCCGATGCGTGCAAGGCGGGTGACAGGGTGTTGCTGATTGATGATCTGGTGGCCACGGGTGGCACCATGATCGCGGCGGCCAATCTGCTTAAACGCATCGGCGCGAATGTGGTTGAGGCGGCTGCCATTGTTGATTTGCCCGAGCTAGGTGGCTCGAATCTGGTGCGCCAGCAAGGCATAGAATTGTTTACCGTTTGTGATTTTGCCGGTCATTAACCGGCCTGAGGATGTCATCGTGACTATGGAACTACCTGAAGCCCGTACCATTTTGGATAACGCCGATTGTCTGCACCCGGAGTCCGAGGTGCTGGCCGCACTCGATCAAATGGGCGAGGCCATGTGCCAGGCTTTAGCGCACACCAATCCGGTGGTGTATACCGTACTGAACGGCGGGTTGATTGTGGCAGGACATTTGTTGCCACGCCTGAAGTTCCCGCTGGAAATGGCCTATCTGCATGCCACGCGTTACCGCAATGAAACTTCAGGCGGCGAGCTGGACTGGAAGGTAAAGCCACGCGAAGACATGCGCGGTCGCACAGTAGTGATTGTTGACGATATTCTCGACGAAGGCCACACGCTGGCGGCCATTGTTGATTATTGCAAGCAGCAGGGTGCCAGCGCGGTTCACGTCGCGGTGCTGATCGACAAAAAACATAATCGCAAAGCGACGGGCATCAAGGCCGATTTTGTCGGCATGGAAGTTGAAGATCGCTTTCTGTTCGGTTGTGGCATGGATTACCAGGGTTACTGGCGCAATACGCTGGCGGTTTACGCCGTCAAAGGGCTGTAAAGTTCGCCTTTGCGCTCGCCAGTATGTCCTTGCAAGGGGGAGATATGGCGAGCAGCGCAGATATTGTAGTTAAGCATTTCCGCCAGATTCTGATCTGGCCCTTGCAGTTGATGCCTACGCCGCACAAAGATGGCGAACATCGGGCGATGGGGCGGCAGTGGGAAGCGATGGAAGAAGCTGCCGCAGCCGGTTCGCCGTGGCAGCCGCGCCCGACCGAGTTTGATGGCGATCCCGAGCAGTTTGAAGAGCGACACTATCGGGAGTTTGTCACCTTCCTGCCTTATGTTCAGCGGTTTTTATATGGCGAAAACAGGGCTTCCAATCTGGGGAGCTACGGCCATTCGCCGCTGCATGTTTTTCGCCGCACCGACATCAGCACCGTGCTGATGATGTTCAAAGATGGTGCAGTTCATCATTTCAAAGTTGCCCATATCGACCTGTATTTCTTCTACGACGTCGACGTGGTGATCCTCGCGTTTGAGATCATGGGGGATAATCTGCCGCTTAAGCGCGTGCAGGATGCACTATTCCGGTTTGGTCGCGCCTTTCCGGCTCAGTGGGATGAGGATGCAACCGCGGCCAATTGCCTGCGCAAGGTGGCGTGGCTCAATGCGGATGGCGACGTCATTGCCGAATCTGATTTTGAAGACCGCGCGGGCTATCTGGCTCACCTGGGGCAGTATCGTGCGCCCCGTATGGCGGCGCACTGGGATTTTCTGCTGCAGCCACTGGTTTTGCATCACTCGTCGGCTGTGGGTGCCTTGCGCTATCGGCAAATTGAATATCACCGCATGCCGATTCTGGCCTATCTGGCGGTGGATGATCCGTTCAAGCTCAGCGAAGAAGATTTTTACCGGCTGGGCATGGTGACCCGGCCCGGTCATAGCGATTCCCAGCCCTACACACAGAAAATGTTCGATGAGTTTGAGCGCACTTGCTGCTATGACCGTTTCTGGGTTCCCGAGCGAGGCCATGCCACAGCCTCTACCCGGATGATGTGTAATGGTCACGCCTTTGTGATGGTGGGTATGCATGGCAACGAGTTCTATTCCAACCCCTACACGGGCATACTGGGGCAATTTCGACATCAGCATTTTTTGATGGCGCTGATTGCGCATTTTCACAAAGCCGCTTTGCTGATGTTTTCTGATCGCCTGGCCGTGGCTTTGTCCGAACTCAACTTGAAAGATGTTCGTTCAATCAGGACTTTCAAGCGGGAAATCCGGCTTTTGCTGGAAGGTTTTTTGCGTTTCAACCAGCGTTACTGGTTTCGGGAAGTTTCCAACCAGGTGGTGTCTGATCAGCTCTTTCAAATGATGTCGCATCATTTGAGTACCGATAGATTGCATCAGGATGTTAAAGACTCGGTGCAAAGCATGAATCAGTATCTGGAAAATGACGATTTGCGCCGGCAAGCCGATACCGTCGTGCGTTTGACCGTGGTGACGGTTTTTGGTTTGATCGGCACGACAATTACCGGCTTTCTAGGCATGAATCTGTTTGGTTTGGCCGATGAGTCTGGCTGGATCAAACTGGCGTACTTTGCGATGGTCAGTGTGCCGATTGTCTGGCTGATTTTTCTCACCGTGGCCAAATCCAAGGTCTTGTCCGAGTTTCTGGATGCCGTTTCGGACGAAAGAATCAGCTTTGTACATACGGTCAAAATTCTTGCAAATATCTGGCGCAAAAAGAAATCATGAAAATCTTGCATGGCAAGCTGATCACCGTGCATCTCGATTTGCGCCAAGTCGTGTTAGAATCCTGCATCTTTCAACGATTACGGATGCTTCCCGCTCATGTTCTCGAAGTCCCAAACTATCGCCTCTTACGATCCAGATCTCGCTGCAGCAATCGCTGCTGAAGTTGTTCGTCAGCACGAACACATCGAGTTGATCGCGTCTGAAAACTACACCAGCCCAGCCGTGATGGAAGCCCAAGGCTCTCAACTCACGAACAAATACGCTGAAGGCTACCCAGGCAAACGCTTTTACGGCGGTTGCGAACACGTTGACGTGATCGAACAACTGGCGATTGATCGCGTAAAAGCATTGTTTGGCGCTGAATATGCCAATGTGCAGCCACATTCAGGCTCGCAAGCCAATCAAGCCGTTTACTTCTCGATCCTGAAGCCGGGCGACACTGTGATGGGCATGAATCTGGGTCATGGTGGTCACCTGACTCACGGCTCTCCTGCCAACCTGTCGGGCAAATTGTTCAACATCGTTGCTTACGGTCTGAACGAAAACGAAGAAATCGATTACGACGATATGGAACGCGTCGCGATGGAAACCAAGCCAAAACTGCTGATCGGCGGCGCTTCAGCCTACGCCCTGCGTTTTGACTGGGCGCGCATGCGTGAAATCGCCGATAAAGTGGGCGCTTACTTTATGGTCGACATGGCGCATTACGCTGGTCTGATCGCTGCTGGCGTATATCCAAATCCAGTGCCACACGCGCATTTCGTAACGTCAACCACGCACAAAACATTGCGTGGCCCACGCGGCGGTATCATCTTGGCTAAAGCCGAGTTTGAAAAATCATTGAATTCAAACGTATTCCCGACACTGCAAGGCGGCCCGCTGATGCACGTGATTGCAGGTAAAGCGGTGGCTTTCAAAGAAGCGGCGACGGAAGAATTCAAAGAATACCAAAAACAAGTTTTGCTGAACGCGCAAGCGATGGCAAAAACTTTGGCAGAGCGCGGTCTGCGTATCATCTCTGGTCGCACCGAGTCGCACGTATTCCTGGTTGATCTGCGTCCTAAAGGCTTGACCGGTAAAGCAGCTGATGCTTTCTTGGGTAAAGCCCACATTACTGTGAACAAAAACGCGATCCCGAACGATCCGGAAAGCCCGTTTGTGACTTCAGGTATCCGTATCGGCGCACCAGCGATTACGACCCGTGGTTTTAAAGAAGCTGAAGCGATCCAGGTTGCGAACCTGATTGCCGACGTTCTGGACAATCCGGAAGACGAAGCGAATATCGCCGCAGTGGCAGCCAAAGTGAAAGCGTTGACTGCACAATTCCCAGTTTACGGCGCGTAACTTTTTACTCGCGTACGCTGAAAAAGAGGTGGGGCATTGCGCTCCACCTTTTGTGTTTTTTAGTCAAAGTTAAACTCAAAGCGCTCACGCCGCGTAGCTTCGTCTTCGGCTTTTCGCCTTGCGTGGAAGCTTTTGTTTAATTGCTTGATGTATGTTCTTGAACTTGATGTGCAGCAATGCATACAGCTCAATACCTAACTAGAGTATATGCGGGCTTGAGATTTTTATGCTCGCCCTGATTTAATACTCATTGATCTTTTTCGATCTTTTGCCCGGGGTTCGTTAATGAAGTGCCCATTCTGTGGTTCCCCTGATACGCAAGTCGTTGACTCGCGCGTATCTGATGAAGGCGACGTCGTTCGTCGCCGTCGCCGCTGCACGATTTGCGACAAGCGCTTTACGACTTTTGAAACCGCCGAAGTGCGTATGCCGCAGGTGGTTAAACAGAACGGCCAGCGCGCCGAGTTTGATCGTGAAAAAGTCCGCACCAGCTTCTTGCGCGCCCTGCATAAACGCCCCGTCCCGACCCCGCTCGTTGACGAAGCCATTTCCCGCATTATTCAGAAAGTCCTCACCGTCGGTGAGCGCGAAATCATGTCGCGCCAGATTGGCGAGATGGTGATTGCCGAGCTTGCCAAGCTTGATAAAGTGGCTTATATCCGTTTTGCCTCGGTCTACCGCTCGTTTCAGGACGTTGAAGATTTCCGCGACGTTCTTCGTGAAGTCAGCAATCGTGAAGTGACGAAGGAATAAGCATGTTTACCGCTTTCGACCATGCAATGATGGCCAAGGCGTTGCAAATCGCAGCGCAAGGCGCGCATTTGACGACGCCCAATCCCTGCGTCGGTGCCGTGCTGGTGAATCACGGACAAATCATCGGCTACGGCCACAGCCAGGCCGCTGGCGGTGCGCATGCGGAAATCATGGC
This sequence comes from Chitinibacter sp. FCG-7, assembly GCF_040047665.1. Lineage (NCBI taxonomy): Bacteria > Pseudomonadati > Pseudomonadota > Betaproteobacteria > Neisseriales > Chitinibacteraceae > Chitinibacter > Chitinibacter mangrovi. Next base: position 3,505,662 of record NZ_CP157355.1, read on the forward strand.
GCTGAAAATGGCGAAAGCCCGCGCGCCCGAGCTGATTGTCGGTGCCACAGCCTACGTCACGCTGGAGCCTTGCAGCCATTTTGGCCGCACGCCACCGTGCGCCAACGCGCTGATCGGTGCTGGCGTTGATCGGGTCGTCGCTGCGCTGCGCGATCCGAATCCGCTGGTGGCCGGGCAGGGTCTGGCGCGTCTGGCGACGCACGATATTGCAGTTGCGCACGGTCTGCTGGCCGCGCAGGCACGCGAACACCATAAAGGCTTTCTGTCGCGAATGATTCGTCAGCGCCCATGGCTGCGCGTCAAGCTGGCTGCCAGTCTGGATGGGCGCATCGCGCTTGAGAATGGCCAGTCGCAATGGATTACCGGCGCGGCCGCCCGCGCCGATGTGCAAAAACTGCGCGCCAGATCGTGCGCCATGCTGACAGGCATCGGCACCGTGCTGGCCGACGATCCACAATTGAATGTGCGCGATTTTCCGGCTTCACAACAAGTCCGCCAACCGCAGCGTGTCGTGCTCGACAGCCAGCTGCGCACCCCCGCCAATGCCCGGATTCTGGTCGATGGTGGCAAAACACATCTGCTGACCACGCTGAATGTAGCGCAATCCGTCAGTCCTTACGACGCGACCAACGTCACCGTTGCCACGCTGCCTGCGCAAGATGGCAAGCTTGATTTGCACGCAGTGTCTGCCTACCTGGGCCAGCAGGGTTTTAATGAAGTCACCGTCGAGGCGGGCGGCAAGCTGGTCGGCGCTTTGCTGCAAGCTGGCCTAGTCGATGAAATCATCCTGTATCAGGCCATGAGCCTGATCGGCAAGGGACAGGCGATGGCCGATTTCAGCTTGGCCGATTTAAACGATCAGTACCGCCCGACTGTGATCGAACGCCGCATGGTTGGCGACGATCAGCGCATTACCTTGCGCTTGACCGACCCAAACAGCGTCTTCGCTGAAAGTACTTCAGGAGCGTGAAATGAGCGATAACAAGCAATTACTTTGCCCGGATTGTGGCAAGGAAATCGAAGTTCTGGCCGCTTGCGGTGCGAAAAGTTATTTCTGTAATCACTGCAACGAGTTGAAATCATCGGCACGAGTTCGCGCTGGAAATCCTGCAGTGTTTCCTGAGCCATCATCAATTCCCGAGCACAAGGATTAATATGTTCACAGGCATTATTCAGGCCGTTGGCCAGATTGAAGACGTCAAAACGTTTGATGGCGGTGTTCAGCTGACCGTGAATGCGGCCGATCTTGATATGTCCAATGTGGTACTGGGGGATAGTATTGCCCACAGTGGCGCATGCATGACGGTGATCGAGCTGATACCCCCTAATCGTTACAAAATTGATGTTTCTGATGAGTCACTGCGCTGCACCGTGGGTTTGAGCGAGGCGGGCGGCAAGGTGAATCTGGAAAAAGCCCTGCGGCTGGGCGATATGCTCGGTGGCCATATGGTATCCGGTCACGTTGACGGCGTGGGCAAGGTGATCAGTTTTGAGCCGGTTGGCGAAAATCGCGAGCTGGTGATCTGCGCGCCCAAAAATCTGGCCAAATACCTGGCCGCCAAAGGCTCGGTGGTCGTGAATGGCGTTTCGCTAACGACCAATACCGTGCGCGACACGGCGGATGGTTGCGTGTTTTCAATCAATCTGATTCCGCACACGCTGACCGTCACCACGTTGGGGCAATTAATCGCCGGTGCGAGCGTCAATCTGGAGATAGACCTGATTGCGCGCTACGTTGAGCGCATGGTTTCATCGGGCACCGTTCAAATAGGAGTGACCTCAGCATGAGCCAGATTTCCCCCGTACATGAAATTGTTGCCGAACTCAAAGCCGGGCGCATGGTTGTGCTGGTTGACGAGGAAGACCGTGAAAACGAAGGCGATCTGGTACTGGCGGCTGACTTTGTTACGCCCGAAGCGATTAACTTTATGGCCAAATTTGGCCGTGGCCTGATTTGCCTGACCCTTACCCCCGAGCGCTGCAAAACGCTAAATCTGTCGACGATGGTCTCGAGCAATGGCTCATCATTTGGCACCAATTTCACCGCATCGATTGAAGCGGCCGAAGGCGTCAGCACCGGGATTTCGGCGCATGATCGAGCACTCACGATCCGCAAAGCCGTGGCTTTTGACGCCAAGGCCAGCGATGTTGTGTCGCCTGGTCATATTTTCCCGGTGATGGCGCAGCCCGGTGGCGTGCTGGTGCGTGCGGGACATACGGAGGCCGGTTGTGATCTGGCGATGATGGCTGGCTTGACACCTGCGTCGGTGATTTGCGAAATCATGAACGACGACGGCACGATGGCGCGCCTGCCTGAATTGCTGGTTTTTGCCCAGGAACACAATCTGAAAATCGGTACGATTGCCGATTTGATTAATTACCGTAGCCGCACCGAAACGCTGATCGAATGCGTCGGCCGCCGCCCGGTACGCACTTTTGCTGGCGAGTTCGAGCTGGCGGTTTATCGCGACAAACTCACCTCGGCAACGCATCTGGCTCTGGTTAAAGGCCAGCCCTGTGCCGATGAAGACACGCTGGTTCGCGTGCACGAGCCGCTGTCGGTGATCGACTGGCTTGATCTGGATGCGCGTAGCCATTCATGGAGTATCGAGTCGGCGCTGCAAGCGATTGAACAAGCGGGCAAGGGCGTGATGGTGCTCTTGCATCGCGCTGAAGATGGTAGCGATCTGCTAGCACGTGCTCTGCCTGAGCTCAAACTAAATAAACCGCAGAAATGGGATATGCGTACCTACGGTATTGGCGCGCAGATGCTGAAAGATCTGGGTGTTGGACGCATGCGCCTGATGTCGCCCGAGCGCAAGATCCCGAGCATGACTGGCTTTGGTCTGGAAATCACTGGCTTTTATCAGACTGAATAAGCAGCTTTAAAGACTAATTTGAGCTTACTGCCGCTGGCGGTGAGCGAATAGAACGAATATTGAAAAGGATAAAAAATGAGCGTGGAAGGCATTGCATTGATTAAACCTGATTTGTCTGGCACCGGCCTGCGCATTGGCGTGGTGATGAGCCGTTTTAATACGCCAATTTGCGAAGGCTTGCGCGACAATTGTTTGGACGAGCTGATCAAGCTGGGCGTTGCGCCGCAAGATATTTTGCTCAGTAGTGTTGCTGGTGCGCTGGAAATCCCGCTTGTGCTTCAAACCATGGCGGCCAGCGAGCGTTTTGACGCGCTGATCGCGCTGGGCGCGATTATTCGCGGCGAAACTTATCATTTTGAACTGGTGGCCAACGAGTCCGGCGCAGGCGTAACCCGGGTGACGCTCGATTTTGGCTTGCCGATTGCCAATTGCATTTTGACCACTGAAACGGACGAGCAAGCAGAAGTCCGTGTTATCGAAAAAGCGCGCGAAGCCGCGCGTGTTGCGGTAGAAACCGCTAATTTAGTAAAGGCATTACAAGCATGACCGAAGAACAGAAAACACCGCCCGCAAAAAAACCGCCAATGAAGTCCGCCCGCCGCCGTGCGCGCGAATTTGCGGTGCAGGGGGTGTATCAATACCTGATGAGCCACGACACGGTAAATAATATTGACCTCTATCTGCGTGGCAGCAGCACTTATTTCACCAAGGCCGACGCCAATCTCTACCGCGCCATTCTGTTTGGCGTGATCAAGGATGCGGCCAAACTGACGAGTGCACTTGAGCCGCACGTTGATCGCCCGCTGGAAGAAGTCAGCACCGTTGAGCTGGCTGTGCTCTACACCGGCGCCTTCGAAATTATGTCGATGCCCGAAACGCCGTATCCGGTGATTATCAATGAAGCGATCGAGCTGACCAAAACCTACGGCGGCAGTGATGGTCACCGTTTCGTCAATGGCGTACTCGATAAGCTGGCTGAGCTGGTGCGTAGCACCGAATTTGCCGCCATTCGCGCCAAACGTCAGGGTTGATTGGCAGCTCGGAAGTCATTGACCAAAAGTTTTCGTGCAAGGCATCGAGCCGAAGACAGTACACAGGTACGGCTAGGCGAGATAACGATGCGCGGAAACTTTTGTCTTAATACTTATGAATGAATTCGATCTGATTGCCCGGTATTTCACCCGCCCAACGCTGCCTTTGCAGCACGCCGATTTGGGCGTGGGCGACGATGCCGCGCTGATGAGCGTGAGTGCAGGTCATCAACTGGCGGTGTCGGCCGATATGCTGGTCGCTGGCCGGCATTTTTTTGCCGACGCCGACCCGGAGCGGCTAGGGCATAAATGCCTGGCGGTGAATCTCTCTGATCTGGCTGCGATGGGCGCACGCCCAACGTGGTTTACGCTGTCGCTGGCGTTGCCGCAGATCAATCCCGACTGGCTGGCAGCTTTCAGCCGTGGTTTGTTTGCGCTGGCTGACGAGCATCAGATCGAGCTGGTCGGTGGCGATACCACACGGGGGCCGCTCACGATTGCGATTCAGGTGGCTGGCGAAGTGCCGCAGGGGCGTGCCATGCTTCGTAGCGGCGCACAAGTGGGTGATGACATCTGGGTGACAGGCCCCCTAGGCGGCGCAGCGGCAGCGGTGATGCACCGAACCGGGCGCGCCCAGTTGCCCGTCGATATTGCCCGGCAGTGCGATTTGCGGCTTGATTTGCCGCAGCCGCGAGTGGCATTTGGGCGAGCCATTGCCGCGTATGCGCATGCTGCGCTGGATATTTCGGACGGTTTGGCCGGTGATTTGCGGCATATTTGCCAACGCTCACAGTGCCGCGCACAAATCCGGATTGATGATGTACCTGCTGCGCCGCAGCTCAGTCACTTGCCCGCCGCGCTGGCGCTGGAAGCCAAGCTGGCGGGGGGCGACGATTACGAATTGTGCTTTACTGCGCCGCAATCGGCACGCCAGCAGATCGCCGCCATTGCGACCCACTGCGGGCTTAGCGCCAGCCGCATCGGCAGCATTTTGCCCGCCTCAGCGCAAACCGAGCCGCTGCAGTTTCTAGACTCGAATGATCAGCCATTAGCGCTGTCTTTCGGCGGATTTGACCATTTTAAAACGACATAAACGCAATGCCGATTTCTGCCAGCAGCGACAAAAAACAGCCCCCTCAGCTTAAGCCCGATCTGGGTTTTGTTTTTTCCCATCCGGCGCACTGGCTGGCTTTTGGTTTTGGTAGTGGCCTGGCTTCAAAAGCCCCCGGCACCTGGGGAACGCTGGTGGCCTTGCCCATCATGGCCGCTTTGCAATGGCTGCTACCCAATCCGGTGATTTTCGCTTTTTGCATCCCGCTGTTCGCCTTGGGCGTCTGGGCGTCGGAGGTCACCGGCAAGGCGCTGGGCGTGAGCGATTATGGCGGCATTGTCATCGATGAAATTATGGCCATGCTGATGGTGCTCTGCTTTACGCCGACCGATCCGCTGGCGTGGCTGATCGCTTTTGCGCTGTTCCGCCTGTTTGACATTGTCAAACCCTGGCCTATCAGCTGGTTTGACCGCCGCATCAAAGGTGGATTGGGCGTGATGCTGGACGATCTGATTGCGGCCATTTTTGCGATTGCCGGTATTTTGCTCTATTCGACCCTGATTTGATTTCCCCTCTTTAGGGGTATATGCCTGTAGAGCATGTTGAATAATGCATGCAGGCCAATACCCCGTGTTGAGTTTGTATTGATATTGCATCTCAGCTTGCTCGAGCCGCCTTTGGTTCTAAGTGCCAACCAGCAAGCAGAGCGTGTGCGAGCCAAATCTGCTTTTCTCATTTAGCTCACTGCAGGCTGATTTATTCTCGGCTTGGGTCGGCAGCAAGGCGCTCAGCTCTGTTAAAATCGGCGCATGATCAGACTAAAATCCCTTACCTTGCGTCGCGGTGTCAAAGTTCTTTTGAACCGCGTTGATTTAACCTTGAACCCCGGCTCGAAAACCGGCGTGGTTGGCGCCAATGGCGCTGGCAAATCCAGCTTTTTTGCGCTGTTGCGCGATGAAATCCATGCCGACGAAGGCAATCTGGAAATGCCGCCGCGCGCGGCCATCGCGCATGTTGCGCAGGAAACCCCGGCGCTGGCCTGCTCGGCACTGGATTATGTCCTCGATGGCGATGTTGAATTGCGTCGCATCGAAGCCGATTTACTGGCTGCGGATGCCAGCGAAGAACATGATGGCCTGCGTCACGGTGAATTGCTGGCCCAGCTTGAAGCGATTGATGGCTATTCCGCGCCTGCGCGGGCGGGCAAATTGCTCGCTGGTCTTGGCTTTAGCGTCGAAGAAATCTCCCGCCCGGTTTCCAGCTTTTCCGGCGGCTGGCGCATGCGTTTGAATCTGGCGCAAGCACTGATGTGCCGCTCTGATTTGCTCTTGCTTGACGAGCCGACCAATCACCTGGATCTGGAAACGGTTGTCTGGCTGGAAAACTGGCTTAAATCCTACCGCGGTATGTTGCTGATTATTTCGCATGACCGTGATTTTCTTGATTCAACTGTCGGGCAAATTCTGCACGTCGAGAATGCCGAGCTGACGCTCTACACCGGCAATTACGCCGATTTTGAAAATCAGCGTGCCGAAAAGCTGGCGCTGCAATCACAATCCTACGAAAAACAGCAACGGCAAATTGCCCATCTGGAAAGCTTTATTACCCGCTTTAAAGCCAAGGCCAGCAAGGCCAAGCAGGCGCAAAGCCGGGTCAAAGCGCTGGAAAAGATGGAACGCATCGCCGCCGCGCACGTGGATTCGCCATTTACTTTTGCTTTTCGCGAGCCAGATTCTTCACCCAGCCCGCTGGTGCGACTGGAAGACGCGCAAGCTGGCTATGCAGCCGAAAAACCGATTTTGCGCGATCTGGAGCTGAGTCTGGAAAATAAAGCCCGCCTCGGTTTGCTGGGGGTTAATGGCGCGGGTAAATCGACTTTTATCCGTTCGCTGGCCGGTGAGCAGCCATTGCTCAAAGGCGTGCGCACCGAAGGTAAGGGGTTAAAAGTGGGCTATTTTGCTCAGCATCAGCTCGAATACCTGCGCCTTGAAGAGTCAGCGCTGTGGCATATGCAAAATCTGGACCCCAAAACACGCGAGCAGGAGCATCGCAATTTTCTGGGTGGTTTTAATTTTCACGGCGATATGGCCACTTGTCCGGTGGCGCCGTTTTCCGGCGGCGAAAAAGCCCGGCTGGCGCTGGCCTTGCTGATCTGGCAAAAACCCAATTTATTGCTACTCGATGAGCCAACAAATCACTTGGACATCGAAATGCGCGAAGCGCTGACGTTTGCGCTGCAGGATTTCGAGGGCGCGCTGATTGTCGTATCGCATGATCGCCACTTGCTGCGTGCAACGGTGGATGATTTCTGGCTGATTGAAAATGGCTCTGTACGGCCATTCGACGGCGATCTGGATGATTACACGCGCTATAGCCAGGAGCAGCGCAACGCTCAGGACAAAGCGGCCAAACCCATAGCACCAGCTGCATCCGGTGAGGCGGTGAATCGCAAAGAGCAAAAGCGCCAAGAAGCGCAAGAACGCCAGAAATTGGCCGAATTGCGCAAGCCGCTGGAAAAAAAGCGCGAAAAAAACGAAAAGGAAATGGCCAAAGCGCATGAGTTGCAAGCGCAAATCGCCGGGCAGCTCGCTGATGAAACCTTATACAGCGTCGAGAAAAAAGACCAGCTGCAGCAGGTACTCAAACAGGAAGCCGATTTAAAAGCCAAGGTGGAGACGCTGGAGCTGGAATGGCTGGAGCTGACCGAGCAGATTGAGGCGATTTAAGGCTGCTCTCTAAGGCGGGGTATTGCCCTCTAGGCTAAATCTCGATTGGCTTGCGGCAATATACCTACCCATTTTTTGTGTTTAAGGGCTTGGTGTACAGAGCTGATCCTTTATTTTCACACCAAGCTGACAACAACAGGAAGAAATTGCAGCGGGTTGCCAGGGTTTTACATTACACTTTCATCCTTTCCCGATGATTACTTTCAAGGTTTAAAGACGATGAAAAAGTTAATGCTAACCATACTAATTGCTAGCTGCATGGCGACTGCACAAGCCAGATTGGATGAAGGCGCTGATGCCTACGAGGCCGGAAACTATGCGCTTGCGTTAAAAGAGTTTCAAGCGCTGGCCAAAAAAGGCAACGCCACCGCGCAATACAACCTGGCTCAAATGTACCGTAAAGGTAAAGGCGTGCCAGCCAATGATGCTCAAGCCGTGAGCTGGTATCGCAAAGCAGCAGAGCAAGGTTATGGCGATGCGCAGTTTAATCTCGGCTTTATGTATGCCAACGGCAAAGGCATCAAGCAGGACTATGTCCAGGCCGCAAACTGGTACCGCAAAGCGGCTGAGCAAAATTATGCCTATGCACAATTTAACCTTGGTTATATGTACGAGAACGGTCAAGGCATGAAGCGGGACTACGAGCAAGCATTGCTGTGGTATCGTGCTGCGGCTGAACAAGAGCACGCTGGAGCCCAAACCAATCTCGGCTATTTGTACCAAAACGGATTAGGTGTACCAAAAGACTTCAAACAAGCAATTTACTGGTATCGCGCAGCAGCAGAACAAGGTGATACGACAGCGCAGAACAATCTTGGCCTGCTATATGGTAGCGGTCATGGCGTGAAGCAGGATTATGCCCAAGCAGTGAGCTGGTTTCGAAAAGCCGCCGAGCTGGGGGATACCGAAGCGCAAAACAACCTTGGCTTTATGTACGCCAATGGCCAAGGGGTGCCGCAGAACAAAGTGATTGCCTATGCGCTCTATGCACTGGCTGCCCCAGATTTGAACCATGCCCGAGAGAATCGAGACTTAACCGCCTCGAAGCTAACAGAAAAGCAAATACAAGCTGCTCAAACACTGGGCAAGGAAATGGTCAAACCTAATAATTTAAACAACGCCATTGCGGCCTATTTGAAAAAACCCGTGTAGCGCCTGATGGGTATTGCCCTGTGAGTCAATCTCAGGTTGCCTTATAGGGTAATACATAAGGAGAGTATTTTGCGTTCGACCACATCGATTGTGCTGGTCTGGCTGCTGGTTTGCGGCCTGATTTATTGGGCGTTTGATGCGCTCATCTTAAAGCAGCACAACCCCAATTCGCTGCGCATTACCGCCAATCAGGGGCAGACTCTGGTTTTGAAGCGTTCGCGCGATGGGCATTTTCGCTTGAGCGCGATGATGAATCAGGAGCCGGTGGTCTTGCTGATCGATACGGGCGCCAGCATGGTCACCGTGGGTGAGGAGTTGGCCAATCGGCTCAAGTTGCCGCGCGGCGAAGCGTTTATTACGCAAACGGCCAATGGTGAAACCAGCGCGTACTGGTCACAGGTGACGCAAATGTCGCTGGGGCCATACATGCTGGAAAACGTTAGGGTAGGGGTGGTGCCGCGATTGGGCGATGAGGCTTTGCTGGGGATGAATGTCTTAAAGAATTTCTCGGTGCAGATTGCCGGCGATGAAATGACCATTAAGTCATTGGAATAAAAACGAATTATTAGAATGCAGCCAGCTCGACTTCTGGCGACTGATCCATCAGCTCCAGATGCAATAAATGATCAACCCGCTTCATGACTTCATTCGCTGCAATTAAATATTGCGCAATAGCAGCGCTTAAATCATCACCATATTCGCTAGGGCGTAAAGGCATTTTTCAATCCGATAAAACAATTACTATGCTTTTTATATCGGCATTTGCGCGGTTTTCTTTAGCTTTTTTGCGCCCTTTGCTGTGATTTGCTTCATACAAACATCGATCATTGATTACATAAAAAAGCCCCTTGGCAAATGCAAGGGGCTTTTTCACTACTGCTTCTTGTTGCTGAAAAGACAATTACTGACCGTAGGTTTCTTTGTATTCACGACCGTAGAAGCTATCGAGCAAGACTTGCTTGAGTTCGCTAATCAATGGGAAACGCGGATTAGCGCCAGTACATTGATCATCAAATGCTTCTTCGGCAATACGATCAACTTTAGCCAGGAAGTCCGCCTCGTTCACGCCAGCGTCTTTAATTGAAGCTGGAATATTCAAGGTGGCTTTCAATTCGTCTACCCATGCGATCAGTGCCGCGACTTTCTGATCGTCATTTTTGCCTTGCAGGCCCAAATGCTCGGCAATATCTGCATAACGGCATTTCGCTTGTGGTCTATCGTATTGGCTAAACGCAGTTTGTTTGGTCGGAATATCTACCGCGTTGTAACGAATGACGTTGCTGATCAGCAGGGCGTTCGCCAAGCCGTGTGCCAGGTGGAACTCGGCACCGATTTTGTGCGCCATTGAGTGACACACACCCAGGAAGGCATTGGCAAAGGCCACACCAGCGATCGTCGCAGCATTGTGTACGCCTTCACGCGCTGCTGGATCTTTCGCGCCGTTGATGTAGGCCGATGGCAAGTGTTGTTGTAGCAGTTTCAAGGCTTGCAGCGCTTGTGGATCGCTAAACTCGTTCGCCAATACGGATACATAAGCTTCCAAAGCGTGAGTAACCGCATCGATGCCGCCAAAGGCAGTCAACGATTTAGGCATATTCATGACCAGGTTCGGATCGACGATGGCCATGTTTGGCGTCAATTCGTAATCGGCAATTGGGTATTTCATGCCGGTTTTTTCGTCGGTCACCACCGCAAATGGCGTTACTTCCGAGCCCGTGCCTGAAGTGGTTGGAATCGCAACCAGTTCAGCTTTAACGCCCATTTTCGGGAATTTATAAATCCGTTTGCGAATGTCCATAAAGCGCAGCGCCAAATCTTCAAACGCGACATCGGGATGCTCGTACATCACCCACATGATTTTCGCTGCATCCATGGGTGAGCCGCCGCCCAGCGCAATGATTACATCTGGCTTGAAGCTGTTGAGCATCGCCACGCCTTTGCGTACTACGGCCAGCGTTGGATCAGCTTCAACTTCATGGAAAACTTCAACTTCCAAGCCGTTCTGTTTCAGAATGCGAATCGTCTCATCAACGTAACCGTTATTGAATAAGTAACGGTCAGTCACAATCGCAGCGCGTTTTTTGTTTGACAGCTCTTCAAGTGCAACTGACAAGCTACCGCGGCGGAAGTAAATGCTTTTTGGAAGTTTATGCCACAACATATTTTCAGCCCGTTTAGCGACAGTTTTCTTGTTGATCAGGTGTTTTGGCCCCACGTTTTCAGAAATCGAGTTGCCGCCCCATGAACCACAACCCAGCGTCAGTGACGGCGCGAGCTTGAAGTTATACAGGTCACCGATACCGCCTTGTGAAGATGGGGTATTGATCAAAATACGCGCCGTTTTCATTTTGTCGCCAAAGTAAGCAATGCGCTCGCCTTGCAAATCTTGGTCGGTATACAGCGATGATGTGTGCCCAATCCCGCCCAGTGCAACCAGTGCTTCAGCTTTGTGGACTGCATCAAAGAAATCTTTGGCGCGGTACATGGCCAGAGTAGGGGAGAGCTTCTCGTGGGCAAAGGCTTCTTCTTCACCCACTGAAGCTACTTCACCAATCAATACTTTGGTATACGGTGGCACTTTGATGCCAGCCATTTCGGCGATTTTCAGTGCAGATTGACCAACGATATTGGCATTCAAATTGCCATCTTTCAGAATCACTTTGCGCACAGCTTCAGTGTCTTTCTTATTCAGAATGTAGCCACCGTTCGCGTTAAAGCGCTCTTTCACTTGATCGTAAATGCTGTCAACAATGATGACCGATTGCTCAGAAGCACAGACAACGCCGTTGTCGAATGTTTTTGACATCAAAATCGAGGCTACTGCACGTTTAATATCAGCAGTTTCATCAATGACGACTGGGGTATTGCCCGCACCGACACCAATGGCGGGTTTTCCAGAGCTATACGCCGCCTTCACCATGCCTGGGCCGCCAGTGGCCAGGATCAGATTCAGGTCTGGGTGTTTCATTAGATGATTTGATAATTCTACGGTTGGCTCATCAATCCAACCAATAATATCGCGTGGCGCACCAGCTGATACGGCCGCTTCCAAGACCAAGCGTGCCGCTTCACAAGTTGATTTGCGCGCACGTGGGTGTGGGCTGAAGATAATGCCGTTACGCGTTTTTAGTGCGATCAGTGCTTTAAAAATGGCCGTTGAAGTTGGATTAGTCGTAGGAACGATACCGCAGATAATCCCGATAGGCTCGGCAATTGTCATCGTGCCAAAAGCATCGTCAACCGACAAAATACCGCAAGTTTTTTCATTCTTGTACGCGTTGTAGATGTATTCGGAAGCAAAGTGATTTTTGATCACTTTATCTTCAACAATCCCCATGCCAGTTTCGGCAACGGCCATTTTAGACAATGGCAAACGCGCATCAGCCGCCGCCAGCGCGGCAACACGGAAAATCTCGTCAACTTGCTCTTGGGAAAAAGTAGAAAACAGTTGCTGCGCTTTTTTTACACGAGCAACCAGTGCGTCGAGTTCTTGAACATTAGTAACAGCCATTTTTAGCTCCTGACTTGCGATGTGAGTATCTGTGGTTGATATGCTATGCCTGACGCATCTTTGTTTCTGTGCTTTATTCACACGTCATTGTGATGATATCCAAATTCAACCAAGGATGTCTGTGCAGGCTGCATCTTTCTCATGAACACATCATAGCGCCAGCCATAAAGCCAAAGTTTGATATTTCTCATGGTTTGCGATTAAAGCAATTAATTAAACGTATAATGTATATTATGTAAAGCAATGGGATGTGAGTTTAGATCTGAGCCTATTCTCTGCACCCAATCCCCCAATGTTGATGTGTTGCGCGTGCAGAGTTTCACGATTCGTGTAATTTGCTTAGCCTTTGGCGTAATGCGGCAATCAGGGTTTCGTTTTCAAACAGCGTGGCTGTTTGGGTACGATGCAGCTCTGCGGCGCGACTTTCCAGCGCGCTAATTAATAGCGCTACATCAGCGCGATCAAGTTCAATCGCGGCCAGGCCGATCTGTTTTTTTCTGCGGCGATACGCGGCTTGCTTTTGCGCGGGCGTCATCGCTCGGCCGGTTTTGGGGCGTCCGCGGCGCTTGGGGAGAGGGAGTAAATCTAGTGTTTGGGTGTCTTCGAGTTGCCTGGCCATGGTGCGTCATTTTTTAAAGCGGCGCGCATTCTAGCACTGTTTTCTTTTTTGGTAACGGTCGCCTTTTATCGCGCTAGCGAATGATTTGCTGCTCAGGCGATGGGGTTCGGCTTTTTGGGGCTGCTTTGCGGTAAAATCGCACGCTGTTTTTATTGCTGGACTACTATGGACGCCCCTCTGGATTTTGCCAAGCTCGCCTTGCTTCGTTACCCGGTCAAGCACGCCAAAGAGTTGCGCGCCTGGGATGCCGCAGACGAATATCTGGCGGCCCAGCTTGGCGCTGAGTCCGATATCATTCTATTGAACGACGCTTTTGGCGCTTTGCATTGTGCTGCTGAGCAGGCTGCTTGCGAGCAAATCTGGCACATCAACGATTCATGGTGTTCGCGCACGGCCATCGCCAGCAATGCGCAGCGGGTGCCATTTGCGTATTTTTCTGAGCAGCGTGCGGATATTGGTTTGGTTAAGTTGCCCAAGTCGCTCTCGCTGCTTGATGCTCAGTTGCGCACGCTGGCGCAAAGCCTGACCCAGCCGCTGTTACTGTATTTTTCCGGGATGCAAAAACACGTTAGCAGTGGCCATCTGGATTTGATCAAGGCGCTATGTGCTGAGGTTGAATACCTGCCAACCTGGCGCAAAGCTAGGCTTTACAAGGCCTGGCTGCAGCCCGGCCATGATGACGTCAATGCTTGTACTGTGCCAGTGCCAGAGCTGGATTTGCAGCTGCATAATGTGCCAGGCGTATTTGCTGAACAGAAAATAGACATTGGCTCGCGATTTTTTATTGAAAATTTTGCGCGCCTGCCCGCAGCCAGTACGGTAGCTGATGTCGGTTGCGGCAATGGACTGCTGTCGCTGACTTACCATCGCCTACACCCGGCGGCTCAGCTGTATTTGTATGATGAGTCGCTGGCGGCGGTGGCTTCGGCTCAGGTGAGTTTTGCGCACAATGCACCGGCGGCTACGGTACATATTTTGCATCACGACGGCTTGGCTGATATTGATCAGCAGTTCGATCTGATTTTGATTAATCCGCCTTTTCACCAGCAAAATACAGTCACCACCGACATTGCACTGAGTATGTTTGCCCAAGCGCGCCGATGCATGCGCGCCGATAGTGAGCTGTGGATTGTTGCAAATCGGCATCTGAACTATCAGCAGGATTTGAAGCGCTGGTTTAAATCAGTTGAATGTGTGGCACAAAATGCCAAATTTGTGATTATCAAAGCGAAGATTTAGCGTATGGACGACAACAAAAAGCGCCCGCGTGGCCGCCCTGCTCTTTCCGGCAAGGCCATGAGCGCGGCCGAGCGTAAGCGCCGTTCCCGTGCATTGCAAGTCACGCGTGCCACGCAAAATCACAATCTACGCCTACCCAAGGCCTTGTCGGTTGAAATCGACGCCAGCCTGCATCTGCGCTTTCGCAAGTATTGCGAGGCACAGGGCTTAACCCAGGCGCAGGGCTTGGAGATGCTACTGAGTCAACTGCCTGCTTAGGGTATCTGGCTGAAACCCCTACTCAGATTACCCCTCATGGCTATACCCATAGTAAGCCCTAGCTATTCATTGCCCCAGAACCAGCGCCGGAAACCCCGCTTCGATCTCTTCGCGGGTATTGAGGGTGCGAATTTGGGCAAATAGCAACTCGGCTTCGGGGTAGTGGCGGCGCAGATAGTTGAGCCACTGCTTGAGACGCCCAGCCTGATATTTTGGGTAGCAATGCAGTAGTACTTGCTGCCAGAAAACCACGAAGAGCGGCATCACCGCTTCCCATTCGAGCTTTTGTCCGGTTTTGGCTTCGAGCGCCAAGCCCGGATTGGCCACAATGCCGCGCCCCAGCATAATGTCGTCGCAGTTGGAAATTTCGCGGCAGCGATGGAACTCTTCAACGGTCCAGATCTCGCCGTTGGCGACGACGTTGAACTTCACGTTATCCTTGATTTTGGCGATCCATTCCCAGTAGGCGGGCGGCTTATAGCCATCTGTTTTTGTGCGGGCGTGAACGACCACTTCAGCGGCGCCTGCCGCTTCAATCGCTTGTGCGCAGGCAATGGCTGGCGAGGTGTCGGTGTAACCGAGGCGCATTTTGGCGGTCACCGGGATGTGCGCCGGTACGGCATCGCGAACGGCTTTGACGATCTGGTGAATCAACTCCGGCTCGTCCAGTAGCACCGCCCCGCCACGGTGGCGGTTAACTGTTTTGGCCGGGCAGCCAAAATTTAGATCAATGCCGTGCGGATTAAATGTGGCTAAACGTGCAGCATTTTCGGCCAGACACACCGGGTCGGAACCCAGTAGCTGAACGCGTACCGGAACACCAGTGGCTGTTTTACTTTCGGTCAGGATTTCGGGCGCAATCCGCTCGAAAGTGCGGTTGGGTAATAAGGTATGGGTAACGCGAATAAACTCGGTGACGCACAAATCAATGCCGCCCGCCCGGGTGATGACGTCACGCAGCACGCAGTCAAGCAAGCCTTCCATCGGAGCTAATAAAATCCTCACCCTGCTACCGCCTATCCAGTTCAAAGCCGCATTTTACCAGAGCCGGTGAGGAATCGGGCGTGGCTTGCGTGAGTCTGGGTAAGTTGAGCTGCAGCTTGACAAGGGAACGAACGTTCAATACGCTAACAGAACGAATGTTCATCTAGAGGTGGCGTATGGCCAATCCGAACCGGGATCATGAATATCTGGGTAAGCTGCAAGACTACTACAGCGACTACCGCAGTATTCCATCGTATGCCGTAATTGGCGAGCTGCTGGGTATGGCGTCCAAGTCGGCGGTTTCCGCGCTGGTCAAGCGCCTTACCCTGGCTGGGTATATTGAAATGACGCCAGACAAGCGATTGGTGCCCACCAAGCGTTTTTTTGAGCGCGAGCTGGCCGACTTTAATGTGCCTGCCGGCTTGCCGGCGGCGGCTAACGATGCGATGAGCGAGTCAATTTCGCTGGACGAATATCTGATGCCGCGCCCTTCTACCTCGATCATTATCAAAGTTCGGGGCGACTCGATGATGGACGCAGGCATTTACGACGGCGATCTGGCGGTCATCGAAAAGCGTCACGCCGCCCATGTGGGGGATCTGGTGGTGGCCATGGTTGATGGCGAATATACGCTCAAGGAGCTGGGGCGGGACAAGCAGGGTTACTACCTGATTCCGCACAATCCTGATTTCTCGATTATTCGCCCGTCCGAGAGTCTGGAGATTTACGGCGTAGTCGTTGGCCTGATGCGTAAATACCGTTAAACATCATGCCTGCCTTGCTGTTCTAGCTTCCAAGGGTGAGAGCTGGAAAAATGCCGCCACCGACCGGCACAGACAGCGGTAAAATGCGGCTATCCGCTTTCAACTTTAGGTTGCATCAAATGACAGAAGCTATCGCCTCGGCCTCGCCACTGGGAAAGACCGTCAGTTACACCACCGAATACGACGCCAGCCTGCTGTTTCCAATTCCAAGGCAGGGCAAGCGCGATGAAATCGGCATTGGTGCTGCGCTGCCATTTATGGGGCTGGATATCTGGAATGCCTACGAAGTGTCGTGGCTTAATCCGCGCGGCAAACCGCAAATTGCGCTGGTAACGTTTCAGATTCCGGCCGATAGCGCCAATATAGTCGAATCCAAATCGTTCAAGCTCTACCTTAATAGCTTTAATCAAACCAAGGTTGACGATATAGACCGGCTGGCAAACATTTTGCGCACGGATATTAGTGCCGCAGTGGGTGCGTCAGTTCAGGTGAAAATCAGCGCGCCAGCACAATTTGACAGCTTGCGCCTGGGTGAGCTCAAAGGCTTTTGCATTGATAATCTGGATATTGAAGTCAGCGATTATTCCCCGCAGCCACAGCTTTTGCATTGTGATGAATCTGATGGCACGACCAGTGAAACGCTGACGTCCAATCTGCTTAAATCCAACTGCCTGGTCACCGGGCAGCCTGATTGGGCTTCTGTACAAATTCAATACGTTGGTAAGCCGATCAACCGCGAAAGCCTGCTGCGCTACCTGATTTCATTTCGCAATCACAACGAATTTCACGAGCAGTGTGTCGAGCGGATTTTTGTCGACATTATGCGCACCTGCAAGCCCATGAAGCTGGCGGTTTATGCGCGTTACACCCGGCGCGGCGGCTTGGATATCAATCCGTTTCGCAGTAATTTTAATGCCGACTTCCCTTCTAATCTGCGCGGTGCGCGTCAATAAAACGCTACCTCAGGAGACTGAACATGATCGAGATTGCAACGCTAGCGGGTGGTTGTTTCTGGTGCCTGGAAGCTGTATTTCAGCGTGTTCGCGGCGTGAAGTCGGTTAGGTCGGGATACATGGGTGGGTATGTGTCGCAACCCCAATACAGGCAAGTCTGTGATGGCAATACCGGCCATGCCGAGGCGGTGCAGATTGAATTTGATGCTGCGCAGGTGTCGTTTGCCGAATTGCTTGAGGTGTTTTTTGCTGTTCACAATCCGACTACGCTAAATCGCCAGGGGCATGATGTCGGCACGCAATATCGTTCGGCGATTTTTTATCACAGCCCGCAGCAGCTAACGCAGGCGCAGGCGGCGCTTGCTGACGCGGCTCAGGCCTGGGGTCTGCCGATTGTGACCGAGCTCGTCGAGGCCACAATATTCTGGCCTGCCGAAGATGAGCATCATGATTACTATAACCAGCACCCAGATCAGCCCTATTGCGTGGCGATTGTTGGCCCTAAAGTGGGAAAACTGATTGGACATTTTCCGCATTTGCTCAATTCCGGGCCGATTGAATCCTGAGCGACAACGGCGCAAGCATGCTTATTCGGGCATGCTTTGCGCTAGTTTTCGCTCTGGGGGCGGCGCTATTTCAGGCTTCCTTGGGATATAATCAGGACTTTCCCTAAATGAATGCGTTATGTCGCCACGCTTAGAGTTACTGCACCCCTATCCGTTTCAGAAATTACGTCAGCTGTTCAGCGATTTAACGCCCAACCCAGCGCTTAAGCATATCAATCTGTCGATTGGCGAGCCCAAGCACCCTGCCCCGCAGTTGGTAAAGACGGCGCTGATGGATAATCTGGCTGGCCTTTCAAGTTATCCGGCCACCTTGGGCTCGGATGAATTAAGGCTGAGTATTAGCGAATGGATTGCAAAACGTTATGGCATCGCCGCACCTAATGCTGCGACTGAAATCTTGCCAGTCAATGGCAGCCGCGAAGCGCTATTTGCCTTCGCTCAGGCGGTGATCGATCCAACGGCGAAAAACCCAGTTGTTTTGTCGCCCAATCCCTTTTATCAGATTTATGAAGGTGCCGCGCTGCTCGCTGGTGCCGAGCCATGGTTTGTCAATTGCCTAGCAGAAAACCGCTTTCAGCCTGACTGGGATAGCGTTCCTGCTGAAGTCTGGGCTCGCACGCAACTGGTGTTTGTCTGCTCGCCAGGCAATCCGACCGGCGCAGTGGCGTCGCTGACTGATTGGGAACGCCTGTTTGCGCTATCCGATCAATATGGTTTTGTCATCGCTTCGGACGAGTGCTATTCGGAAATCTATTTTGGTGATGACAGGCCTTTAGGTGGCCTAGAAGCCGCGGTTAAATTGGGGCGAGATTTTACACGGCTGGTGATGTTCTCGTCCTTGTCCAAGCGCTCGAATGTGCCGGGCATGCGCTCGGGCTTTGTCGCTGGCGATGCGGCCATCACGGCCAAATTCCTGCTTTATCGCACCTACCATGGTTGCGCAATGAGCCCGATGGTGATGGCGGCCAGTGCTGCCGCTTGGCGCGATGAAGCGCATGTGATTGAAAACCGGCAGCAATACAGCGCCAAATTTGCTGCTGTGACTCAGAAGCTGGCCGCGGTGCTTGATGTGACGCTCCCCGATGCTGCGTTTTATTTGTGGGCTAAAATTCCCGACCACTTTGCCGGTACGCAAGCCACCAGTAGCGACGAAGAATTTGCACGCCGCCTGTTTGCAGAGGAGCACGTCACCGTGCTTCCGGGCTCGTATCTAGCGCGCGAAGCGCACGGAACCAATCCAGGGCGTGGCTATGTGCGCATCGCGCTAGTGGCGCCACTGGATGAATGTATCGCCGCTGCAGAGCGCATTGTCCGCTTTTGCACCCATTAATCATTTCTAAACAGTTAACTCAACGGAGTCATTATGAGCAATCTGCAATCCATCATCGAAACCGCGTTTGAAAACCGTGCCGACATTACGCCGAGCAATGTCTCTGCCGAATTGCGCGGCGCCATTAACGAAGTAATCAACGCGCTGGATCAAGGCCAGCTGCGCGTGGCCGAGAAAACCTCCGGTGATTGGGTAACCAATCAGTGGGTGAAAAAAGCGGTTTTGCTGTCTTTCCGCATTAACGACAATGTGGTGATGGATGGTGGTTGCACCAATTACTTCGACAAAGTGCCCAGCAAGTTTGGCGATTACACCGAAGCGGATTTCCGCGCAGGCGGGTTCCGCGTTGTGCCTAACGCGATTGCGCGCAAAGGCTCGTTTATCGGCAAAAACGTCGTACTGATGCCGTCGTACGTGAACATCGGCGCTTTCGTTGACGAAGGCACGATGGTTGATACCTGGGCAACGGTGGGCTCTTGTGCGCAAATCGGTAAGAACGTTCACCTGTCTGGCGGTGTTGGTATTGGTGGCGTTCTGGAACCGTTACAAGCCGGTCCAACAATTATTGAAGACAACTGCTTTATCGGCGCGCGTTCTGAAGTGGTTGAAGGCGTCATCGTTGAAGAAGGCTCGGTGATTTCTATGGGCGTGTATATCGGTCAGTCAACGCGCATTTACGATCGCGAAACCGGCGAAGTCACTTACGGCCGTATTCCAGCAGGCTCGGTCGTAGTTTCAGGCAACTTGCCTTCAGCCGACGGCAAGTACAGTCTGTACTGCGCGGTGATCGTGAAGAAAGTCGATGCGAAAACCCGCTCTAAAGTGGGCATCAACGAATTGTTGCGCGGTATCTAATGTTGCAGGGGGTATTGCTCTACAGTCGGGGTTTAAGCTTGCCTTCGGAGTAATACCCATGATGATGCAGTAATAAAAAAGCCAGTCATTCGACTGGCTTTTTTATTTGGGAGTGAAGCTGGAGTAAAGATGTGGGCTTAGAGTACGACGTCGCGCGTCACACCGTAGCGGCGCAGAATGCGGCGCAACTGGTCAAGTGCCTCGATCTGGATCTGACGTACCCGCTCACGGGTTAGGCTTAAATTAGCCGCCAGATCTTCCAACGTACAGATCTCATAGCCATTCAAGCCGTAACGTCGCTCAATCACCATACGCTGCTTTTCATTGAGCTGCTTCATCCATTCACGCACATAGCGCTCGACTTCGGCGTTTTGCAGCGTCGCCTCCGGGCCGTCGTGCTGATCGTCCGGGATCGATTCACCAATGGTGAGCATAGGGTCAATGTCCAGCGGCGCATCCAGAGAGGCGACACGCTCGTTGAGCCCCATCACGCGGCGCACGTCTTCGACGTCTTTACCGACCAGATGGGCGATGTCTTCAATGCTTGGGTCGTGCCCCAATGTGGCTTCAAGGTGGCGCTGGGCGCGCAGATAGACGTTCAACTCCTTGATGACATGCACGGGCAAACGAATGGTGCGCGACTGATTCATAATCGAGCGCTCGATACTCTGGCGTATCCACCAGGTGGCATAAGTCGAGAAACGGAAGCCGCGCTCGGGATCGAATTTCTCCAACGCATGCATCAGGCCGATATTGCCTTCTTCGATCAGATCAAGCAGCGTCATGCCGCGGTTGATATAGTGCTTGGCAATGTTCACCACCAGGCGCAGATTGTGTTCAATCATTTTCTGGCGGGCCGCAAAATCGCCCTGCACCACGAGTCGAGACAGGGTGCGCTCTTCGTCTGGCGTCAGTAGCTTGCACTGACCAATTTCGTTCAGATAAATCTGCGTTACATCGCCGGTGCTTTCGCTGGTGTAGCGTTCGGCGTCTTCTTTGGCTTCCGCTTCGACTTCATCCGCTTCTTCTTCGACGTCCGCTTCTGCTTCCAGTACTTCAACGTCGTCGACGATCATGTCTTGTTCAATAATTGGTTCGCTCATATTTACTCTGTCGCGATGAATTTGCCGGGGTCGACTGGCTTTCCGCCTTTACGGACTTCAAAGTGAAGCTTCACCTGATCCGTATCTGTCTTACCCATTTCGGCAATTTTTTCACCTTTTTTAACGACATCTCCCTCTTTGACCAGCAATTTATCGTTATGAGCGTAGGCGGTGAGATAGCCATTACTGTGTTGCAATATCACCATCTTGCCGTAGCCTCGCAACCCGGTGCCAGCGTAAACTACCTTTCCTTGCGCTGACGCAACAATAGATTGCCCAAGTTTGCCTGCAATATCAATGCCTTTACTTTCTTCATTAAATCCCCGCAAAATCTTCCCGCTGGTTGGCATGCCAAACTCGACGCTGCTGGTATTGCCAGCGGCAGAGGATGATGCCACTGCAGTGCTTGATTTAATGGGGTTTGCAGCGTCAATGGCGCTGGCTGTGCTGGCAACTGGTTTGGCTGTTTGACTGGCTGTTGCACTGGCCTTGCCTTGTTGTTTTGATGCAACTTTTGAAGCCTCTGCTGCGGGCGTCGAGGCGGCGCTTGCTTGTGCCCTATACACCTCTTTGATTGCTTTGGGGCTGGTCTTGGTCACGATCACCGTAGTATCAGGCGCTTTTTTGCTGGCTTCATCGCTTAATGGCGTAATGGTGACGCCGCCCTCGTCCAGTGGTGGGGCCAGTAGCAGCACCTGGCCGATCTGGATTTGTGTGTCAGGCAGCTTATTCCACGCCATCAGGTCGTGGTAAGCCACTCGGTTTTCGGTGGCGATTCTGAATAGCGTGTCGCCTTTTTTCACTGTGTACTGAGTCGCGTCCGGCGTCACGATGGGCGCCGGTTTGCTTACAGCTTGCGTAGTCTGAGTGCTTGCTGTGCCGGCATGGCCGTCAATAATCGGCGCTGGCGAAGTGCGCGGGGTGGTGCAGGCCGCGCAAATCAGGGTCAAAACAAGCAAGATTGAACGAGAAGCACGCACGCAATGTCTCCTGCGATGGGATGGTGTGATTAAAAGTGAGTCAGGATCGACGCTTGAAAAGCATTTGCCGGATAGTTTACACGGGAGTGCGGCGTAAGGCGGCATTCTGATGGCGGTAAAAGTCGGTATTGCTAACCCTGGCTCCAAGCCCGGTTGTCGTGAGCGACAGGCTTAGCTGATTCCGCTGAGCAAAGGAACAAAGTTAACCTTCTCTAGCCGGCTTTCAAGAAAATCCTCGCCGCGCCGCTCGATCATGCGCAGCTCCTGCTCTTGCGAGCCCACCGGAAAAATTAGCCGCCCGCCGTTGGAGAGCTGGCTAATCAGGTTTTCCGGCACAATGGGCGCTGCAGCCGTGATCAGGATAACGTCAAACGGAGCTAGATCGGGCAGCCCCTGGCTGCCATCGGCATGGCGCAGGCGCGCATTGTGAACGCCGAGGCGGCTAAGCCTCTCGCGCGTATTGCGCACCAGCCCGCCAATTCGCTCGATCGTGTGTACCGTTTT
Organism: Chitinibacter sp. FCG-7; assembly: GCF_040047665.1. NCBI lineage: Bacteria > Pseudomonadati > Pseudomonadota > Betaproteobacteria > Neisseriales > Chitinibacteraceae > Chitinibacter > Chitinibacter mangrovi. Next base: position 3,528,167 of record NZ_CP157355.1, read on the forward strand.
AAATAACTTGCTCAGTACCGTGGTCTGGTAGCCGCAGCCGGTGCCGATTTCCAGCACGTTTTTGCGCTCGGGTACGGCGACAGCCAGCTCGGTCATGCGGGCCACAATATAAGGCTGCGAAATGGTCTGGCCAAAGCCGATGGGAAGCGAAGTGTCGTCGTAAGCCTTGTGCGATAAGGCTTCGTCAATAAACTCATGGCGTGGCACCTGGGCTATCACCGCCAGCACCTGCTCGTTGCTGATGCCTTGCGCGCGCAGGCGCTCAACCAGGCGGGTGCGGGTTCGGGCTGAGGTCATGCCGGTGCCACTGCTGATCATCATGTCGCCATCCAGCGATTGATCATGTCCAGCTGCGGATAGGCAGTCAGATCAACCGATAGCGGGGTAATTGACACATAGCCCTGCTCAACGGCAGCAAAGTCGGTGCCATCGCTCGCATCGGCAATATCGCCAATCGGTCCCACCCACCAGATGGTATCGCCGCGCGGATTGGCGCTACGGATGACCGAGGCCGATTTGTGGCGACGCCCAAGGCGGGTAATCTGTGTGCCCTTGAGTGATTCATAAGGCAGATCGGGAACGTTCACATTAAGCAGTACGGGCTGATCAAGCGGCGTTTTCTTAAAGCGCTGCACCAGCTCGCGGGCCACGCGGGCTGCCGTTTCAAAATGTACCGGATTGCGTGAAGCCAGCGAAATGGCAATCGACGGAATGCCGAGCAGATAGCCCTCGGTCGCCGCGGCCACTGTGCCGGAATAAATCGTGTCGTCGCCCATATTGGCGCCGTGATTAATCCCCGAAACCACCATGTCAGGTGGCGAGCTCATCAGGCCAGTGGCGGCCAGATGCACGCAGTCGGTCGGCGTGCCATTGACGTAATGAAAACCCGATGGCGATGTTCTGACCTGCAGAGGCCTATCCAGCGTTAGCGAATTGCTGGCGCCGCTGCGGTCGCGCTCGGGCGCGCACACCAGCGCCTCGCCTTCGTCGCCCAGCGCCATGGCCAGCGCGGCAATGCCGGGGGCGAAATAACCATCATCATTACTAATCAAAAAGCGCATTGTTTTCTCCGATCTGCTCATTCTAACTTGAAGTGCAGGCGCGGCAAATATGCATCTTAACTACGTTGTACGCGCGTAGCACCGGCCCAGATTCCAGCCACTGCAATCAGCAACATCCCCAGTATCGCCAGTGGTGAAATCCGCTCTTGCCAGAGCAAAAACGAGAATAAGGTCGAGAACAACACGGTGAGATAAGCCAGGCTAACCACCACCAGCGAGCGCCCTTTGCGGTAAGCGCGGGTCATGCACAGCTGCGCCAGTGTGGCGGCCACCCCCATGCCAAGCACAATCAGCCACTCGCCCACACTGGGGCGATGCAGGGCGGGCGTCTGCAGCAGCATCCACGCGCCCGCCCCCAGTGTGGAGACTAGCGAGAAATAAAACACGGTCCGCCATTCCGGCTCGCCCGCCTTGCCCAGCTCGCTGACATTCAGATAAGCCACGCTGGCCAGCATGCCCGAGCCCAGCCCCAGAATGCCCGCCAGCCACTGGTCGCCATTCAAGGTTGGGCGCAGCAAAAACAGCACCCCGACAAAGCCGAGCAACACACTCAGAATCTGGCTACTTTGCGGCCATTGCCGCTGCCGCATGGTGACCAAGAGCACAAAGAAAATCGGCGAGGTGTAGTTGAGCGTCACTGCGGTAGCCAAGGGCAAATGGCCGATGGCGTAAAAATACAGCATCAGCGCAACAAAGCCCGACACACTGCGGCTTAGATGTAGCTTGAGGCTGTCTGCACCTACGCGCAGCGATTTGCCTTGCGGTAACACAATCAGCGCAATGCCGATCAGCCCTGCCGCACAACGATAAAAGACCAGCTCGGCCGTTGAAAACGTCGCGCTCCCGAGCTTGACAAAGACGCCCATGACGGCAAAAGCCAGCCCGGCCAACACCATCCAGAATGGCCCGGACTGGCTGGCTTTCAGAAAATATGTTTTCATTAATACTCGTAGCAGGTATTGCCTTGAAGATCTTTTATATCATTCTCTTCGTGGCAATACCCTTAATAAAAAAGGCGGCCTTGGCCGCCTATGGTGCTGCGCTAATTATTTCTCCAGCTCGCTGATGGCCTCGCCCAGCTCGCGGCGCAGGAACTGGTGGAAATGCCGCATGCCGTCTTCCATCGGGCTTTGGTACGGCCCGACTTCATTGCGCCCGGCTTTAAAAAGTGCCGTGCGCCCTGCTTCCATCCGGTTGATGATTTCCACGTCCTCAACCGCCGTTTCGGCATACGCAGCCTGCTCGGCGGCGACAAACTCGGGCTCGAAATAGGCAATGTCCTCGGGGTAATAAAACTCGACGACGTTTTTATAGCTGCGCGGCCCGGTTGGAATAATGGTCGAGATCACCAGCGTATGCGGATACCACTCGACGGTGATGTTCGGGTAATACGTCAGCCAGATCGCGCCATGCTTGGGCAATTTGCCTTGTTCATAGCGTTTAACCTGATTGGCCCACTCTTCGTAGGTTTTTGAGCCAGGGCGCGCCAGCGCATTGTGCACGCCAACGGTTTGCACCGAGTACCAGTCGCCAAATTCCCAGTTAAGCTCGTTGCACTCGACGAATTTACCCAGCCCCGGGTGAAACGGCACCACGTGATAGTCTTCGAGGTAAACCTCGATAAACGTTTTCCAGTTACCTTGGTATTCATCCACTTGAACGCTGTGCAGGACGTATTTGGAAAAATCGAGGTCTTTTTTGACGCCCAGATTTTTCAAATCGCCTTCGATATCGCGGCCATTGTCTTCAAACAACAAGCCGTTCCAGTTGACGAGTTCGGTTTGCGGCAAATGCAGGCAAGGGTTGACCGGAAAATGCGGCGCGCCCATCAGTTGGCCGTGCTGATCATAAGTCCAGCGATGCAGCGGGCACACCGTATGCGTGTTATTGCCACGGCCGCTGAGCATGCTGGCTTGACGATGACGGCAGATATTGGAGAAAACCTTGACGCCCTGATCGGTACGTTTGAGATAGCGCGCACCATTGTCAAGCTCAAGAACGTGATAATCGCCCTGATTGGGCACCATCAGCTCATGGCCGATATAGCGCGGACCTTTGGCAAACAGTTGCTCAAGCTCAAGTTGATACAGTTTTTCATCAAAATAAGCCGCAACAGGTAGCGGTGTCTTTAAATCCAGCGATGCCTTGATCGCAGCGGTCGCTGTAGCCAGATTGGACATAATCCAATACCCCCTGGGCTAGAAGGTCTTGCCACTTTGCACGTAAAAAAACCACGCAACGATGGGTGGGCAAGCCATCAAAACTAAAATTGCCAGCCCAAGGGCTGACCCGAAAAAGCCGCACATTATTGCAGAGCGGTCTCTTTTAGGCAATATTTGGCCTAAAAAGCCAATATTTTTAATGGCTTAGAATAAATAAAAGCCCACCGAAACGCTCAGTTTACCCAGCCTATCGCCTTGGCTGTTTCCGCCCCCATCAGCACATCGCGCAATGATTTGGGCATTTCCGCCTTGCTTTCGTCCAGCGGAATCCGCCCCGCCATGATTTCTGCCAGCCTTTGCGGAAAGCGCGGCTCTAGATCCGGCTCGGCAAAGCCTTGCGGAAACAGCGGCTGATTATTGGCCGGATCATAATGATCATTTGCGCCGTAAATATGTAGCAATTCGTGCGTGACCACCACCTGATTGCTGCCGTGCATTTTCTCGCTGGCAAACAGATGCGCCAAACCAAGCCGCGCTTTGGCAATGCCCACCGAGTGCGGCAATGCCACGCCATTTTCGGCCGGGTGATACAGCATATAAATCCGCGCATCGGGTTTGACACGGCTGTTCGGCGTATGTCGCCACGCCCACCAACGCAGTTGCAAGCTCCAGAGCATGATATTGAACATTGAGCCGCCCGCAGCGAGTTGCGGCGGCGCTACCTTGATCGGCTCGCCCCAGAATACGCGCACTGGGCTGCCGAGTTTCAGTCCATAGCTTTCGCCCTCACGCTTGAAAAACTGCTCGATGTCTTGCCATTGCTCGGTATTTTGGGTCTTGATGTATTGCATGGTATCTTCATCCAGGCCAGCAAAAACGGGGTGTAGATAGATATACTGGCTGCTTTCCCAAGCTTGCGCTTTATTCTCGGTGCGCATGGCGTCCAGCGCCACCCAGGCCAGAATCAGCACCAAAACCAGAATACGAATTTTCTTGAACATAAAAAGCCGTAAAGATGACAATAAAAAAGCCCAACATATTGTTGGGCTTGAGCCTGCTTAAATGCTGGAAACCGGAATCTTGCCGATTTTGGCCTGCCACTCTTTCGGCGCAGTCGCGTGCACCGATGTGCCATTCGAATCCACCGCCACCGTCACCGGCATATCAACGACGTCGAATTCGTAAATGCCTTCCATGCCCAGATCTTCAAAACCCACCACGCGGCTGGCTTTGATTGCTTTGGACACCAGATAAGCAGCGCCGCCGACAGCCATCAGATACACTGACTGATGTTTCTTGATTGCATCCAGACCCGCCGGGCCGCGCTCGGCTTTGCCGATCATGCCGAGCAAGCCAGTCTCAGCCAGTACTTGCTCGGTAAACTTGTCCATCCGCGTCGCGGTCGTCGGGCCAGCAGGTCCGATCACTTCGTCGCGTACCGCATCAACGGGGCCAACGTAATAAATAAAGCGGCCAGCAAAATCAACCGGCAGTTTTTCACCTTTATTGAGCATTTCCACCATGCGCTTGTGCGCTGCGTCGCGGCCGGTCAGCATTTTACCGTTCAATAGCAGCGTTTGACCCGGTTTCCACGTTGCCACGTCTTCGCGCGTGACGGTATTGAGATCAACACGCAGCGATGATTCCGACGCGTGCCAGTGCACATCCGGCCAGTCTTCCAGTTTGGGTACTTCGAGTTCAGCAGGGCCTGAGCCGTCGAGCGTGAAATGCACGTGACGTGTAGCCGCGCAATTTGGAATCATCGCCACTGGTAAGCTGGCGGCGTGCGTTGGGTAATCTTTGATTTTGACATCGAGTACCGTCGCCAAACCACCCAGGCCTTGCGCGCCGATGCCGAGCGCGTTCACTTTTTCGTACAGCTCGATACGCAGCTCTTCCACGCGGTTTTGCGGGCCGCGGGCGATCAGATCATGAATGTCGATTTCTTCCATCAACGCTTCTTTGGCCATCACCATCGCTTTTTCAGCCGTGCCGCCGATGCCGATGCCGAGCATGCCTGGCGGACACCAGCCCGCGCCCATCAATGGCACCGTCTTGAGCACCCAATCAACGATGGAATCCGATGGATTGAGCATGACAAATTTCGATTTGTTTTCCGAGCCGCCGCCTTTGGCCGCGATGTCGATATCGACTGTACAGCCCGGAACGATTTCGTAATGGATCACGGCTGGCGTATTGTCCTTGGTGTTTTTGCGCAAGCCAGCCGGGTCGAGCAGAATAGACGCGCGCAGCTTGTTATCCGGGTGCAGATAAGCGCGGCGCACGCCTTCGTTAATCATGTCGGTGACCGACATCGTTGCGCCTTCCCATTGCACGTCCATGCCGACGCGAACAAACACCGTCACAATGCCGGTGTCCTGGCAAATCGGGCGGTGGCCTTCGGCGCACATGCGGCTATTGGTCAGAATCTGCGCAATCGCATCTTTCGCTGCCGGGCTTTCTTCCAGCTCGTAGGCGCGGCCCAAGGCCTGAATGTAATCTTTGGGGTGGTAATAGCTGATGTATTGCAGGCTATCTGCGATACTGGCGATCAGATCGTCTTGGCGAATCTTGCTCATCGTGTTGGCTCCATCGGTGTAGTGGCGCGATTGTAGCAACAAGCGCGCGCAATCAACAGCGCCAATCGCGGCAAAATCGCGCAGGCGAAGGCCAAAGCGAATACGCCCTGCTTCGCCTTGCAGCCATTTTTATCACTTACCCGCTACAGGTTTCGGATATGCCCGTCAACCCGCTTCTGATTGCCAACTACCTGCGCAGCCAGCCCCAGTTTGATTCGCGCCATCTGCTGCGGCTGATGGTGGATCAGCAGCAAATCGGCTGGCTGGAGCCGCGTATTGCGCAGATTTTGCAGCAATTTGACGCCCGCTTTGTGATTGCGGCGCAGTCCGTCACGCTGCGGCTGGCGCCAGATGAGCTGCAATCACTGATGAACGCCACCGCGCTGTATTTGCGCGAACTAGGCGAAATCCGCGTTTGGCGCGACGAGCTGTATGCGGTGCATCCGCACGCAGAAAGCGGCGAGTTTGGAATAGATACGGCGAGCACGCTGTTTACGCTGGAGCGTGGCGCGTTTCGCCGCTTTGGCCTGTGTAGCCAGGCGGTGCACATTAATGGCCTGACGGATCGTGCCGGATTGACCCAGATCTGGCTGGGGCAACGAGCAGCCAGCAAGGGTATAGACCCCAACTACCTGGATAACTTGGCTGCTGGTGGTATACCCCACAATGAATCACCCGAGCAATGCGTCATTCGCGAGCTGGCCGAGGAAGCCGGAATCAGCCAGCACATCGCACAGCAAGCGGTTTATATCGAGCAGACCCGCAGCACGCGCAATGAGAACGACGGCACGCACGATGAGATTCTGTATTGCTACGATCTGCAGCTGCCCACTGATCTCACGCCGCACAACACCGACGGCGAAGTCGCCGCCTTTCATTGCGTCAGCATGGCCGAATGCGCAGCGCGGCTGCCAGAAATGACCTGGGATGCTGGGCTGGTGACAGCGAGGCTACTGACTCGACTGGTGAGCACATAGTTTGCCTGCCACACCACTGATAAAGCATCGCATCTGCCGCGTGTCTGAAGCTCCGGGCAAAATTTGATCTGGATCAAACTCCGGGATTTTCACCCGGGGCTGGCGGGGTGATGGGCGATAAAATCGCGCCCATTACGATTAACCTGCCACCAGAGCCACCCCACGATGTTGAAAGCCCCTGAACTCCTTCTCCCCGCTGGCACGCTAGACCGGATGCGCGCCGCCTATGATTTTGGCGCCGACGCCGTTTACGCCGGACAGCCGCGCTACAGCCTGCGCGCGCGCAATAATGAATTTGGTCTGGAAGAAATCGCACTTGGCATTGATGAAGCCCACGCGCGTGGCAAAAAATTCTTTGTCGCCAGTAATATCCTGCCGCACAACTCAAAAGTAAAAACCTACCTCGCCGACATGGAGCCGGTGATCGCGATGAAACCCGACGCGCTGATTATGGCCGACCCCGGCTTGGTTATGATGGTGCGCGAACGCTGGCCCGAGCAGGTGATTCACCTGTCGGTACAGGCCAATACGGTGAACTATGCCGGCGTGAAATTCTGGCAATCGCTGGGTCTGGAGCGCGTTATTCTGTCGCGCGAGTTGAGCCTTGATGAAATCGAAGAAATCCGCCAGCTTTGCCCCGATATGGAGCTGGAAGTGTTTGTCCACGGCGCGCTGTGCATCGCCTACTCAGGCCGCTGCCTGCTGTCGGGCTATTTCAACCACCGCGACCCGAACCAAGGCACCTGTACCAACGCCTGTCGCTGGGATTACAAAACGCACGACACAGTCGAAGACGATGCGGGTGATGTCCAAGCCAAGGCGCAAGTGATTCAATTTGATTTCAATAAAGCGATGAGCGAGGGCAACCAGAACTTCGCCGCTTGTGGCGGTGCAGAGCGCCACCCGCTGGCCGACAAAACGTATCTGATTGAAGAAGGCAACCGCCCCGGCGAGCTGATGCCGATTATGGAAGACGAGCACGGTACCTACATCATGAACAGCAAAGACCTGCGCGCCGTGCAGCATATCGAGCGGCTGGTCAAAATGGGCGTCGATTCGCTGAAAATCGAAGGCCGCACCAAATCGCTGTATTACGTGGCGCGCACGGCGCAGGTGTACCGCCAGGCGATTGACGACGCCGTCGCCGGACGCCCGTTCAACCCCGCCCTGCTCGCCGATCTGGATGGCCTAGCCAACCGCGGCTACACCGACGGCTTCTACCAGCGCCACTACACGCACGAAGCGCAAAACTACCTCGACGGCCACTCCAAAGCCAAACGCAGCCAGTTTGTCGGCGAAATCATCGCCAACAACGATGGCTGGGCACGGATTGAAGTGAAAAACAAATTTTCACTCGGCGACACACTGGAAATCATCCACCCCAGCGGCAATATCGAAGTCAAAATCGAGTCTATGCGCGATAAAAACGGCAAGGACATCACCGTCGCGCCGGGTAATGGCATACAAGTGCAAATCCCGCTGGCTGCGCAATACGACAAGGCTTTGCTGGCAAGGTTGTTTTAACCGTTGATTTAATAAAAAAGGCCATCCGCTTGGATGGCCTTTTCAATTTTGGGGTGTTTGGGAATGTTGGGCTGCGCAGGCTTAGCCCAACTTACCGTGCTGCCCGCCAATGTGACCCCGCACAACACCGACGACGAAGTTGCCGCCTTTTATTGCGTCAGCATCGGCGAATGTACTGCGCGGTTGGCAGGCGTGATCTGGGATGCGGGGCTGGTGACTGCTCGGCTATTAGCGCGGCTATTAGACCTTCTTTTTTTATTGGGTTTGTGTAATATATTTGGCAACTTTATGTCAGAATTATTTGGGTAAGGTGTACTGGGTCACCGAGCTAATTTACACTATTCAGCCTCGTCATAGTGGTGATCTCTTCTATTTGAAAGGTGAAAACAATGAACATCAGCGAAATGCTGGAGAATTTCAATCAACGCCTTGTTGCAGAACTCGGCGAAGATGAGGCTGCATCGTTGCAATTGCATCCCTCTGCCCCCGCCACTGAGGCACAATTAGCTCAATTACAAGGGTTTTCCAATCTGCCTATCCCTGCAGAGTTACTACAGTTGTACCGCCAACTCGGCGGTATCACGTTTAATGATTGCGAAGAATCGTACATTGAGATTTTCAGCCCTGCTGAATTACTGTCTTTACTTGTAAATCGCTCGCCAAAACTACCGGCGGACAGCCTTGGATTGATCGATACCATCCGCCGCTCTTGGGCTTATGATCGTAAGGAACTAGATCCTGAGGCGTATTTTGATGAAGACACATTGCGCAGTCTGAACGAAGACTACAAATGCTTTGGTATTTACCGGGAAGATCTTGAAGCCGCTTACTATTTCTACTTCGACAAGAACGGCCAGTTTGGCGAGGTTTATTACCATCAGGATGAATTTAACGTTCTAGAATGTGCGTTGAGCCAAATGGTGGATGAAAGCGCAGCCGACAACTCACTAGCCACGCTGCTGGAGCAAGGCTTTGAAGACTTGGCCGCCTTTCATATCGATGGTAAATATCGAGGGTGGTAAAGTTACGATAAGTAGTGTTGCGTAACCAAATGGAAAAGATTCAACTCCCCCAGCATGGATGCTGCTTGTTCATTGGCTTTGCCGCGGCATGGGTTCGAAGTCTTTCCATTTCGTTGCAACAGACTACTTAGCTAGGTTCAATTAATTTGGAGCAATGTGCCTGTTTTGTGTTGATGGTCTTGCTTTTGCCCCTCTTTTCGCCTCTACCCCTGTGACATTGAGGGAACAGTATCTACCCAACGACGCCAAAACATGATTCAACATCAATCGCAAATACTTTGCCGCAAAAACACCAGTACTCGCGCTAGCTCTTCGGCGGTATGTTGCTGTCGGGTTTGTCCGGCATGACCACCACTTTGGCTTTCGAAAAATAGCGCGTCGTGGCCTAGCTCTTGCAGCTTCGCGGCCATTTTTCTGGCGTGTGCCGGATCAACTCGATCATCCTCCGATGAGGTGGTTAGCAATACTCTGGGGTAGTGTTGCTCTGTAGCTAGCTTTGCATTTTGGTAGGGTGAATATACCCCAAGATACTCTGCATCCGGCTTGCCATATTCGGCAATCCAGCTTGCGCCGGCGCCGAGCTGATCGAAGCGCAGCATGTCCAGAATCGGCACTTCGCAGACGACAGCGCCGAATAGCTCCGGCCTTTGCACCATGCACGTGGCGACGAGCAGGCCGCCGTTGCTGCCGCCCTGAATCGCCAGTTTGGCTGGCTGCGTGACCCCGCGAGCGATCAAATCTTCGGCAATCGCAATAAAGTCGTCAAAGCTGTTTTGCCGGTTTTTACCGCGCCCGGCTTCGTGCCAGGCCGGGCCAAATTCGCCGCCGCCGCGAATATTCGCAACGACATACGCGCCGCCTTGTTTGAGCCAGTGTTCGCCCAGATTATCGAGATAATACGGCAGCAGCGGAACGGCAAAACCACCGTAGCCGTACATCAACACTGGGGTATTGCCATCCGGATCAATTGAGGCATGACTTACAAGGAAATACGGGATGGCAGTACCATCTTTGCTGATGGCGTGATGTTGCTGGACTTGCAGATGACTCGAATCAAAAGCCGCCGGTTGGGCGCGCAGCAACTGCGGTGGCTGCGTATCGCCAAGTTCATGGCAATACAAGCTGGCAGGTGTCAGAAAATCGCTGTACAGATAATAAAACCGATCGCTACGCCACGGCTGCGCAACGACTTCGATCACGCCGCCGGTGTGTATGGCATTGCTGTGCTGCTGCCATTCTCCGCCCTCTTCACCCTCACCCCAGCGCATTGAGATAACGCGACTTGTCACATTATCTAGGATAATAATCAGCAAGCCATTCAGTGTTGCTTCCAGCATTTGGACTGATTGAGCTGGGGATTGCGTTGCAGTCGGGGCAAACAGCAGTTGCGCCCTGCCCAGCTCGCCAGCATCGCAAGCAAGCGCAATCAGACTGCCGGCGGGAAAAGTTGCGCTGGCGTATTGCCAAGGTGCATCCAGACGAATTAGCAAATCGCCGTGACTGTAGGCTTCGATCACGCAGCACGTCGGCAGCGGCAAATGCAGCGGCTCGGCTTCGCCGCCCTCCAGTGAATTGAGGTAAAAATAGCTGCGGCGGTAAAAATCCTGCGCGACTTCGATCAGATCAAACGGCGTAATGACTTCACCACCGGCCGCGTCAAGAAAACGCCATGCAGCCACTTTCAAAATCTGCTCGGGCAGCACGATCATCGACGCGGCGTCTTCCCACGCTTGCCCGCGCTCCAGCAGTACCACTTCGCGCGAATAGCCTGCGCTGGTGATTTGGTCTTCATCCCACGCCGGGCAGACAAAAACGCTATCGGCGTCGCGCCAACTGACCTGGCTTTTGCCGTAGGAAAAAGTAAAGCCGTCGCTCACAAAGCTTTGCGTCGCCAGGTCGTATTCGCGAATCACGCAGGCGTCGCTACCGCCGATACTCAGGCTGACCAAGCAGCGCGTGGGCTGCAAGGTGCAGTGATCAACGCCAGCCAGATACCAGTCGTAGCCCTCATGCTCGGCCAGCGCGTCAATATCAAGCAGGATTTGCCAGTCTGTTTCGGCCTGCGTGTATTCACCCAGCGTCGTCGCACGATACACACCGCGCGGCTGCGCCGCATCCTGATGAAAGTTGTACAGCATGTCGTCGTGAACAGAAAACAGCGGGATTTGGCGCGTGTCCTGCATATTGCGCAAAATAGCCTCGCGCAAGGGCGCAAAGCGCGGGTCGCTATCGAGTTTTTCTGCGGTTTCTGCGTTTTGCTCGGCGATCCAGTGTGCGACCTGAGGGCTGTCGCTGGATTCAAGCCAGAGATAAGGGTCTTGGTGTGGCATGCGGTATCTTGATTGGAGGCAATGAGGCGCGATTATAGGCCAATGTGCCGTGGCCGTTTGGATCGCGCAACTGGGTGTTTAGCGTGGTAATACGGCAGGCTCCAGGCCTTTGAGTATCCAGCCCGGATAGGTTTTTTTGTATTGTTGCCAGAATGCCGGGGACTGAAATTGGCTGCTAAGTGCTTTGTGTAGCAGTGCGTAGTCGGTCGGCGTTAGGCGGGTTTTGGACAAATACGCGCCTGCCTGCACCAGCGGAATTTGCGTTAGCAAAGTAATGTGCACTTGCTTGGGATCAAGCTGATTTTCCAGCATGGCTTGGTAAAATGTCGTTGGCGGCATAATGGCGGCGTGAATTCTACCCGCCTGCAATTTGCGCGCAATAATATTGGGTTCGGCCACCTCCTCCAGCGCGCCTTGCTGACGCAGCCGCTGGATCAGCTCGATATAGGCTGTGCTGGCATAGGGTGCGCCGCGCACGATATTGATTTTCAGCTCGCCACGTTCCATGGCTTTGATGGGATCATTGAGCGCGCCGCCATAGCTGATGAGCGCAATGCGTGATTTAACAATCGGGATAAAATCGCCCGCCTGCTCCAGCTGCGTGCGCTGAATGGCAATCGGAATCAGGTCGACCTCATGGCTTACGCTGAACATATGCAGAGTACGAACAAATGGCGCTTCAATAAAATCGAATTTACAACCTGTCTTGCGGCTCACCTCGCGAAGCGCGTCGATATAAATGCCGCCCTGCACTTGATCCTTACTCACGATCAGCGACTGGGTAATTGGGCTGACTCCAACCTGAATAGTGCGCGAGCAGGCCTGCGAATCTGGAGAAAACAAGATCGCCCAGAGTGCAATGGGCAAAAGGTATTTAAGGGCGGAACGGCGGAAAGTCAGGAGCATGGCGGAGGAGCGATCAGCTGAAGTACTCCAGCATAGCCAATCGGTGCGAACTTTGTGTGAACGCGGCTAAGGTGCAATAAAAAACGGCACATTGCTGTGCCGTTTTTTTGCTATCTGGAGCGGGCGATGGGAATCGAACCCACGGCTCGTGCTTGGGAAGCACGGGTATTACCATTATACGACGCCCGCAGAAGTGCAACTATAACACGGTTTGCTGTGGCAAATCAAAATACCTGCCAGTTGATTTAATGAGCGCACTGCAGGGGTATTGCCCTATAAGGCAATGGTGTCAATTGCTACAGAGCAATACCCTTCTGGTCAATAAAAAAGCCCCGCACGATGGCGGGGCCTTGCCTTGCAGCTAGACGCTTATACTTTTACCGAATCTGCTTCAGCTTGGTAAGTGTCGATCTGATTGAAGTTCAGGTATTTATAAACTTCAGCCGATTTGCTATCGAGCACGCCCACGTCGGCCATGTATTCTTCAACCGTAGGGATGCGACCCAGACGTGAAGCAATCGCGGCCAATTCGGCTGATGACAAGAACACATTGGTGTTTTTGCCCAGACGATTCGGGAAGTTACGCGTTGACGTAGAAACCACGGTTGCGCCTTCGCGAACTTGTGCTTGGTTACCCATGCACAATGAGCAGCCTGGCATTTCAGTGCGCGCACCTGCTGCGCCGAATGTGCCGTAGTAGCCTTCTTCGGTCAATTGTTGCGCGTCCATTTTCGTCGGTGGCGCGATCCACAATTTAGTTGGCAGATCGCGTTTGCCTTCGAGCAATTTACCTGCCGCGCGGAAGTGGCCGATATTGGTCATGCAAGAGCCGATAAACACTTCATCGATCTTAGTCCCAGCCACTTCAGACAATACTTTCACATCATCCGGATCGTTCGGGCAAGCCAGAATCGGCTCTTTAACGTCGGCCAAGTCGATTTCGATCACGGCTGCGTATTCTGCGTCAGCATCTGGCTCGATCAGGCTTGGGTTGGCCAACCAGGCTTCCATGCTCTTCACGCGGCGCGCCAAGGTTTTCGCATCGCCATAACCGTTGGCGATCATTGATTTGAGCAGCACGATGTTCGATTGCAGGTATTCAGCGATTGGTTCTTTGTTCAGGCGAACTGAACAACCCGCAGCAGAACGCTCAGCAGATGCATCGGTCAATTCAAAAGCTTGCTCCACTTTCAGATCTGGCAAACCTTCGATTTCGAGGATACGGCCAGAGAAAATGTTTTTCTTGCCAGCTTTAGCAACAGTCAACAGACCGGCTTTGATTGCGTAGAGCGGAATCGCGTTTACCAGATCACGCAGCGTGATGCCTGGCTGCAATTGGCCTTTAAAGCGAACCAAGACAGATTCAGGCATATCGAGTGGCATAACGCCCGTTGCCGCAGCAAACGCTACCAAGCCAGAACCAGCTGGGAATGAAATACCGATTGGGAAGCGAGTATGAGAGTCGCCACCAGTACCTACGGTATCTGGCATCAACATACGGTTCAGCCATGAGTGAATCACGCCGTCGCCCGGACGCAGCGATACGCCGCCACGGTTGCGGATGAATTCTGGCAGGGTGTGGTGAGTTTTAACGTCTACCGGCTTTGGATAAGCTGCAGTGTGGCAGAACGATTGCATCACCAAGTCGGCCGAGAAGCCCAAGCACGCCAAGTCTTTCAACTCGTCACGCGTCATTGGGCCTGTCGTATCTTGCGAGCCCACTGAAGTCATTTTTGGTTCGCAGTATGTACCTGGACGAACGCCTTGGCCTTCTGGCAAACCGCAAGCGCGACCGACCATTTTCTGCGCTTGCGAGAAACCTTTGCCTGAATCGGCAGGGTCTTGCGGCAGACGGAATGCAGTCGATGGTGCCAGACCCAAAGCTTCGCGCGCTTTTGAAGTCAGGCCGCGGCCGATAATCAGATTGATACGGCCACCAGCACGCACTTCGTCGAGCAATACTTCAGTTTTCAGGCTGAAAGTGGTTACGACTTGGCCGTCTTTTTCCACTTTGCCTTCGTATGGGTAGATCGTGATGACGTCGCCCATGTGCAGGTTAGTTACGTCAAATTCGATTGGCAATGCGCCAGCGTCTTCCATCGTGTTAAAGAAGATCGGCGCGATTTTGCCACCAACGCAGTAGCCGCCAAAGCGTTTGTTTGGCACGAATGGAATATCTTCACCCGTCCACCACAGCACCGAGTTGGTTGCTGATTTACGTGATGAGCCAGTGCCGACTACGTCACCAACGTAAGCGATTGGGTGGCCTTTCTTTTGCAGCTCAACGATTTGCTTCATTGGGCCCACTGAACCTGGAACGTCAGCTTCGATGCCTTCGCGCGGGTTTTTCAGCATCGCCAAAGCGTGCAATGGAATATCAGGGCGCGACCAAGCGTCTGGCGCTGGCGACAAATCGTCGGTATTGGTTTCGCCAGTGACTTTAAATACGGTCACAGTCACTTGTGCAGGCACTTCCGGGCGGCTAGTAAACCACTCGGCGTCAGCCCAAGATTGCAAAACGGCTTTCGCGTTCGCGTTGCCAGCATCTGCCAGCTCTTTCACATCGTGGAAGTAGTCAAACATCAACAAGGTTTTTTTCAGGCCTTCAGCCGCAATGCCGCCGACTTCAGCGTCACCGAGCAAATCGATCTGTGGCTTGATGTTAAAACCGCCCAACATCGTGCCGAGCAACTCAGTCGCTTTTGCACGAGAAATCAGTGCACAGGTTTCAGTGCCTGCAGCAACGGCAGCCAAAAAGGCGGCTTTCACTTTGGCGGCATCATCAACACCAGCAGGAACGCGGTGGGTTAGCAGATCAACCAGAAAGGCTTCTTCGCCAGCGGGCGGGTTTTGCAGCAATGAAATCAGATCGGCAGTTTGTTGTGCAGACAGTGGCAGTGGTGCGATGCCTTGCGCGGCGCGCTCGGCTACATGTTGACGGTAGGCTTCTAACACGGCGATACCCTTTTTTAGCTATGGATGGGGGCGTTACTCGACCAAATTCTTGATCAAAAGCAAATCCTAGCCATTTTACCCCCAGAAGGCCTTGCTGTGAACCAAGAAGTAAGTGGAAACACCAAGACTACATCTCAATGTCATACGACGGCCATCCGAAGAGCAGCCTAGCGTCATAGGTCGCGCGCCATAGCTAGGTCCGCCGGGTCGCGATCAGCTTCGCTGGCAATACACTAGGTTCTCACCTTCCAGTATTGACTCGGGATTACTGGCCAGCTGCCGTGTCGTTGCCGTTTCCAGCAGCTCAAATCCACGCTCTGCCAAAAAATCAGCCATGGCCGGCTCAGGCAAAGCCCAGACAAAGGGCTCGCCACGCCAGGCTAACCAGCGCTCGACCCAGCGGCTACGCGGACGAAAACCCGATTTACCGTCCGGCCACTGGCTCATAAAACTGAAAACAAACTGCAGGCGTTTACAAGGCCAGTGTTTCAAGCTAGCAAATAGCCGCTCAATCGCCGCAGACGACAGATACATCAGCACGCCTTCGGCAATCACCAGCGTTGCTTTGTTCTCGAAGATCGGCAACCCATCCAGACCATCAGCGTTTAAATCACAGGCAATAAACTGGATCGACTGCGCATCAAGCCCCAGCGCAGCCTGCTTGGCGCTTTGCGTTGCCGGATGGTCGATTTCTATCCATGTGATTTGCGGCATTTCCAGCGACAAGCGCAATGCCAGCGTGTCAAATCCCGCGCCCAGCACGATTACACTTTCAAAGCCCTGTGCGATGGCCATACGGCAGCGCGCTTCGATCCAGCGTTTGCGCTGCCAGTAATGAGCCAGAATACCGGGCAAGGTATATTGCTCTAGCCATTTCCAGATAGTCGCTGTGGGCCTATACCCTGCCGAACTGGCCAACAGCCGATCTGCCCACGATGTCGACAGTAGCCTTGTACACCACATGGCGGCGGTCGGCGCCACCAGCTGCGCCGTATCGGGCTCATTGGCGAGCAGGATCGTGCTGGCGGCAATCAGTTTGGCGGTGCTGCTCGGGGTTTCTGCTTTCATTAGGCGCCTTTCATGGGGCTGCGTGCCGCGTAAATTCGTCGCGATAGTGGCAGTACCAGTCGCTGCGAAATAGCTCATCGGGGTCGTATTGCTTTTTGAGTTGCAGCCATTGGGCAAACTGCGGATATGCGCGGTTTACTTGCACTGCCGAGGCGTAGCGATGGTAGGTCAGGAAAAAACTGCCGTCCAGAGCAGTACTGGCGTCGATCAATTCGCGAAACGCTTGTGCCGTGCGCTGCAAACCGGCTTGGCTGTGTTGGGTGCGTAGATTGAAAATCACGCAGGCGAAATCGGCCTTGGCCCACGGTAAAAACGACACCGTGTCGCGCATAATGGCGCGGATCGTGCCATACACCACTTCAACGCCCAACCGACGCAAAATGCCTTTGGCTTGCTGCATAAAAGCGAGCAAGTGCTCGCGCGGCACATAATGCTCGCCAATCACCAGACTTTCCGGCGCGGCGTCCGCTGCGCGCTCGCCCGCCAGAAACTCGGCATAACTCGGAATGTAGGTACTGAGCTGCATGGTATCGGCCCAGTATTGCTGGCCGTCGGTATTCAGATAGTGCTGCGAATAAAGCCGGAAAGCCTGTGCTTTGTCGTCGTGCGCGAGCTTGAGCAGCTTGAGCCACGCCGCAGGCGGCAAATCGGCACTCGGCTCAGGAGCGGTTGACGATGTGGCTTGGTAGCAGGCAAAGACGCCGCGCTGCAAAAAGCGCTCGTCACTGTGGTCAATTGCAAATTGAAAATCACCGTACAAGCAGCCTTCGTCGGCTCGCCGGAACACTGCATTGATGGCGTCGTCCAGATCGATAATATCAACCAAGCGTTTGACACATTGCCGACGACTCAGACGCAGCGTGGCCGCATAAATCACGCCGAACAGGCCGTAGCCGCCAATGACCAGTGCAAACAGCGCCGCATTCTGCTGGCGGTTGCAAAGGAGCAATTCGCCGTGCGCGTTAATTACGGTCAGGTCTTCAATATCATCACCCAAGGGCTGCATCAGCAGGGCGCGACCGTGGGCATTGGCGGAAATCGAACCACCCAGCGTGACGCTATCGACACCGGTTTGCTTCTGCCGGATCGCCCAACAACCACCTTGCGGGTGCGGCATGGTGTGCGTCGCCGCGATAATCGCAGGCCAATCAGCGCCCGCTTCGATCTGCAGCAAGCCACGCTCGGTGTCGTGACTCAGTACGCGATTGAGGCCGCGCAAATCAAGATGCAGCGCCCCGCTCGCCATTTGTTGCCCACCCATTGCGTGCAGGCCACCAGAGACGGAAATATAGCGCTGCTCGTGCCGCGCACGGCGGATGATTGCTTGCAATTGCGCACAATCTGCTGGCTGCTCAATGGAGGCCAGCTGCGTCGGGTTGAGTCGGGAATGCACGTCATTCAGGAATGCCGTCATTGCATGCTCCTTGAGCTTGAGTCGGGCTATAACACTGAACGAATTGAATGGTGGGTATATCGCTACAGAAATTGTACAAATTGGCCTGCAGCCATATACCCTACTCGCTCAGCGTCAACGGTTCGATGGCTTCACCTTCAAGCCGCACCTGCTCGATATTGTTGAACTGTTTTGAGATTTTTTCACTGGTAATACTCACGTCCTGCGCGTCTTCGTGCGCTTGACGGATATGCGTGGCGAGCTTTTTCATTCGCGTGTCAAAACGGTTGAACTCCTGCCCCAGCTTGCCCAGCGCCTCCTTGATGATATGCACCTGTTTGCGCGTTTCCACGTCCTTGATCACTGCTCGCGCAGTATTGAGCACGGCCATCAACGTTGTGGGCGATACGATCCAAACCCGCCGCGCCATGGCGTGCTGTACCAGTTCAGGGTGATAGGCATGAATTTCGGCAAAGACCGCCTCGGCCGGAATAAACATCACTGCGCCGTCGGCAGTGACATTAGGCACGATGTATTTATTGGCAATGTCGTCGATGTGTTTTTTAACGTCGGCTTTAAACAGCCGCGTCGCCTGCACTTTGTCGACTTCGGTGCTGAACATGCGATGGTAGTTTTCCAGCGGGAATTTCGAATCCACCGCCACGGTGCCGGTCGGCTCGGGCAATTTGAGCAGACAGTCGACGCGCACGCCGCCGGGCAGGCTGGCTTGCAACTCGTACACCTGTTGCGGCAGCACATTACTGATCAGATGCTCCAGCTGCACTTCGCCAAAAGCACCGCGACTGCGTTTATCGCCGAGCAATTCCTGCAGGCTGACCACATTGCTCGTCAAACCATCAATTTTTTTCTGCGCTTCGTCGATGGTCGCCAACCGCGCCATCACGCTGGCAAAGGTTTCATTGGTCTTTTTAAAGCCCTCGTCGAGCCGCTCGGCGACTTTGCCGGAAATCTCGCCCAGCCGTGTATCGGTGGCTTTGGTCAGCTCGCCCACGCTGGCGGTGAGCGTTTGCGACGATTGCTGCAGCGCCACTTGCAATTGTTCCATTTCTCGCTTCGATTGCTCGGCGAGCATGGTCGAGAGTTTGAGCAGCATATCTTCGCGCAGCGCGTCCTGCTTGCTCTGCAATGCGCCGGAAATATCGCTGAGTTGTTTTAAAACCTGCTCGCGGGTGTCGCCCTGGCTGGCCGTCAATGACAAGCGCAGTGTGGCCAGTGCATCGCTTTGCGCGCCCTGCAGCCGGGTCATGGCTTCGCGGCTTTCTTTCATTTCGCTATTTACGCCGCTGCGCAGGCGCTCGAACGATTCGCTCATCCCATCACGCAAGCGGTCCCCCGAGCGGTTAACCGCCTCGTGCAGCAAAGCGCCGTGCTGCGTCAGGCCGGAATTCAAAGCCTCCGCCTGTTTGCTCAGCCCCTGATGCAGATCAGAGAGCATTTGCCGGTGTTTGGCTTCCAGCTCCTGCATTAAAGTGTCGAGCACTTCGCGCTGATTGCTGGCCAATTGCTGCAAACGGGTCACCACCAAAACCCCGGCCAGCAAGACCACCAGGGTAGAAATTCCAAACAGCAACTCCAGCATTGTGCAAATCCGCTTAGTTCTAACAAAACGCCGATTGTAGGCGATGCGGGCAGATGCGCCTATAATTTGCGGATGCAAAAATTAATCGCACTCTTTCTGGCGCTGCTGATCGGCTCGGCGGGGCTACTGATCTCGCCGCTGGCGCACGCCTCGTCGGGCAAACAGGATTTGCAGTTGCTGCAAAAAGAGCTGGTAAATTGGCTCGATCAGGCGCTGCTCAATAGCCCCGGCACGGCGTCCTATACCATTAGCAAACTCGATCCGCGCTTGCAGCTTGATGTATGTGCTGCCATCGAGGTGAGCTTGCCGCAGGGCTATCGCCTGATCGGCAAAACCATGCTGCGAGCCAAGTGCATGCAAGGAGCCAGCTGGAGCGTGAATACGCCGGTGCAAATCACCATGCTGGTGCAGTATCTGGTCGCCGCGCGGCCAGTGGGCGCCAATCAAACCCTCGCCGAGTCTGATCTGATGTTTCAGCGCGGCGATCTGGGCACTTTGCCCGGCTCGGTGCTAATGGACGCCACGCAGGCCATTGGCCGCACGCTCAATACGGCGATTGCCGCCGGCCAGCCGATACGCAAAGAGCATTTGCGCGCAGCAATGGTGATTCAGCAGAATCAGCGCGTGCGGATTGTGTACCGCGAAGACGGCCTTGAAATTCGCAATGAGGGTATAGCGCTGAATAACGCAGCAGAAGGCGCCGCTGTGCGAGTACGGGTGGGGGGTAATATGGTATTAACTGGCACCGCCCAGGCTGGCGGTGTCGTCGAAGTCAGCCCCTGAGCGGTAAGCTAGTCAGCGCCGGAGTGAGTCGGGCCATGCAAGCCGGAAGGCAAAAATGCACGCGCGCTCTTGCTGCGGCTGATATGAAAACTTTTGTTTAGCCACTCACCCCTTCTGGCGTTAGAATACGCGCTTGTGCAACGCTGGCGATACTGACCACGTTGCAATCATTCCACCCTAGAAACGGTTCGCTAGAGCACCCTATTGGCATGCAAGTTTTTCGCGGCACACCGCCTCAACCCCTTTCTCCTTCCGCGCTAACCATCGGCAATTTTGACGGCCTGCATTTGGGGCATCAAGCGATGCTGGCGCAGCTTAAGCAAGCGGCCAAAGCGCGTGGTCTGAGCAGCGTGGTGATGACGTTCGAGCCGCATCCGCGCGAAGTATTTACCCCGGCCACCGCGCCCGCCCGGCTAACCAGCTTGCGCGAAAAAATCGAGCTGCTCGCCGCCAGCGGGGTTGATTGCCTGATCGTGCAGCGCTTTAACACGGCTTTTGCCGCATCCAGCCCCGAATTTTTCCGCGATCATATCGTTGCGCAGCAAATCAACGCCCGCTACGTGCTGGTTGGCGATGATTTCCGTTTTGGCGCCAAAAGAGCGGGTGATTTTGCGCTGCTGTGCCAGCAGCCCCAGTTGGAGTGCCACAGTCTGCCCACGCAGGATTTTCAGGGCGAGCGCGTTTCTTCTACTGCCGTTCGCAATGCCTTGCAAGCCGGGCAAGTGCAGCACGCCGCGCAATTGCTGGGTCGGCCATATTCAATCTCCGGCCGCGTCGTCGGCGGCGATCGGCTGGGGCGACAATTTGGTTTTCCCACCGCCAATATCCAGCTCAAGCACAACCGTCCGCCGCTGCTGGGTATATTCGTCGTTGAAATTCATGGTCTTGAACGCACTTATCAAGGCGTGGCCAGCCTGGGATTTCGGCCCACTATTCATGGCGGCGATTTAAGCCCGAAGCTGGAGGTGCATATTTTTGACTTCCAGCGCGAAATTTACCGTCAGCATTTGCGCATCGATTTTCTGCACAAACTACGCGACGAAGAGAAATACCCCGATTTTGACACGCTGATCGCGCAGATTGGCGTTGATTGCCAGCAAGCCAAAGAATGGTTTGCGGCCAATAGATAAAACCACTGAATACCGACATTAAATACAAGTTGAGATTGCAATGAGCGACAAACCCGCAAATAAATACCCGGTTAATCTACTGGACACCCCGTTTCCAATGCGTGGCGATCTGGCCAAACGCGAGCCGGGCTTTTTAAAGCAATGGCAAGATGGCCAGATTTATCAGAAATTGCGCGCCAAATCGAAAGCGCAAAATCGGCCTAAATTCATCCTGCACGATGGCCCGCCGTACGCCAATGGCGACATCCATATTGGCCACGCGATGAATAAAGTCCTTAAGGACATCATCCTTAAATCCAAATCGCTCGCTGGTTTTGACGCACCCTACGTACCGGGCTGGGATTGCCACGGCATGCCGATTGAACACCAGATCGAAAAACTGGTGAAATCGGACAAAGACGCGATCAAAGCCAATCCGGTGATTCATTCACGCATTGTTGAATATCGCAAAGCCAACGGTCTGGATGAAAAAGAAATTCATCTGCCTAGTGGGTTTATCCGCGAGCTGTGCCGTGAATATGCGGCGATTCAGGTTGAACGCCAGAAAGTCGACTTTATCCGCCTCGGCGTTCTGGGTGACTGGGATAATCCATACCTGACGATGAATTTTAAAACCGAAGCCGACATCGTTCGCACTTTGGGCAAAATTCATGGCAACGGTTACCTAGTAAAAGGTCAGAAGCCGGTTCACTGGTGTGTAGACTGTGGCTCGGCGCTGGCCGAGGCTGAAGTTGAATACGAAGACAAAGTATCCGCAGCGATTGATGTTGGCTTTGAAGTCGTTGATAAGGCCGCATTGTCGAAGGCGTTTGGCGGCGTGGCCGTTGGCGACTTGAGCGCCAAAGCAGTGATCTGGACGACGACGCCATGGACGCTGCCAGCTAATCAGGCGGTATCCGTACACCCCGAATTCACCTACGACTTGATCGCCACCGAACGCGGCTTGCTGATCTTGGTGCGCGAACTGGCTGAAGCCGCACTCAAACGCTACGACATCGACAGCAATGAAGTGATCGCGCAGGCCAAAGGCGCAGCGCTTAATGGTCTGATGTTGAAACATCCATTTCTTGCCCGCCAAGTGCCGATCATTTGCGGCGAGCACGTGACTGCTGAAGCCGGTACTGGCCTCGTGCACACTGCACCAGCGCATGGTCTGGAAGACTATCAAGTTGGTCTGAAATATCACCTACCAGTTGATAACCCAGTGGCGAACGATGGTCGCTATATCTCGACCACCGAACATTTTGCCGGCGAAACAGTCTGGAAAGCCAATCCTAAAGTCGTGGCTTTGCTCGAAGAGCGTGGCGCGCTGCTGGCCAACAAAAAACTGGAACACAGCTATCCGCATTGCTGGCGCCATAAAACCCCGCTGATTTTCCGCGCGACAACGCAGTGGTTTATCGGCATGGACAAACAGGTTGGCGCTGAAACGCTGCGCGACAAAGCCAACCGCGCCGTTGATGCCACCGAGTTTTTCCCGGCCTGGGGTCGAGCGCGCCTGGAAGCAATGATCAAAAACAGCCCGGACTGGTGCGTATCACGCCAGCGTACCTGGGGCGTGCCGATGACGTTCTTTATCCATAAAGAAAGCGCCGAATTGCACCCACGCTCGACTGAGTTGCTCGAACAAGTCGCGCAACGTATCGAAAAAGAAGGTATTGAGGCGTGGTTCAAGCTTGATGCGGCTGAATTGCTTGGCGATGATGCAGCTCACTACGAAAAGCTCAAAGATACCATCGACGTCTGGTTTGATTCGGGTTCAACGCACTTTGCCGTGGTGAAGCAGCGCGAAGACCTCAATCATGGCGATGACAGCCGCCCTGCCGCTGATTTATATCTGGAAGGCTCAGATCAACACCGTGGCTGGTTCCAGTCATCGCTGAAAACCGCCTGCGCTACCGTCGGTCACGCGCCGTACAAACAATTGCTGACCCATGGTTTTGTCGTTGATGGCAAAGGCATGAAAATGTCGAAATCCAAAGGCAATGTGGTCGCACCGCAGCAAGTGATTAACCAAATGGGCGCAGATATGCTGCGCCTGTGGACTGCCAGTACCGATTACTCCGGTGAGGTATCGATCTCTGACGAAATCCTCAAGCGCACTGCAGACGCATACCGTCGTATTCGCAATACTTTGCGTTTCTTGCTGGCCAACTTGAGTGACTTCAACGCGAGCAATGCTTTGCCAGTTGAACAACTCACCACGCTGGATCGCTATGCGCTGGTGCAGCTGGCTGCGTTCCAAGAGCGTGTGACTGGTTTCTACGACAAGTATGAGTTCCACTTGGCCGTGCAGGAAATGACGGCCTATGCGTCGGAAGAGTTGGGCTCTTTCTATCTGGACATCATTAAAGATCGTCTCTACACCATGGGCGCCGATAGTCAGGGCCGTCGCTCAGCGCAGACTTCCTTGTGGCATATCACGCAGGCACTTGTGCGTCTGCTGGCACCGATCACCTCCTTCACCGCGCATGAGGTGTGGGAAGTGCTCAATGGTAAAGACGACAGCGTGTTCCTCGACGCCTGGTACGCTGTGCCAGCGGTCAGCGATGCGGCCGCATTGAGCGCCCAGTTTGCGCTGGTACGCGAAGTTCGTGCACAAGCGCAAAAAGACATCGAAGTGCTGCGCGCAGCGGGCGGGCTGGGTTCTAGCCTGCAAGCCGAAATTGTGATCACGGCCGATGGCGACAAATATTCGGCGCTGGCCGCATTGGGTGACGAGCTGAAGTTTGTGATGATTACTTCGCAAGCCACGCTACAACAAGGTGAGTTTGCCATAGGGGTATCTTCATCTAGCCAGCAAAAATGCGAGCGTTGCTGGCATTACCACCCTACCGTATCTACGGTAACGGGCCATGAAACGCTGTGCGCGCGCTGTGATGACAATCTGCATGGCGCTGGTGAGGTCCGCTCGCATGCCTAAGCAATTTAAAGGCTATCTTGGCCTGGCTTTGATCGTGCTGATCCTTGATCAAATCACCAAACACTGGATTGAGGCGGTGTTTGAGATGCACCAGATCAAGACCATCATTCCGGGCTTTTTTAACCTGACTCTGGCGTATAACCCCGGTGCAGCGTTTTCGTTTCTGGCTGACGCAGGCGGCTGGCAGCGGCATTTCTTTACCGGATTGGCGCTGGTGGTGTCGGTGGTGATTGTGTTTTTACTGAAAAAACACGAGGCGGAACGCCGCTACGCCACGTCGTTGGCGCTGATTCTGGGCGGCGCCATTGGCAATGCCATCGACCGGATGGTGTTTGGCCATGTAATTGATTTTATCCAGTTCCATTATCAGAGCTGGTATTACCCATCATTTAATATCGCCGACTCGGCCATTTGTATCGGTGCTGCGCTGATGGTGATTGATAGCTTCAAAAAGGATAAACAGGCCAATCATGAATAAACCCATGAATATCATCCTCGCCCAGCCGCGTGGCTTTTGTGCCGGTGTGGATCGTGCGATTGCGATTGTTGAGCGCGCGCTCGAGAAGTATGGCGCGCCAATTTATGTTCGCCATGAAGTTGTGCACAACAAGTTTGTGATCGAAGATCTGAAAGCCAAAGGCGCGATCTTTATCGAGGATCTAGCCGATGTGCCCTCTGGCAATACGCTGATTTTCTCGGCGCATGGCGTCTCGCAAGCAGTGCGCGCAGAAGCCGCCGAGCGTGGCCTGCATATTTTCGATGCCACGTGTCCACTGGTGACCAAGGTGCACTCGGAAGTGAAGCGTCTGCGCGAGCAAGGCTATGAAATCATTATGATCGGCCACAAAGGGCATCCTGAAGTGGAAGGTACGATGGGGCAAGCTGAAGGCGGGATGTATCTGGTCGAGGACGAAAAAGACGTACTGGCGCTGCAAGTGCGCGATGAGCACAAGCTCTCTTACGTAACGCAAACCACGCTCTCCGTTGACGATGCCCAAGTCGTTATCAATGCCTTGCGCGCGCGCTTTCCCGAAATTGTCGGGCCGAAAAAAGATGATATTTGTTACGCCACACAGAACCGGCAGGATGCGGTAAAGCAGCTGGCTAAAGAAATTGATATTCTGGTGGTAGTCGGCTCGCCCAATAGCTCCAACTCCAACCGTTTGCGTGAAGTGGGAGCTGGTCTCGGCATTGACGCCTATATGGTCGACAATGAAACCGAACTCAAACAGGAGTGGTTTGCCAGCAAAGGCAAAGTGGGCATTACCGCCGGCGCATCAGCGCCAGATGTACTGGTTCGCCGCGTGATTGCCAAAATTGAAGAATTTGGCGCTGAATCGGTCGAGTCCATGTCCGGGGTCGAAGAAAACGTGATTTTTGCGCTGCCGAAAGGGCTGGCCTGATCGCTCTGGATATTCCACCCAACGCCACTTGATGTGGCGTTTTTTATATCTGCTTTTTCAACCTATACTCTGCATACTCTCTGCCTGCGTGATGTGAGCCATGGAAAAATTGACCAACCCCACCGATATTGCGCGTGAAACCCTTAAGCAATTGGCGATGCGGCGTATCGTGCCATCGCCCGATCATTACGAATCGATTTACCATGAAATTGCGCAAACCAGCGAAGCTGACCGTCAACACCCGGGGCTAAAAGAGCTGATCGCCGCCCTGGAGCGCGCCACTCCGCAGTCACCCGAAGCCAAGCGACAGCTGGAGCAACTCAAACGGGTCATCAAGCGTGAAGAATGGGCCGCTCTGTATGAGCAGCTGATCCGCTGCATTCAAAGTCAGGGCACCACATCCGAGCTGAGTAAAAGCTGGGGTGAAGTGATCCGCGAGCTGATTTTGCAGTGGGATTTGCGCAACCCGGCCTACCCGCCGAGCCGGAAAAAAGAAGCCCTAGACAGAGTGCTGGCTAATTTTGGCAATAACGCCAATGAGCTCAATCAGAAAATGGTTGGCTTGATCAACTCCTGGTCGGAAACCGGAGTAGAAAACACCCCAGTCAGCAGCCTAGAGAATTTGTCAGCAGAGGCGATTACGCCCAGTACGACCTCCCCAGCTGGTGCAGAATCGATCAATTGGCAGGATTGGCGTGATTCAACCGTTACGGCACTTGAGCTGGGCTTGGCGGCTCGTCTGCTGCACAATCCAGATTTGCAGCAGGAAACACTGCTTATCGCCAGAGAAGCCAAAGCCGTAGGTAATCGCGCCGAGATGGAAAAATGGCTGCCGCGCTTGCGCAAATTCTGGCTAAAACTCGAGCTGCAAAACGATCAGGAGGACCGGCTGGCCGATGGTCTAATGAAACTGCTGCGCCTGCTGACCGACAATATGGCCGAAATTGTCATTGACGATGAATGGGTGCGTGGCCAGATTGCCGTGGTCCAAACCATCATGTCACAACCGCTGGATATGCGGGTTTTATACGACGCCGAAGCAGGACTTAAGGAAGTGATGTTCAAGCAAAGCCAAGTGAAACATAGCTTGGTTGAGGCGCAGACCGCCTTGAAAAACATGCTGGCTTCATTTATCGACCGGCTGGGTTTGATGTCGCAAAGTACGGATAATTACCACACCAAAATCACGCATTACGCCAGCAAGATTGAAGAGGCCAACGATCTGGTCAGTATCCGGCATGTCATGGAAGATCTGATGCAGGATACGCGCAGCATGCAGGTTGATGTGATGCGCTCACGCGACGACTTGCTGGAGGCCAGAAAAAAAGCCGATCAGGCCCATTCGCGCGTGCTGGAGCTGGAAAAAGAGCTGACGGCGCTGAGCGATAAAGTGCGTGAAGACCAGTTAACCGGGGCTTTGAATCGCCGCGGACTGGAGGACGCTTATCAGGTCGAGCTAGCACGCGCGCAACGCAGCCAGGTGCCTTTCGCAGTCTCTCTGCTCGATATTGATAACTTCAAAAAACTGAATGATTCACTAGGGCACGCAGCCGGTGATACGGCTTTGAAGCATCTGGTGCAGGTGGTCAAGGATTTGCTGCGCCCCACCGATACGGTGGCGCGATACGGTGGCGAAGAATTTGTTATCCTGATGCCGGGTACGGCAATTGAAGAAGGCTTGCAGGTCATGCAGCGCGTACAGCGCGAGCTGACCAAGCGCTTCTTTATGCATGAAAATGAAAAGGTCTTGATTACTTTTAGCGCTGGCCTGACTCTGGCGGGGCTGGATGAGCCACGTGATGCGGTGATTACCCGTGCTGATGCGGCGATGTATAAGGCGAAAAAGAGCGGGAAAAACCGCGTAGAAACGGCGTAGAAAGTGCGTAAGCAAACTCAAAGGCTGGCATTAGCCTGCCTTTGAGTGGGGGTATAGTCCGCTAGAACAGCTCCTCTGCGCTCGCCACAGCAGTACCCAGCTTGGCAACCACAATGCCTGCCGCTTTGTTTGACCAATCCATCGCCTCGGGCAAATCAAGTCCGGCCGCCAGCATTAGCCCCAAAGTGGCGATCACTGTATCGCCAGCCCCTGAAACATCAAACACTTCACGGGCCTGCGTGGGCTTGTGAACGACTTCACCTTCCTTAAATAGCGTCATCCCTTCTTCACTGCGCGTCACCAGCAAGGCAGTCAAATCCAGCTGCTGGCGTAGCGCCTGGGCTTTTTCGGCTAGTTCGGCATCGCCTTTCCACGCGCCTGCTACTTGCCTAAATTCACTGCGATTCGGAGTGAGCAAGGTCGCGCCACGATAGGCCTGATACTCATCCCCTTTGGGGTCTACCAGCACTGGCTTGCCCGCCGCTCTGGCGATCTGGATCATATCTTGCACATGAGTCAGGGTGCCTTTGCCGTAATCGGACAAAATCACAACGTCGGTATCAAGCAGCGATGTTTTGAATTCGTCCAGTTTGGCTGCCAGTATTTCGTACCCCGGCAAGTCTTCAAAGTCGATCCGCAACAATTGTTGCTGCCGGGCGAGGACGCGCAATTTCACCGTGGTTGAAATATCCGGATCACGATGAAAACCTGTTTCAACGCCTGCAGCCAATAATAGTCGCTCCAGGCTATTTCCGGCTTCATCGGCCCCGATCACGGATAGTAGCTTGGCTTGCCCACCCAGCGAGACGATATTGCGTGCCACATTGGCCGCACCGCCAGCACGCTCATCGGTTTTGTTGATTTTGGCTACGGGCACCGGGGCCTCGGGCGAAATGCGCTCCACATCGCCAAACCAGTAGCGATCCAGCATGACATCGCCCACCACCAGCACCCTCGCGGATCTAACTCGGTCTTTCAGTGCCATTAGATACCCCGTTTAGCCGTGCAAAGTGGCGTTAATGGCTTGTAAAGTGGCTACCGGATCGGCGCTTTGCGTAATTGGGCGGCCAATCACCAGATAGTCCGACCCTGCTGCAATTGCAGCTGCGGGCGTCATAATGCGGGTTTGATCGTCAGCCGCGGCATCGGCAGGCCGAATTCCAGGCGTGATCAGTTTGAAATTCTGACCACAAGCTGCTTTCAATAGTGCAGATTCTTGTGCCGAGCACACGACACCATCCAGACCGCAAGACTGGGTCAGGCGCGCCAGCCGCTCGACCTGCTGCGCGGGCGTCACATTCAAGCCCAATTCGGCCAGCTCGTCACCGCCCATACTGGTCAGCACAGTGACCGCAATCAGCAGTGGCCGCTGCGGCAGTTTTTCCAGTGTCTCACGCGTCGTTTCCATCATTTTGCGACCACCTGAGGCGTGAACATTCACCATCCAGACACCCAGCTCGGCGGCCATTTTGCAAGCCTGAGCAACCGTATTGGGAATGTCGTGAAATTTCAAATCCAGAAAAACATCAAAACCTTGCGCAACCAAAGCTTCTACCAGTTGCGGGCCAGATGCAGTGAACAACTCTTTGCCCACTTTTAGGCGACACAATTGCGGTGTAACCGTTTTGGCAAAGGCCAAAGCTGCAGCCGCATCAGGATAGTCAAGCGCAACAACAACGCGTGGATCTAAAGACATACTCAATTACTCTTTTTAAATTTAACTAGCCAGACAAAATTGGTCATACACGGCTTGAACAACACTGCCGCAAGGCCGTGCAAGGTCATATTTATTCGTTTAGGTTTCGACGTTTTCCGCGGATAGGCGCATACGTTTCCCAGCCATTGCAGCCGGGGCAGTGCCAGAAAAACTGCCGGGTTTTAAAGCCGCATTCACGGCAGTAATACATGCTGTGCTCGCGCGTATTATCGTGCAGCAGCTTGCCGATCAGCTCGATTTCCGGCTTTTGATCATCCGGAGCAACCAATAAATGCGCCTCAAGCAGCTTGCGTAAACCCGGCATGGATGGTGAATCACGTAATCGCTCACGAACAAACAGATGCGCCGCCTCAACGCCCTTCGAAGCAATTAGATGCTCGTAGATCAGATCAATCACATCGAGCTCTGGGTAGCGCTGTAAAAAACGGATCAGCAGCGCAATGCCCTCTTCTAGCTGGTCGAGTTTTTCGTAAGCATTCATCAGGTTGCGAGCAACCAGTGACAAATAACTGGCGTCTTGCGTCTCAATCAATAGCAATTGATCAATTGCGCCCTGATAGTCTTGCTTGCCAAATAAGATTTCGCCCAGCATGAGTCTAGCCCTGACACAGGGGCGGTGCACATTGAGTGCGTTTTCCAGATAGTTCTGTGCCTGTTCGGTTTGATTGCGAATCAGAGCGGCAGCGGCAAGCTCACATTTGAACTGCGCAATTTCATGCTGATAGGTGTGACTTTCATCGCGCAGCTGCTCAGCAATCTCGATTGCTTTTTGCCACTCATGTTCCTGCTGGTAGATCGCGAGCAGCTCAACACGGGCCGCTTTGGCGGCATTGGTACCTGATAGCTCGTGCAGCAGATTTTCCGCCCGATCAAATAGGCCTGACTTGATAAAATCAATCGCCAAATCAAGTTGCGCCTGCTCTTTTTGCGGAATGGTCAAATCTCGGCGAGCCAGAAGCTTCTGATGCATGCGAATAGCGCGCTCAAGCTCACCCCGGCGCCGAAAGAGGTGCCCCAGGGTAAATTGCAGCTCGATTGTTTCTTCATGCTGTTTGGCAATATCAACATAGACTTCAATCGCCTTATTGGTTTCGCCCGATAATAAGTGATTCAGTCCTTTGAAATAGGCACTGGGTAGTGATTTGCTTTGGGCAATAACATGCTTGATATCAACCCGGGCAGCAAGCCAGCCTAGGCCAAAAAATAGCGGCAGAATAATCAGCCACCAGAATTGAATTTCTATCATTATTAAATGGCGTCTTTGGGTTGTTCAAGGGTTTGATCTGCTTGGACTGGGTGCATATTGACCCGGCTTTTTAATTCTTTGCGCAATTGAACCAATTCACGACGTAGACGAAACACCTGCCCGAGGCTGGCAAGCAAGCCAAATGTTGCGCCAACCACAAAAAAGATCAGCAAAATCATGGCCAGTGGCGCATTCCAGCTATACCCCAGGAAAAAGTTCAAATCAATGGGTGCTGCATTATGCATCGCAAAGCCAAACAGCATGGCAAAAATTAGAAATTTAAGAGCCCAGCCTAAATAATGCATTCGTCAAACTCCTGTTGTTTTGCCAATATTGTAGCTTATATTTGCTTTGCGCCTGAGTTGGCGCCAATAAAAAAGGCGACATCGAAGATGTCGCCTTTTATTTAGCACTTGCGTTTACGCTTCTGAATCGACGCGTTCACGCAGTTCTTTACCCGCTTTGAAGTGCGGCACAAATTTCTCCGGCACCGATACTTTGGTGCCCGATTTAGGGTTGCGCCCCACGCGTGGCGGGCGGTAGTTCAGGTCGAAGCTGCCAAATCCGCGGATTTCGATACGTTGACCCTGCGCAAGGCTACGCGCCATTGCATCGAGCATCGTCTTCACGGCTAACTCCGCATCTTTGGCTACCAGCTGTGGATAGCGTTCGGCCAGTTTTGCGATGAGTTCTGACTTGGTCATATTCTACTGCAATCCTTTTGAAGGCTTATTCAGCAGAACCTGACAACTTAGCTTTCAACAATGCACCCAAGCTTGTTGTGCCAGCATTGCCTTCGATAGTAGAAGACAGCTTGCTCATCGCTTCTGATTGGTCAGCAGAGTCTTTCGCTTTGATCGACAAGTTGATAGTACGAGTTTTACGATCAACGTTGATGATCTGAGCTTCAACTTCATCACCTTCTTTCAGAACGGTGCGGATGTCTTCAACGCGGTCGCGTGAAACTTCGGTCGAACGCAGGTAGCCTTCAACTTCTTCAGACAATGTAACTACAGCGCCTTTAGCGTCGAGGGATTTAACGATACCCTTAACGATTGCACCTTTGTCTGATTGAGAGATGAAGTTGTTGAATGGATCACCTTCCATCTGTTTGATGCCGAGGCTGATGCGCTCTTTCTCAACGTCGATAGACAGAACCATCGCTTCAACTTCGTCGCCTTTCTTGAAGTTGCGAACTGCTTCTTCGCCTGGAACATTCCAAGACAGGTCAGACAAGTGAACCAGACCGTCGATACCGCCAGCCAAGCCAACAAACACGCCGAAATCGGTGATCGATTTGATCGCGCCTTTCAGTTTGTCGCCTTTCTTGAAGTTAGCAGCGAAATCGTCCCATGGATTAGCCATGCACTGTTTCATGCCCAAGCTGATACGGCGTTTGTCTTCGTCGATATCCAGGATCATCACTTCAACTTCATCACCCAAAGAAACCACTTTAGATGGGTGAACGTTTTTGTTAGTCCAATCCATTTCAGAAACGTGTACCAGACCTTCGATACCTTGTTCGATTTCTACGAACGAACCGTAGTCAGTCAGGTTGGTGACTTTACCGAACATGCGAGTGCCTGATGGGTAACGACGTGACAGACCCACCCATGGATCTTCGCCCAATTGTTTCAGGCCGAGAGATACACGGTTTTTATCTTGATCAAATTTCAGAACTTTAGCTTCAAGTTCATCACCCACTGCCAATACTTCAGATGGGTGTTTAACACGGCGCCAAGCCAGGTCAGTGATGTGCAGCAGACCATCGATACCGCCCAAGTCAACGAATGCACCGTAGTCAGTGATATTTTTAACGATACCCTTAACGATCGAACCTTCTTTCAAGGTTTCTAGCAGTTTCTGACGCTCTTCGCCCAGAGAATCTTCCAGAACGGCGCGACGAGAAACTACAACGTTATTACGTTTGCGATCAAGTTTGATTACTTTGAATTCAACTTGTTTGCCTTCGTAAGGAGTCGTGTCTTTTACTGGACGAATGTCAACCAGTGAACCTGGCAAGAAAGCGCGCAGACCGTTAACCATCACAGTCAGGCCGCCTTTAACTTTACCGGAAATAACGCCAGACATGATTTCGCCACGTTCCAGGCAGTCTTCCAATTCGATCCAAGAAGCCAGACGTTTGGCTTTTTCGCGAGAAAGCTTAGTTTCGCCGTAACCGTTTTCGAGGCTATCGATTGCAACTGGTACGAAATCACCGATCTTAACGTCAACTTCGCCGTTGTCGTTTTTGAACTCTTCCAGAGGAATCAGTGATTCAGATTTCAGACCTGCATTTACAGTAACAAAGTTGCTGTCGATGCCTACAACCTCGGCAGTAATCACTTCACCCGAACGCATTTCTTGACGGGTTAGGCTTTCCTCAAACAGGGCTGCAAAGCTTTCCATAGTAGCGGTAGTCATTAGTGGAAAATTCCATTTGCTGTCGAAACCAATCCAAACCTAGATTTGAACCAGCCACAGCGGGTTAGTTAGTCAAAACCAGAACACAAAAGGTGAGCTGGCTAATAGAAAAGCCCGAACACAATTGGTACTGTGCTGCGGGCAAACAGCCAATTTAGCAAAACCTAAATTGGAATCTGAGCATTCTAAAGAAAAATACTTATTTGATCAAGTGTTTAGCACTTATTTTCTCTGGCTCCACCATAGCAAAACCTGTGCCACCGCAGCATCGATGCCCATCTCAGTTGTATCAAGTAAGTAAGCGTCATTCGCTTGCGCCAATGGTGCTACGGCGCGCGCTCGATCTCGCTCATCGCGCGCCTCCAGATCGGCCGTAATCACCGCCAAATCGGCACCTTCACCACGAGTAATCAATTGCTTGTAACGCCGCTCGGCACGCGCACTAGCACTGGCGGTGAGAAAAATTTTCAGCGGCGCAACAGGAAAAACGACTGAAGCCATATCGCGCCCGTCGGCGACCAGCCCCGGCGCATTGGCAAACGCTTGCTGGCGTGCTAGCAAGGCGGCCCGCACTTTCGGCAAGGCGGCAATTTGCGACGCTCCCGAGCCGATTTCTTCGCTACGGATCGTGTTGCTAACGTCGACGCCTGCCAGTAAAATGGTTTCTCCGTTAAATACTACATCCAGGTATTGAGCTGTAGACGATACTGCATCTTCGTCAGACCAAGATACCCCTTGTTGCTGCGCTGCCAGCGCCGTTAAGCGGTAGATCGCACCCGAATCCAGATAATGAAAGCCCAGTGCTTGAGCAACACGCTGGGCAACTGTGCCTTTGCCGGAAGCGGATGGGCCGTCGATGGCAATTACAGGAATCGGGTTCTGCGTCATATCGGTCTCGTGGTGTTAAGTTCGTCGCTAATAAAAAGGCCGGAAAACATTCCGGCCGTCATTGTAGCGATTTAAATGATGCGCTTAAACCTGCTGCAGAATCAATTCAATCTGTTTTAATTCGTCAGCATTAAAAGCCAGATTACTTACTGCGCCTACATTTTCCTCGATTTGTGCTACCCGGCTCGCGCCAATAATCACCGATGTTACCGTTTGCAAGGCCCATGCCAGCGACATTTGCGCTAGCGATTGGCCGCGAGCAAGTGCAATCTCGTTCAGCGCCTTGATTTGCGCCAGCCGCAATTCGACTTTATCGCTAGTCAGAAAATGGTTTTGCACGTCTGCGGCACGCGAATCGGCCGGAATGCCGTTCAGATAGCGATCGGTCAATAGCCCCTGCGCCAACGGGCAAAACGCGATACTGCCGATTTGCTCCTGGCGCAAGACATCGGTTAAGCCATTTTCTATCCAGCGATCAAACATCGAGAACGAAGGCTGATGAATCAGGCACGGCGTGCCAAGCTCTTTTAGCACTTTGGCCGCAATAGCGGTTTCCTCAGCTGAATACGATGAAATACCAACGTACAGCGCCTTCCCTTGGCGCACCAGGCTATCGAGCGCACCCATTGTTTCTTCAATCGGCGTATCTGGGTCTGGCCGGTGTGAGTAGAAAATATCGACGTAATCGAGCCCCATGCGTTTCAGGCTTTGATCACAGCTGGCAATCAGGTATTTGCGGCTACC
The DNA here is from genome assembly GCF_040047665.1 of Chitinibacter sp. FCG-7. NCBI lineage: Bacteria > Pseudomonadati > Pseudomonadota > Betaproteobacteria > Neisseriales > Chitinibacteraceae > Chitinibacter > Chitinibacter mangrovi. Next base: position 3,562,878 of record NZ_CP157355.1, read on the forward strand.
CAAATCGCCATAGGGGCCTGGCCACATTTCCCAGCCCGCCTTACTGCTGATGATCAGCTCATCGCGATACACCGCCAGATCGGTTTTTAGCAAACGCCCCATCGTTTCTTCGGCTGCGCCGGGCTTGGGGCCGTAATTATTCGCCAGATCAAAATGCGTAATACCCAGATCGAAAGCACGCAGCACCATCGCGCGGCTATTATCGAATGGTTTGTTGTCGCCAAAATTGTGCCACATGCCCAAAGACAGGGCCGGTAGTTTCAGGCCGCTGCGACCACAGCGACGGTAAGGCATCGTTTCATAGCGATTTGAAGCAGCTTGATAAGTCATCACAATCCTTGGCGGAGTAATCAAATGCGTTTTTTGCCCCAGGCACTACGCGCCTGACTGGCCTGATTAATGTATTCGGTTAATGCGTCCGACTCGCCGACCTCAATGAGCGCAATCAGCGACTGCAGCTGCGCCACATTGGCTCGCAAATCAGTCAGGATTGCATCCCGATTGGCCAGTGTAATGTCGCGCCACATTTCCGGGTGTGATCCAGCGATGCGAGTAAAGTCACGAAAACCGGTGCCGGCAAAATCCAGACACTGCTCGCCATTATCCTTACCCAGCACAGCATTCATATAGGCGAAAGACACTAGATGCGGTACATGGCTAACCGCAGCAAAAACGCCATCGTGCGTTGCGGCGTCCATTTCATAAACAATCGCCCCGCAGGCCTGCCATAGCGTGCGCACCGTTCCCAGAGCCTCAGCCGAGGTTTCCGCCAAGGGCGTCAAAACAATGCGACGACCTTCATACAGGCCATACGTTGCTGCGCTTGCGCCCGACAAATCGGAACCTGCAATCGGATGCCCCGGCACGCAGCTTGCCAGCTGATTGGGCAAAAATTGCCGGTAGAGCGCGCAAACATCCTGCTTGGTTGAGCCGCCATCAGTCACAATGCAGTGCGGCGGCAAATGTGGCGCAATCTGTGCCATCAGCGCGTCCATCTGGCCGACTGGTGTACCGAGAAACACCAGATCAGCGCCCTGCACGGCTTGCGCTGCGTCATGGCTGGCGACATCAATCACCCGCAACTCAATTGCACGAGCCAGATTAGCCGCATTGCGACCAACGCCGACCACTTCGCCAACCAATCGCGCCCGCTTAAGCGCCAGCGAGAAAGAGCCACCAATCAAGCCTGTACCCAGCAGAACCAGTTTGTTGATTTTTTGGGCGCTCATCGGCTTGATAACACTTTGACTAGACTGGTTTTGATGCTGCTGGCATCGGCTGGCGGATTGGCAATCTGCTCCTCGCGCACCTTCAACTTGTAGCGCTTGCCTTCTTGCCAATCAAAACCGGTGATCTCGCCATAAAAATTGAGCCACTGGCTATTTTTGCTGGTTTTATGTTGCAGACACTGCGTTTTCATTACGCCTGCGACGCAATCTTTCTTGCGTGGCCCCACCCAGATCACCTTCTCAACGGGCTTGGCAATCAGTATAAATTGCAGCGATTGATTAGCCTGATCACGCAAAACCAGGCCCGATGGTGCTATGCGTTCAAGCGCACTAGCTCGATTTAAGGCATTTAAGAATGCCTGCTCTTGCTGCATTACTGCCGGGTACGGGCACAGTTTGCGCGTGCTGGCGACAGGACCAATGCGCAGTGGCTCGGCAGTCAGTTTGCTGTGAAAACGGTTACAACCGGCAAAACCGGACAGTTTGCCATCGGCCGAAATTGTCAGCGTAATGGCTGCTTGATCAAATGATGAAACAGGCTGGGCGTTCAGCTCGACCAATTGATACTTACCAGTCAGCTGAGTCGCCGCCGTGGTACTCGTGGCACTGGCTACAGTGGCAGTCTGCAGGCTGGCTAGAGCCGCCAGAGTCAGCATTAATTTATTCATATTTTTCCTAGCGTATTTTTAGGCTTAGATGGAACGGCCCACTGCCAGCGCAATCGCGCCCAAGGTGGTCATCAGCTCGTTCAGTTGCGGCGGCGACAGCGCCTGATCGGCGTCGCACCAGGCCTCGGCTGGGTTGGGGTGCATTTCGATCAGCAGGCCATCCGCACCAGCGGCTACCGCCGCTAGCGCCAGCGCAGGCACCATCCAGGCTTTGCCGCCCGCGTGGCTTGGGTCAACAATCACTGGCAGATGCGTTTCGCGCTTTAAAACCGGTATCGCCGTCACATCGAGCACATTACGGTACGCAGTTTCAAACGTGCGGATGCCGCGCTCGCAGAAAATAATATTGTGATTGCCGCCTGCGGCAATGTATTCGGCGGCCATCAGCCATTCGTTAATGGTGGCTGACAAGCCGCGCTTGAGAATAATCGGCTTGTTGACGCGCCCTACTTCTTTGAGCAAGTCAAAATTTTGCATATTGCGCGCGCCGATCTGGATGACGTCAACGTCGTATTCCATAAAGGTATCGAGCATGCGTACGTCCATCAGCTCGGTCACGATAGGCAGATTGTGACGTCTGGCTGCCGTTTGGAACATCTCCAAGCCCTCGACACCCAGGCCCTGAAATGCATACGGGCTCGTTCGCGGCTTGAAAGCGCCACCACGCATCAACCGGCAGCCTGCTGCGGCCACACCAGCGGCGGCTTCGTCCATTTGCGGCTGCGTTTCAATCGAGCAAGGCCCGCCAATCACTTGAATTTGCTGGCCACCCAGCGGGATGCCGCAAATCTGGATAATCGAGCCCGCCGGATGCGTATCGCGCGATACGATTTTGTATTGCTTCATGATCCGCGTGACACGCTCGACGCCGGGCAGGATTTCAAAGCGCGAAGCATCCAGCAGGTCTTCGTCACCCATCGCACCAATAATCACCAGCTCCGAGCCACGCGAAACATGTTCTTTGAGGCCGGACTCACGAATCAGGCCGACCACGGCGGCCACCTGCGCATCGGTGGCCGAAAGTTTCATTACAATAATCATTGCACGTCCTTTTTTCTGGGTATATGCCGCTAGTCTAGTGCTGATCAGCCCTGCAAGCCAATACCCTTTACTCAATCTTTGGCAGGCCGCGCCAGGCAATAATACCACCCAGAGCACACGATAGCGCAGCCAAACTAAACACCCATTCTCCACCCAGTGACTGCCAAGCCAGCCCTGCCAGTATGCCACCCAGGCTGCCGCCAATCCCAAACGACATCGCAATATACAGCGCTTGCCCCTTGGCCTGATGACGACCAGTAAAGTAGCGGTGAATATAGGCCATATTCACGGCGTGATTACTGCCAAAAGTGAATGCATGCGCCAATTGGGCCAGCAAGAGCAACGGCAGCGAGGCAATGCCCCAGGCAATGACCCCGAAGCGCGCCGCACCAATCGCCAAGCCAAACAGCAGGATCATTTTCTGGCTAAAGCGCAGATTTAGCCGTGGCATCAGCCAGAAAATCGCAATTTCAGCCAGTACGCCCAGCGTCCAGAACCAGGCAATGGTGCTTTTGCTATACCCTTGATCGGCCACGTAAATCGAATAAAAGCTGTAATAAGGCCCGTGCGCCAAGGCCATCAGAAAGCACGATGCCAGCAGCGATTGCACTTCACGTTGACGCAGAATCTCGCCAAATCCGGCCTGTGTGTTCTGGGTGACTGGCGTGGACGGCGCTTCGGGCACCCACCAGCAATACAGCGCCAGACTGGCCATAATCGCAATCACCGACATGGGCAAGACGGCAACGCCTTGCGCCTCGATCAGATAGCCTGCTGTCATCGTGGCGACGACAAAACCGATCGAGCCCCAGATGCGCAAGCGCGAATACGCGCCCGAATCGCCTTTAAGCAGGCTCATCGCTGTCGCCTCAACCAGCGGCAGCGCGGCGCTCCAGAAAAAGCTACCTAAAAAGACCGCGATAAAAATCGGCCAGAAGCTTTGCGCCACCAGCAGCGGGATAAAAAACAACAGCCCGCACGCTCCCGCCAGCCGCAGAATCAGCTGGCGCTTGCCGCTGCGATCAGCCAGCCAACCCCAAAGAGCTGGCGCATAAATCCGGTTGATTTGCGTCAGACTGGTTAGAATGCCGATTTGCCAGGCAGGAAAAGCCAGACCTGCCAGATACAGCCCCCAGTACGGGGAAAAGATGCCGTTGAAAGCGAAATAGCAGAAGTAAAAGCCGGCAATAGCCAGCAAGGCAAAGTTTTTGGGCATTTATACCCTACGGGGTATCTTCATCAAGCTCAATCCGTATACCACCCACAAGGCAATACATCATAGATCGGCGGCTTACTGATTTTTAAATTGCTCGGCAGCGACACGCAGATAGTAAAACATCGACACAATCGTCAGAATGCCTGCCAGATACAGCGCAATCGTGCCTAGGAGTGGCGTTGAAACATGCGGCACCAGCGGCTCCCACCACAGCAAGAGCAAAATGGCGACCATTTGTGCGGTGGTTTTCAGCTTGCCGATCATATTGACCGCGACGGACTTGGACTTACCCAATTGCGCCATCCACTCGCGCAGCGCCGAAATAGTGATTTCGCGGCCAATGATAATCACCGCCAGCCACGACGGCGCGCGGTCGATCTCGACCAGCAGAATCAGTGCAGCAGCAACCATCAGCTTGTCGGCAACCGGATCAAGAAACGCGCCAAACTGGCTGGTCTGATTCCAGCGCCGCGCCAGAAAACCATCAAACCAGTCCGTGACTGCCGCCAGCGCAAACAGCAGCGTGCCAACGATATTTTGCCAAACCAGCGGATATTCGGCTTGCGGCAGATAAAACACGCCAACAAACACGGGAATCAGCGCGACGCGCAGCCAGGTGAGGATAATCGGTAAATTTAAAGGCATAGTTAACTACTGTTGGGGTCGCAGTGCGGCGCTGTATTAAATATCGTGGCCAGCCCTGACCCGCAGGGTGACAAAAGCCGGATTGTAACTGTTTTCGCCTGTTCTTGCTCCGGGCATTTTCGGTACTGCAGCGAAGCGGGCTTCGCTGATGTCGGTGGTAATTCAGAACGCACCCAATCCACGGCCATGGTCAGGAATGCAGATCTGAACTGCTCGAACGATGAGCCAGCCGCCGAACCCGGCGCATCCCCAGTACCAACACACCGACCACCAAGGGAATCAGCAGCGCGCTCGTTAGCTCGACATTCAGATGCACGCCTGCCGCTTTTAGCCCTTTCAAGCCATATACCAGCAGCCCGATGACGTAGTAGCTGATGGCCGCGACCGACAAGCCCTCCACGGTTTCCTGCAGGCGCAATTGCAAATTGGCACGTTGTGACATGGCGGAGAGGATGCTCTGATTTTGCTGCTCCAGCGTCACATCGACACGGGTGCGCAGCAGTAAGGTGGCGCGGCTAACACGCTCGGCCAGCTCGCGTTGCCGCCGCGCGACCACCTGACAATGCTCCAACGCCGGCATCAGTCGGCGGGTCAAAAACTGCGTGAACGGCTGCAAGCCCTGAATGCGGAACTCGCGCAATTCGCCCAGCCGTCGCAGCACGATTTCGTAGTAGGCGTGCGAAGCACTAAAACGATAATCGGTTTGCGACAAAGCGCTTTCGATTTGTGCCGAGAGCTGCGTCAATCGATCAAGCAATTGCGGCTCGTCTGCGGCTCTGGCGTGCGAAATGCTACTGGTTAGTTCGGCCAGCTCGCGATCGGCCGCCATCAGCTCGGGCGAAATTGTGTCTGCCAGCGGTGGCGCGAGCATTGCTAGGCTGCGATAGCTTTCGATGTCAAACAAGCGCTGTAACATCCGCCCCGCTTGGCGTCGCCCCATAAAACGATCGGCCAGCAAATAGCGGACAAAACCATTTTCAGCTTGCTGAAAATCGCTATACACCATGCCCGCGCCGTCACCGATCTCCGCGCCAACCAGCTCATTGCCGGCAAAATAGTGCTTGGCCAACGACGGTAAAGTGGGCGGCAACGCCGTATGCGGCAGAACCAGCGCATGGATGGCCACCAGCATATTGCCCGGCAGTTGCGCCAGCCAGTCGGCAGGCAGCTCGGCCAGCGCCGGACACGCAAACGGCACCTCGCCTTCCGTGAACGCCGCGCTGACGCTCAGGCTGGAAAACTCGCTATAGCGCATCCACAGCAAGCGGCAATGACCGAGATCGAGGCTGAAGTGATTGACATGCGGCTCTGGCGGCAACTGGCCATAGTGCCGCGCCAGCTGGCCGATTAGCCATTGCTCGTTAGCCAGGCTCAGATGGTGATTCAAATAAGCCAGATGGCTGATGCGCCCCGGCGTTGGCAAGTGCGGATAGGGTGAGGAATGCGTTTCGCGCGCCATCGTGCGCCGTTGCGAATGCTCGCGCAGGCGAAATTCAAAGCGGGTGCTGGCAGTGGTGCTTGGCATTTTGTCCTCCAGAATGGCGTAGTACTGACAATCTGGATTTAGCATAAGGCATGCCAAGTAATGACCAAAGGGTATTACTGAGCAGATCAATAGCTAATTGATCTACAGAGCAATACCCCTTGGGTTAAAGCTAAGCGCATCCGTCTGCGCACCGAATTGGCGCGTCAAACTGAAACAATATTACGTAGTTGGTGCGCTTTTCTTGGCCGCAACGAGACGCTGACGACGGCTTTCCGACAGCACAATCCCCGTCGCCACCGACACATTCAGGCTTTCAACCGAACCAAACATTGGAATCGACACCAGCGTATCGCACAACTCACGCGTCAGGCGGCGCATGCCGTCGCCCTCGTTGCCCAGCACCCACGCCACCGGGCCAGTTTGATCGTAGCTGAACAGATCGCAAGAGCCTTCGGCATCGGTGCCGACAATCCAGATGCCGCGCTCTTTCAGATCGCGGATCGTGCGCGCCAGATTCGTCACCATCACATACGGAACGACTTCGGCCGCGCCGCAGGCCACTTTCGACACCGTTGCGTTAATGCCAACGCATTTATCTTTCGGTGCAATCACCGCGTGCACGCCCATTGCATCGGCGACGCGCAAGCAAGCACCCAGATTATGCGGATCAGTAATGCCGTCCAGAATCAGCAGAAATGCTGGTTCGTCCAGATCATCAAGCACGTCTTCAATCGACAGATAGCTGCGCTCGGTGTCGATCATCGCCGCAACGCCTTGGTGGCGAACGTGCCCAGCCAAGCCGTCGAGACGATCCGACGACATTGGGGTGACTTTCTGATCGGCGTCTTTGGCGGCTTTAAGCAGATCCTTCATCCGCGGGTCGGTACGCTCGCTGCTGACGTACAACTCCAGCACACTATCGGGAAAGCGACGCAAACGGGCGGTAACGGCGTGAAAGCCGTGGATGATTTTCTTTTGCATAATGGACAAAGCCGGACATTCTAAAAGCTAGGATTTTACGAGGTTTTAGCCAAAAAATCCTGAATAGATTTGGAGCAGAAAAATAAGCTGCTGGCGCTCAATCGAGCGCCAGCACTTACAGGGGAGTGCTGGCTGGCATGGCCCATCAAGGCAAGGCGGCACTGAGCCTACTGAAAACCTGGATACACCAGCCGGTGTGGGTCAAACCGTGGCGAGATTTTTTGGCAGAACAACGTGGACAATCAGGCCATGCGGCACGGCATCTTTCAATTCGACCTTGCCGCTGTGGCGCTCGACGATTTCGCGCACAATCGCCATCCCCAAACCGCAACCGTTACCGGTTTGTTCGCGGCGGAAGAAGCGCTCAAAAACGCGCTGCTTGTCGGCATCGGGAATGCCCGCACCATTGTCTTCCACGTCAACAAGATACTGCTGCTCGTTTTCAGTTAGCCGCACGGTCACGCTACCGTCGCGCGGGATGTATTTGATGGCGTTTTCCACCAGATTGATAAACAGCTCTCGCAGCAAGGCCGAATTACCTTCAATCCACGCCTCGCTGACCAGGCAATCGCAACCCAGATCAATACGCGCAGCCAGCGCGCGCGGCACCAGCTCGCCGGTCAGGTCGCGAATCAGGCGCGCCAGATCCATTTTGACTTTTGGAATGCCGTTGAGGCTGCCGGGCTCGGAGCGTGCCAGCGTGAGCAATTGATTCACCAGGTGAATACTGCGCGTTGCACTGGTGTGCACCATATTGAGCCGGTCGCGCAGCCCTTCGGGGCTATTCTCACGCATGGCCAGCTCGGTTTGCGATTTCAACCCCGCCAGCGGTGTGCGTAGCTGATGCGCGGCGTCGGCAATAAAGCGGCGCTGGCGATTCATACTCTCTTCGGTGCTGGCCAGCAACTGGTTCAGCGCGCTGGATAATGCGTTTAATTCTTCTGGCGCATTGTCCAGCGACAAAGGCGATAAATCCTGCGCTTGCCGCGTTTCAACCAGCAGCTTAAGCGTGCGCAGTGGCTTTAAACTGTGTCGAACACCGAACCAGACCAACACGCTGACCAGCAACAGCATCGGCACCAGCGGCAGTGCCATATTCAGCAGATAGCGCTGAAAAGCCTGCGACTGGGCGGCGGTATCTTTGGCGATTTCGATCTGGATAGCGGGCAGATTGCGACTGGCAAGTTGCTGGATATGCAGCACGCGATGTGGCTCTTGCGCAACCTTCACTTCATGGACTTCATGAATAGTAGCGGCGCTTTCGCTCACTTCGCTGGCAAACGCGCGCAGTGGCTGCCCCAGAATCAGCTCACCCCCAACCTGCACGGCTAGATGAACATTTTCATCGGCCACGGCGGCAAAGAGCTGGCGACTTTGTGCCGTCAGCACTGCGGGATCAAGGCTTTGCTGCTTGTCGGGAGCAGATTGTGCTGCTTGTAGCGATTGTGAAATCTGTTGGGCGATGACGCGACCAAGGCGCATCAGCGCTGCGTCATTGCTTTCATTGGCAAATTGAAATGAGGCCAGATAAATGACAGCTGCCCCTGCTGACCATAAGGCAAGCAAGGGCAACACGGTCCATAACAAGATCTGGCGCTGTAAAGATTGCTTAGTTACTTGCATCCGCGGCCAAAGGTTGCTGTTTTTCGAGAAGGTAACCCAGACCACGAATCGTGCGGATTACAACACCACATGGTTCCAGTTTTTTGCGCAGGCGATGTACGTACACCTCGATGGCATTCAGACCCACTTCGGCGTTTTCATTGCCCAGCTCGCTCACGATTTGCTCTTTAGTCACCACGCGGTCGATATTGGACATCAAAATTTCCAGCACCGTCAGTTCGCGAGCCGACAAATCGAGCGGAGAATCATTGCACCATGCGCGCTGACCGGCGCGATCCAGGCGCAGATTGCCCAGTTGCTGCACCGATTGCGGCAAGATTTGGCTGCGGCGCAACAAGGCACGCAGACGCGCTTCCAGCTCAGAAAACTCGAAAGGTTTGGTCAGGTAGTCGTCGGCACCGGCGTCCAGACCCGCAACACGCTCGTCCAGACCATCCAGCGCCGTCAAGATCAGGATAGGCAAGGAAGGTTTGTGCTGGCGCACATTGCGCAATACAGTCAGACCGTCCATATTGGGTAGGCCAATATCGAGCACCACGGCGTCATAGTCGTTGTGCAGCAAGATTTGCAGGGCCAGAGCGCCATCATTCACGCAATCGCACTGAAATTCGGCTTGTGACAAGCTGGTTTTCAGCGCATCGGCCAGAATCAGATCGTCTTCAGCCAGAAATAGACGTGTAGCCATTGGTAATTCCCCTTTTTGTAAGAATAAACTTACCGCAGAGTGTAGCGTTAATTTCTGTAAAGCCCAAGATCATTTTTGTAAGCCTAAAGACCTAGCTGCGATATCCCTTTGTTCCAAAAGGGTTTTGTCATTTCTGGTAGATTTACCGTTTGTCAGCCAACTTGTCAGCTCACGGGAAATCAGCCCGGAAAGGCCGGAAATCCACGCGGGATGATCATTCAAGCACGGGATGAAAGCATATTTCTGCCCACCAGCGGCCTGATAATCGTCGCGCCCTTCCATGGCGATTTCTTCCAGTGTTTCCAGACAATCGGCCACAAACCCGGGGCAAATGACGTCAAGCTGACCCAGCTGCTGCTTGGCCAGTTGGTGCAGCATGTCGGTGGTATAGGGTTTGAGCCATTCGGCCTTGCCAAAGCGCGACTGAAACGCCACCGTGTACTGCCCTTTTTCCAGCTGCAGCGCCTCTGCGAGTAAACGCCCGGTTTTGTAGGCGTGGCAATGATAAGGATCGCCCTTGTCCAGCGTATAGCGAGGAACACCATGAAAGCTCATTAGCAAATGATCACCCCGGCCATTGCGTTGCCAATGCTCGCGTACGCTCTGCGCCAGCGCATCAATATAGGCCGCCTCATCATAAAAGGGTGCAACCATGCGCAAGGCGGGTTGAAAACGGGTTTTCTGCAATACGCGCGCCACTTCGTCAAATACGCTCGCGCTGGTACTGGCCGCGTATTGCGGATACATCGGCACCACGACCAGATGCTGGCAGTTTTGCGCCTTCATTTTCAGAATCTGCGCCTCAATCGATGGATTGCCGTAGCGCATTGCGTAATCAACGACTAATTCGCCTTTGAATTGTTCGCCCAGAGCCCCTTTGACCAGCTTGGCCTGCTTTTCAGTCCAGACGCGCAGCGGCGAGCCATCTTTGGTCCAGATACTGGCGTACTTGGCTGCGCTTTTTTTGGGCCTGATATTCAGAATAATGCCATTCAGAATCAGCCACCAAATCGGCCTGGGGATTTCAACCACACGCGGGTCGGATAAAAACTGCTTTAAATATGGACGGACCGCTTTGGCCGTGGGCGCGTCGGGCGAGCCTAGATTCACCAACAGGACGCCGATCTTGCTCGGGCTGGCATGCGAAAATTCCGGCTCAGGATAAAAACGGGGCATAAAGCGTCTCGGGGCAAGTCAGAAGTGCTCGCTATGATAGTGGATTTTGGGGCTGCAGTTTTCAGTCAGCGCGGTTTTTGCCCGCAATAAAGCTAAAACTCTGCAGAAACTTTAATCCGCGTCAGCTTCAAGCCCTGCAGACACGGTACAATTGGCTTTTGTTCACTTCACCATTTTTGGGGACTCTATGGCTAAGCTGTTTATTGAAGATCTCGATCTCGCAGGCAAACGTGTACTGATTCGTGTTGACTTTAACGTGCCAGTCAAAAATGGCGTGGTGGAAAGCGACAAACGCATCCGCGCAGCGCTGCCAACGATTCGCTATGCCCTTGCGCAAGGCGCTTCAGTTGTACTGATGTCGCATCTGGGCCGCCCCAATGGTCAGAAAGTAGAGAAATACAGCCTGGCTCCGGTTGCCACCCGTCTGCAAGAATTGCTCGGCAGCCCAGTCACTTTCCTCGCCGATTGCGTGGGCACTGAAGTGGAAGCCGCTTGTGCCAATCTGGCGGCGGGTCAAGTGGTGCTGCTGGAAAACGTGCGTTTCCATATCGAAGAAGAAGGCAAAGCCAAAGACGCTGACGGCAATTCGGTAAAAGCTGATCCAGCCCAAGTCGCTGCTTTCCGCGCTAGCTTGTCAAAACTGGGCGATGTGTTTGTCAATGATGCCTTTGGTACGGCGCATCGTGCGCACTCATCAATGGTCGGCGTTGAATTGCCGCGCGCTGCTGGCTACTTGCTGAAAAAAGAGCTCGATTTCCTTGGCGAAGCAGTGAATAAACCTGTTCGTCCATTGGTCGCAATCATTGGCGGCTCAAAAATCTCCGGCAAAATCGACGTGATTCAAGCCCTGCTACCTAAAGTGGACAAGCTGATTATCGGCGGCGGCATGGCGTTTACTTTCCTGAAAGCGCAAGGCTACGAGATCGGCCAATCGCTGTGTGAGAACGATAAAGTCGATCTGGCGCGTGAATTGATGGCACAAGCGGGTGACAAACTGGTCTTGCCAAGCGACACGATGGTGACGCACGCGCTCAATTTTGACGCACGAACTTTGGATGGCTTGGTAGAAGTAAAATCCACCGCGATTCCAGCCGATCAGGAAGGCGTGGATATTGGCTCTGCCACGCGCGCTGCGTATGCTGAGATCATCAAATCAGCCAAAACTGTGCTGTGGAACGGCCCGATGGGCGTATTTGAAATTGACGCATCGGCCGAAGGCACATTCGCTGTAGCCCACGCACTGGTGGATGCGACTGCCAATGGTGCCATCACCGTGGTCGGTGGTGGTGACTCAGTCGCGGCGGTGGAAAAAGCGGGCTTGGAAGACAAAGTGAGCCACGTTTCAACCGGCGGCGGCGCTTCACTGGAATTCCTGGAAGGCAAGGCATTGCCAGGCGTTGAAGCACTGAGCGAGAAGTAATCGCACTTTGCTGTTTTTCAATCAGTGGCAGCAAGTAGCAATAAAAAACCTCGCTAGCGCGAGGTTTTTTATTAGGTATAGCTCTGTAGATCATATAAATCATGGACTATAGAGCCATACCCATTCACTTACCCATGATTTTTAAACCGATCTAACAGCAAAAAATCCCCTGCGCTCTAAATTGCTCGCGCACGCGATGCGTCAATTCGGTGCTCGGTGGTTTAGTGTCGCCCAGCTCATACTTCAGCCCCAGCTCGGCCCATTTGTTTTCGCCCATTTTATGAAAAGGCAGTACTTCTACCCGTTCCAGCACACCGGGGTAAGCCTGATTCAGCTGCGCCAGATAATCAGCCAGCTTCTGCACGTCGGCTTCGTCATCGGACCAGCCGGGCACCAGCACGTAGCGCAGCCAGATTTTCTTGCCCATTTTAAATAGCCGCTGGGCAAAATCCAGCGTCGGCTGCAGCGGCTTGCCGGTTAATGCTTCGTATTTTTCCGGGTTCATCTGTTTGATATCGAGCAGTACCAGATCGATATTGTCGAAATAGGCATCGGGCAAATGCGCCGCCAGAAACCCCTGGGTATCGAGCGCGGTATGCAGCCGCATCTCCTGTTTGGCGCGGCGGAAAATCTCGCCGATAAAATGCGCCTGCATCAGCGGCTCGCCGCCGGAAATGGTCAAACCACCCGCAACGCGCAGAAAGCTGGCGTATTTGCCAATTTCCGCCACGATGGCGTCCACGGTCCACGGCTTGCCCGTGTGCAACTTCCAGGTGTCCGGGTTGTGACAATACAGGCAGCGAAACTGGCAGCCAGACACAAACAGTGCAAAGCGCATTCCCGGCCCATCGACCGCTGCGCCCGTTTCGATTGAATGCACGTAGCCAAATTGCTTGCCATCGGCGTCGAAGGCGGCGGGTACAATCTCGCCCAGCGGCTTGCCGGGCTGCTCAATGAGTTCGATAGGGGTCATGATTATGCTCGTGGAATTCTCGTGATGATGGGCGCCTTGGCGGCGCGGCAATAAAAAAACGGATCACCCGGATCCGTTTTTCCTAGATGGCCATTTCAGCTTAACACTTTTCGTGGAAGGTCCGGTTAATGACATCAAGCTGCTGCTCGCGCGTTAATTTGACAAAATTCACCGCGTAACCCGAAACCCGCACGGTCAGCTGTGGATATTTGTCCGGATTGGCCATCGCGTCTTCCAGCGTTTCTTTATTCAACACATTCATATTGAGATGAAACAATTGCGCCATTTTGCTTTCCTTTTGGGTATATGACTACAGAGCAATCCAGTATTGGCTTGTAGGGCAATACCCTTTGAGGCCCACCCTGCTCGCGACACTCAATTAACACTTGGCATGGAAGGTGCGATTGATCACGTCCAGCTGCTGCTCGCGGGTCAATTTCACAAAATTCACCGCATAGCCTGAAACACGAATCGTCAATTGCGGATAGTTTTCCGGATGTTCCATCGCATCCATCAAGGTGTCTTTATTCAGTACATTCATATTCAAATGGAATAATTGGTCTGGCCCATCTTCCAACGTTTCCAGCTCAGCCAATTTTTGATCCACTTTGTCGGCGCTTTCACACATCGAGCATTCTTCGCCGTGCGGGCCAAACAAGCCATCAATCGAAGCAGCCAGTGTTTTTACGCGATCTGCGGCGTTGTGACCCAAGGCGTCTGGCGTCATTGACGCAGTCCAGGACACGCCATCAAGTGCTGATTCGTATGGAATCTTCGATACCGAGAAACCTGCGGCGACAAAACCATTGGTGTCACGGCCATTCATCGGGTTCGCGCCCGGTGAGAATGGTGCGCCTGAACGACGGCCGTCTGGCGTATTACCGGTTTTTTTGCCGTAAACCACGTTGGAAGTAATCGTCAACACCGACTGAGTTGGCATTGAATCACGGTAGAACACGGGCTGCGCTTTGATTTTTTCCATAAACGCCGTTGACAGCCATACCGCGATGTCATCGGCACGGTCATCGTTATTGCCGTAAGCCGGATATTCGCCTTCAATCACATAATCCACGGCAAGGCCTGATTCATTGCGTTTGATATGCACTTTGGCGTGTTTAACCGCTGACAATGAATCCGCAGCCACCGACAAGCCAGCGATACCGCAAGCCATCGTGCGCAAGATGTCACGATCGTGCAGAGCCATCTCGATACGTTCGTACGCGTATTTATCGTGCATGTAGTGAATTGAATTAAGCGCAGTCACGTAGGTTTTGGCCAGCCAATCAAGCATTTTGTCGTATTTGGCCATCAATTCGTCGTACTCAAGTACATCGCCTTTGATCGGCTCAAAGCCTTTGGCGACCACTTTGCCGGTTTTCTCGTCCACACCGCCATTAATCGCGTACAACATCGCTTTGGCTAAGTTCACCCGCGCGCCAAAGAACTGCATTTGTTTGCCCACACGCATCGCCGATACGCAACACGCAATCGCGTAATCATCGCCCCATTTCGGGCGCATCAAATCGTCGTTTTCGTACTGGATCGCAGAAGTGTCGATCGACACTTTTGCGCAGAATTCTTTAAAGCCTTGCGGGAATGACGTTGACCACAATACAGTCAGATTAGGCTCTGGCGCTGGGCCCAGGTTATACAGCGTATTGAGTACACGGAAGCTCGATTTGGTCACCAGAGTGCGGCCATCTTCACCGGTGCCGCCAATCGACTCGGTTACCCAGGTTGGATCACCCGAGAACAGATCATCGTATTCGGGCGTACGCAGGAAGCGGACAATACGCAGTTTCATCACCAGATGGTCGATGTACTCCTGCGCTTGCGCTTCGTCGATACGGCCTTCTTTAATGTCGCGCTCAAAATAAATATCCAGGAATGTGGAGATACGGCCAATCGACATTGCTGCGCCGTTTTGCTCTTTCACGGCGGCAAGGTAGCCGAAGTACAGCCATTGCACGGCTTCCTGTGCCGTGGCGGCTGGGCGGCTGATATCAAAGCCATATTTCTTGGCCATGATTTTCAATTCATTCAACGCTTTGATCTGCTCGGCCAGCTCTTCGCGAAGACGAATTACTGATTCGGTAAATGGCACATCGTCCAGCTCTACTTTTTCGCGTTTCTTATCCGCAATCAGGAAATCAACGCCGTACAGAGCGACACGGCGGTAGTCACCGATAATCCGGCCTCGGCCGTAAGAATCTGGCAGGCCGGTAATCACACCCGAGCTGCGACACGCCATGATTTCCGGCGTATAGGCGTCAAATACGGCATTGTTATGATCTTTGCGGTACTTGGTGTAAATCTCTTCGATTTGCGGGTTCATTTCGAAGTGATAGGCAGCCAAGCCGTTCTGCACCATGCGTAAACCGCCATTGGGCATAATTGCGCGACGTAGCGGCGCATCGGTTTGCAGGCCAACGATGGTTTCAAGATTTTTGTTGATATAGCCCGCATCATGCGCAGTGATCGTTGAGCCAAACTGGGCAGAGACTTCCAGCACCCCGCGCTTGCGCTCTTCTTTGAGCAAGGCCGACAATTCGCTCCACAATTGAGTTGTTCGCTCGGTCGGGCCCGCAAGGAAGCTATCATCACCGAGATACGGGGTGTAGTTCGCCTGAATGAAATCACGTACTTCGACCTTGGTTTGCCAGTCACCTGCGGCAAAATCACGCCAGGCGTCCAGTTGTGATTGATCCAAAGATTTGTCGATTGGGGCGTTCATGGGAATCTCCTTGTGGCGATGTCGGCTAGACATCATGGGCCAAAACAGCTTTTGGCGTGTTTTACCATTGCCCGGACGATACGGTATCGGCCGATACTAATAATGACATCAAACTATCGTAGCAACTTACACCCAAACAAACTTGATTCAGGTCAGTTTTTTCAGTTTGTTGTCGATCAAAGCTGCCTACATTTGGATACCGCCAACGTGGGATCAACTACAGCCCTGATTTGTTACTCATATTCTATTCCTCTGACCAGCCGGAAGACATCGAATTGATTACCCTGACATAGGTAAATATTGACACCGGCCCTCAGCGGCAAGAATGTCAATCAATTTTCCTTCTTGAACACCAGTACCACACCGAGAGCCCCAGCAAAGCGCCCAGCGCATTGGCCAGCATATCGGCTGGATCAAAGCTTCGCCAAGGTGTTAGACCTTGGGCAAATTCAATCAGCACACCAAATGTCGTCGCCAGAGCAAAAGCCAGGCCAACGCGGGTACGAACTCGGAAAATGAGAATCGCTAGGACGGCGTAGCCGATGAAATGCTGGATTTTGTCGCCATGCTGGATGCTAGGCGAGCCAGAGAGAGGCAGTAAAGAGCCGATCAATAAGGCCAGCAACCAGATGACAAGCATCCAGTGGCGGTAATTAATGGGTATGGATTGCAATTTCATTTTGATCGTCCTGATTTTAATAAGACCAATACAGCGCCATCAGCGCCTTGTGCGGGCTTGGCTTGCGCAAAAGCCAGCACCTCGGCTCGCTGTACCAGCCAGTTTTTCAGCTTGAGTTTGAGTACTGGCTGCCCGTCACGTGAACTTAACCCCTTACCATGGATAATGCGTACGCAGCGCTGCTGCCTTTGCATGCAGCGATCCAGAAAAACAATCACCTTCTGGCGGGCACTCTCGGTACTCTCGCCATGCAAATCCAGCTCAGCCTCAATGCCATATTGCCCACGCTTGAGCTTTCTCAGCGCATCCAGACGCAAACCGGGCTTGGCAAAGAGCAACTGCTCAGTCGCACCCAGCTCATCCCAGGGCCAGAAATCACTGACATCTTCATGCGGCAAAGCCAGCTGGGGCGTTTGCAACTTGGGCCAAGGGCTTGCAGGAATTTGGGGATGCTCAAATTGGCTAGCCCGATTGATTGGCTTCACACCCTGCATGGCCTTAAGAAACAATTGCTCATCACTTAATGGCGGCTTGACCGGGGCTTTGCTGATTGCACGTGTTTGCTCTTTAAGCCGTTTTTGCAATTGTTTGAGTTGATATAAGGTTGCTTTGTCCATGTGCAATCAGGCAAGTGTGTATAGTAAGATGGCAATGCGTTGAAATTATTTGATTGTGCAGAAAAAATGCGTCTGGATAAATGGCTGTGGGCAGCCCGCTTCTTCAAAACCCGCTCTATCGCCAGCTCGGCCATCGAAGCTGGACATGTTAACCTGAATGGCGAGCGGGCAAAACCAGCCAGACAACTCAAATTGGGCGATTGCCTGCTGATTCGCGCCCCACACGGCGAGTTTGAAGTCGAAGTCATGCAGCTGGCCGAACAACGCTGTGCAGCAGAACTGGCCAAAACCCGTTATACCGAAACAGCCCGCAGCGTCGAAAAACGGCAACGCGACGCATTTGCCAAAGCGCTGCAACCGAGTTTTGATCATCCGCAGATCAAAGGTCGGCCAACCAAAAAATGGCGCCGTCTATTAACGACGCTGGACCATTCCTGACCTAGAGTTAGAGAGCTCGCATGCCTATCTATACCAAAAGACTGATTTATTTTGTCGCACCCAATGCGCAGACCTTTGCTGAACTGGGGCGACAGCTACAGTTTTTCGGGTTTGAATTTATGGTATTCGAGCGCAATAGCGCCCTGCTGGCTGCGCTGTATACAGAAAAGCCCTCCATTGTGGTGCTTGACGAAAACGGGATGAGCGACAGCAGCGCCGAGCAATGTTTGCCCCTACTGAAAAAGCTGTTCAAAGGGCCGATATTTCTGGCCAATCTGGGCATTAATCTGGCCGAGCAGCTCGCTTTTTTGCGCACAGGCGTAACCGACTTCATCAGTTACCCGATTCATCTGCAGACGCTGATCGACCGGCTCGATCACCTTGAAGAGCTGGAACATATTCTGCCGTACAAGGTGCTGCTGGTGGATGACTCGGACACGGTTGCCAAATGGGCCAGCTCAACACTGAGCGGCGCGGGCATGATTGTTAAACATCTGGCCGATCCGCTCAAAATCATTGAATGGCTGGAGGAGTTTCACCCGGATATTCTGCTGCTGGATGTTTATATGCCCGAGTGCCAAGGCGATGAAATTGCCAAACTGATTCGCCAGCGGCCGCAGTTTGACTCGGTGCCGATTGTTTTTCTGTCCACAGAAACACACCGAGGTCGCCAGCTGATGGCTCGCAGCATGGGCGGAGACGATTTTCTGGTGAAAAACATGGAAGCGGATGAGCTGATTGCGGCAGTCAGCATTACCGCCGAGCGCTATCGCACACTTAGACGCTGGATGACCCGGGATAGCCTGACTGGTTTGCTCAATCACACCAACCTGATTGAAGCCCTAAGCCGTGAAGTCGCCCGGGCGCATAAAGAATCACGCCAGCTTTCGTACGCCATGATCGATATTGATCACTTCAAGCAGATCAATGATCGCTACGGCCACAGTGTCGGTGATCGCGTCATCAAAAGCCTCTCGCGTTTTCTGAAGCAATCGATGCCCAACGCCGATGTGGTCGGCCGCTACGGTGGCGAAGAGTTTGCGCTGATCTGGTCAGACCATACCCAGATCCGTGCGGCTCAAAGAACCGACGAGCTACGCGCCAAGTTTGCCGAGCTGGCACAAGCCAATACGGATGGCCATTTTGTCGCCACATTTAGCGCAGGCGTCGCCCAGCTGGAAGAAGGCATGAGCGCCCAAGAGCTGATCGATGCGGCAGACCAGGCGCTCTATCAGGCCAAAGCAGCAGGCCGCAACCAGATTGGTCTGGCGGCTAAAAAATAATCAACCTTCTCTGACGATCTCAATGCGCATTCACTACAGTATCAAACCTCTCGATCTCGCATCGCACCGTTTTACCGTTCAATTAACCATCACCCAGCCCGACCCGGCTGGGCAGATTCTGCAACTGCCGTGCTGGATACCGGGCAGTTACCTGATTCGTGAGTTTGCCCGCAATCTGGTGCACATCAGCGCCAGCTGTGCAGGGCAAGCTGTGACGCTGGAAAAACGCGATAAATCCACTTGGCAAGCGGCGCCCTGCCCAGGCCCGCTGACGGTGAGCTATGAGGTGTATGCCTTTGATTTATCTGTTCGAGGCGCTTATCTAGATCAGACCCGGGCCTTTTTTAATGGCACCAGCGTCTTTTTGCAGGTAAAAGGGCAAGAGCACCTCCCTTGCCATATTGAGCTCAATGCACAGGATTTCGCCGCAGGTTCAAACTGGCAGGTCGCCACCGGCCTCAAAGCAGAATCGATTGATGAGGCGGGCTTTGGTAATTATGTTGCGTGCAATTATGACGAACTGATTGACTGCCCGGTCGAAGTGAGTGATTTTGCTTCAGTCGAATTTGAGGCGTGTGGCGTGCCGCATCGGATGGTCATTTCAGGCCGGCATCAGGCTGATCTGGCTCGCCTGAGCCGTGATTTAAAAGCCATCTGCGAATACCAAATTCACCTGTTTGGCGAGCCCGCGCCGTTTGATCGCTATCTGTTTATGACCATGGCGGTGGGCGATGGGTATGGCGGGCTGGAGCATCGAAACAGTACAGCACTGATTTGCAATCGCAGCGATCTGCCCCAAGCCGGTGACGAAAGCATTACGCCTGCCTACCGGCAATTTCTGGGTTTGTGCAGCCACGAATACTTTCATAGCTGGAATGTCAAACGCATCAAACCCGCCACTTTTGCCCCCTACGATCTGCAACAGGAAAATTACACCACCCTGCTTTGGGCTTTTGAAGGCATTACCTCGTATTACGATGACTTGTGCCTGCTGCGCTCTGGCCTGATTGACTTGGATACCTATCTGCAATTACTCGCGCAGACTGCCACTGCAGTTTATAGGGGGTATGGCCATCAACGCCAAACATTAGAAAACTCCAGTATGGATACCTGGGTAAAGTATTATCGCCCGGACGAAAACAGCCCTAATGAGCTGGTCAGCTATTACACCAAAGGGGCACTGGTTGCCCTGTGCCTGGACTTGCATATCCGCCAGCAGACGCAAAACCGGAAATCACTCGATCACGTCATGCAGGCTCTGTGGCTGCGTTATGGTCGGGACTTTGACCAGCACGGACGCGGTGTTGGCGAGCAAGAATGGGAGGCATTGGCCGCCGAGGTCAGCGGGCTTGATCTGCAAGACTTTTTTGACCGGGCATTGCGCAGCACTGAACCGCTACCGCTATCGGACTTGCTGGATCATATCGGCATTGAAATGCAAGAGCGCCCTGCTACAGGCTCGAATGATAAAGGCGGCTGGCAGGAATCCTTAAGCAGGCCGGCCTTGAGCTGGGGATGTCGCTACAGCACCGACGCGGCCGGGATTAAAGTAAGCCATGTATTTTATGAACAAGCCGCCTGCCGTGCCGGGCTGGCCGCAGGTGACGTCATTGTTGCAATTGACGGTTTGCGTGCCAATACGACGCTACTGGAGCGGCTATTTGCCACACCGAGTGCCGCACAAACTCATGTGTTGCACGTATTTCGGCGCGATGAATTGATGCAGCTGCGACTTGTACCGGACATCGCGCCAGCCGATACAATTGGATTTCAAATAAAAAAAGGATCAAGTCAGCAGGAGGCTGAAAACCTTTCTTCATTCACAGGAAATTGATTGCGCACTGCAAAATACTGGGCTAAAAAAACTTATTGCTTCACATGCGATAAAACCCACCA